>BGZO01000032.1 GCA_003864475.1 Candidatus Termititenax persephonae | reverse complement strand
GCGTTTTTTCTAAATTTTCTTTATCTGTACAAGTTAATAATTGAGCCTTATTCTTTTCTATGAAAGTATCTTTCCAGTCAGTAACATTATCACTACGGATAGCAGTCATAAATGACTGTCCTGTTACTGTCCCCACGTTACAAAGAAAAAATCTCATTTTTTGAAACCCCCCATAACAATACACATACCCACTTAATTGCGGTTTTATACGCGTTACAAAAATTGAACGACCCAAAAAAATGGGACAATGCAAAAGTAGTATCGATATCTTTATATAGGTAAATGTATTGATTTTTACTGTTGGATTTTGTTAATATAGTTACTAGTATGGAATGAATGTGGAGGTGCTTTTATGGGAGATATTGGATTATTAAACGTAAGGGGCTATGTAGCTACTTTGGGCTATGCGAAGAAAGAAATAAACGAGGGTGTGTTAAATTGCGCCAATGATTATGCTATGGCTGTTTTTGATGAAGATGAGGATATTTATACTAGGGTTGCAGGCTTTGGTGGAGATGTAGATTTAATTGACACTTCAACAGAGGCGGCAGTAGCAACATATTATTCTTTAAATGTGAGAAATATTCGTCCACCAGAGGCTGTCGCAATGCTTGGTAGCGATTCTAAGACGGCGAGTTTGCAACTCGGCGCGGCGGCGTACATGGACATGCAGGCGGCGAGGTTTCTGGGTAGCGACCCGGCACCCCACGCGGCGGCGCTGAAGTTCATCACGGACCGGGGGAATGTCAGCGAGGCGGACATCAAGAAGTTCATGGCGCAGGGCATCGCCGCGGCGGTGGATGCGGAGTTTGGCAAAGTTAGCTTTTTGTTGAGAAATTCTAAAACAAATCCAGTAATAGACCACAATGCTGTATTGACATACAGTCCCAATCAGGGATACACCTTAATTTATGAAGGAGCATACACAACTAATGGTCATCAGGAAATTACCGCGTCCACACTTGACGCATTATTGGCTGAAATGGGTCGCCGGAAAACGGATTTCGACCAGACAGGCATTGACCAAGTCCGCGCTGAAGCCGCATTGATACCAGCCGTGTCGCAATCCGGCAAGACGGGCAAGGTGGAGCCGAGAACCTTGGTGGCGCATGGTTTGACTGCCTTTTATACCGCGCGCACGCGTCAGGAAATGACCGAGGCGTTGAAGATAATCGAAGGTATTTGTGTCATCCGGTTGTATCCTCTGAAATATAGCGGACAACAAGAAAAAGACAAAGCTATAGAGACAGAACATGCTATATATGCGGCGCTGGGTGCATTGAACCTAGAATTGTCTGATATAGTGCTCAGGGAAACGAACAGTTTAATCCTTGCACTGCAATCTAATAAGCTTGCTCTGGAGAATGTCCTAAACCGTGTGGAAAGAGATTTGATATCGTACCAGCAATAAATTCGGCAACGGGTTTTAGAGCGTCCGGCGACGATATATTCGTCAGCAAAAAGACGCGAGCCACGGGTCTGCTGGTCAGCTATTGAGGCCGCGCTTCCTGCGACAGGCTCAGGGGCGGCGGCGGGATGCAGGGAGTGAAATGCTCCAGACACCGAGTGTGTCGAGACATCCGAGTTATGCGGGAGATAAGCAATGCATAAATTAAAAGTTTATCTGGACACGAGTGTAATAAATTTTCTCTTGGCAGAAGACGCTCCAGACTACAGGAAAGATACAGAGCGTTTTTTTGCGGAAGTAGTGGCTGTCAACAAGATTGACACTTACATTTCCGGTGTTGTTACGGAAGAGTTAAACAACACGCAAGATATAGAGAAAAAGAAGCGTTTGTTAGCCGTTTTAACTAAATATCCGGGTATAAATAAACTTGAGGCCACCGATGAAACAGCCAGTGATATAAATTTGTTGGCTGAAGCATATATTAAAAATAACATAATTCCGCGCAGTAAAGTTGCGGATGCTTTGCATATTGCCTACACTACTGTTTATGAGATGGATATTTTGTTGAGTTGGAATTTCAAGCATTTGGCCAATGTGCGAAAAGAACGTGATATAATGACGATAAATAAAATAAATGGTTTTAACTATCCGTTTAGGATGACGACGCCGCTGGAGGTGCTGAGCAATGAATAGTTCTTTAGAAAAAGCCTTGTCTGAAACGTGGAAAAATAAAGAGTTGTTTTATGAGTCGACCAAGCATCTTTCAGTCAAAGAGATTTTGGAAAAAATTGAGGGCAAAAAATTTAAGTTCAAGAAAACATCGGCGGCGGCCTAGAGGATGATGCCGCGTTGTTCAGAGCGGCCAATCAGGGCAAGTAGCGACGCGGTATTTGTCAGCAAAAAAACAGGCTGGCGGTCTGGTGCAGGTGAGCTACTGATACCGGCGAGTGGTGAGGGAGAGGCAGAGGAGATTTATAATGAAAAATGAAACGCTTGTTTCTGATTTGGTGGAAAATCTAAAACCTGCCAATCCATATAAGATTGTTTTGTTCGGTTCGTGCGCCAGAGATGAAATGACGGCGGACAGCGATATAGACCTCATGGTCGTATTGGACAATGACGATGTGGCCAAAACTTATGAGGAAAGAGCGCAAAAAGAATTGGCCGTATGCAAACTGGTGCGCGATATAAATTACAAAGTGGCTCTGGATATTTTGGTATATTCCAAAAAAGAATTAAGCATTTTGAAAGATTATGGCAATTTTTTTATTGAAGAAGTGGAAAAGACGGGAAAAGTAATCTATGAAAAAGGCAATTGAAGACTGGCTGAATTTTGCGGATAAAGACATAGAACTGTCAGAGACTATATTTAAGCTGGCTGATGCCGAACGCTTTATGAGTTTTGTGGCTTTTCATTGCCAGCAAGCGGTGGAAAAATATTTCAAGGCATTTATTTTGGAAAATAAACTGCCGTTATTAAAAATTCATAATCTAGTAAAATTATACTCGGATATTAAACGATTCAATGATTTAGATATAGATGCAGACTTATTAGGACTGCTCAATAATGCTTATGTGAAAACAAGGTATCCGGCCAACATTGGCTTGGTGGCAGATAATGTGCCTTCGCTTGAGCAGTCGTTAGGTTTCCTGAACCTAGCTAAAGATGTGGCGAAAAAAATACGAAAGGCCTTGTCGTAAATTGAAAGTTTCTAGGGGACAGCCGCTGAAGCCGCGGGTCTGCTGGTCAGCTATTGAGGGCGCGTTCCC
This sequence comes from Candidatus Termititenax persephonae, assembly GCA_003864475.1. GTDB lineage: Bacteria > Margulisbacteria > Termititenacia > Termititenacales > Termititenacaceae > Termititenax > Termititenax persephonae. The sequence goes on along the minus strand of BGZO01000032.1, from coordinate 15,694 downwards.
CTGCGACAAGCTCAGGGGACACAGGGAGCGGAGAAGCAGGAATATGGTATAATTTTAGCAGAGGTGTTATATGGAAGCCATAAAAGCTTATTATGATGGGCGTGCTTTCGTACCAGTGTTTCCAGTGAATGTGGCTAAAAATAGAGTAGCTATTATTACAATTCTAGATAATATCATGGATAGCGTTCCAGAAAAAACATATCTGCAGTATGTGGGTAAATTATCCGATGATAGCTATCAGGAAATGACCGCTATTTTGCAGGATACGCGGAAAATTGAGAAAAATGAGTGGTAGTGTTGTTGATGCCAACGTGATTATAAAGATGCTGCATAACGAGAAAGCAGCCTTGGAGTTATTGGCAAAAATCGATGAAGCATTTATTCCGGTTATAGTTGCGGGGGAATTATTTTACGGAGCCTATAAATCATCCAATCCGCAAAAAATATGACTTTATTTCAAAATGTTTTGGCGCATTTTGAGGTTCTGCCAGTCAGTCTGGAAATTGCTAATTCTTATGCGCTTATCAAAGCGGAACTGAAAAAGACAGGAAAACCATACCGGAGAATGATTTGTGGATAGCCGCAACTGCTCATGCCTACAATTTGCCGCTGGCAACTTTTGACGCGCATTTTGCCAATGTGCCGCAGATAACTTTGGTTTGAGAAATAGTAGCTTAAATAACGAGGCTGTACACTGCTCCCCTGCGACAGGCTCAGGGCAGGCCTTCGACAAGTTCAGGGCAGGCCTGCGACTCACTTCGGCTGTGTTCAGTGTGTGCCGTCCGGGGAGCGAAGCGTAAGATTTTAGTTGAGCATTTGTGAATATGGAAAAGACAGCTCCGGTCGCTGAGCGAAGTCGAGGCGACATAGCAAATAGCCCGTTTTCACTTGTTCCAGCAAGGTATAATTAGTCATGAGAATTTATTTGGACCATTGTTGCTATAATCGGCCGTTTGATGAGCAAACGCAGTTGCGTATCGCTTTAGAAACCCAAGCAAAACTTTTTATTCAAACATTGATTATAGACGACAGGCTGGAGCTTGTTTGGTCATATATTTCAACACTGGAAAATTACAACAATCCTTATGAAAATAGGCGTTTGGCTATTGATGTTTTCTCAAAATATGCCAAACAAACTGTTGTAGAAAATGATATAATAATAAAGTCTGCCAGAAAAATTGGGAGCGCCGGACTTAAACCAGCGGACGCTTTGCATTTGGCTTGTGCTATTGAGGGCGAAGCTGATTATTTTATTACGACAGATGATGAAATATTGAAATACGAAACTGCTAAGATAAAAATAATTGACCCTATTCAGTTTGTTAAAACATGGGAAGGGATAAAAAAATGAATGATACGCTTTTAATGAACACGGGAATGAGCGCTTTAATCGAGAAGCTGGGCAATGTGGACGCGGAGAAATTTATTTCTTTGGTGTTGCGCGAGCCTTTTGATTATACAAAATGGCGCAAGAATAATCTTTTCGTCGGCATGTCTATTGAGGATATAAGCCGGGCGGCTATGAAGCTGCAGTAGTAGAACAAATACCATAGTATGAAAAACTTAGACGCAAAACATTTTTGGCCAAAAGTAGTGCAAGTCCTGCCGACAGATAACTTTGAAGTGTATGCTTACTTCAACGATGGTTCGGTACGATTGTACGATGTGAAGCCCCTGCTAAAATCAGGAACGGTGTTTGAGCCGCTTATGGATATCCGCATATTTAAAAATAAATTGGCAGTCATCAATGACACTGTGGCCTGGGATATGGGCGGCCATAGAGATTCGCGCAAACAAACCCGTTGCTCGAAAATGTGGCAGGACGAACGCCCTAAAACAGGTTCAAGCTTTTTAGCGTCAAGTCCGTGTCGATAATGTCCGTGTCTATGTCCTGAGCCAGCAGTTCCGCGTAGCCTCCGGTGGCGATAACCTTGGCGCGCGGGACTTCTTGGCGCAGCGCGGCGGCGAGGCCGTTGATGAGCGCCGCATAGCCGTAGTAAATCCCTGACCGCATGGCTTTGACCGTGGAATTGCCGATTAGCCGCGGCGGCTTGCTTTTCAATTCGATGAGCGGCAGTTTGGCGGTTTTTTCATGCAGAACTAGCCTGGTCAGGTTGATGCCGGGACAAATCAGGCCGCCTTGGTAAACCAATTTTTGGTCCAGCACGCAGAAAGTCGTAGCCGTGCCGAGGTCAATAATAATCAGCGGACTGCCGTAGAACACTGCCGCCCCCGAGGCGTTGACCAGTCGGTCGATGCCGATTTCTTTTTTTTGTGGCAGGGCGATGCGGATATTTTTGATGTGCTTGTAGGTAAGGGGCAGGAAGTTGGTGGGACTGCAACGGTGGGCAAAATAAGGGTCAATATGCGGCACGACCGAGGCGTAAACCACCTTGTCGATTTGTGGGGGCAGGCGGAATTTACGGTAATCGGCGGTCGGCAGGGAGGATTTTTGGAGCAACCGCCCGTCCGCAAAAAAACCCAGCGAGATAGAGGTGTTACCAACGTCTAGGCAGAGTTTCATATTGCCTCGCGCAGGCTTTCGTTTTTGGCGGTGGCGCCTGCCCAGACATCGAGAACCGCGGTGATTAGATAGACCAGATAAATTTGCTGAAAATTGAGGCGCGTGTCGCTGCTGTCTTCCGGGTGGCGGCTGTATTCGGGGTTGGCGTTGAGAATAGTGAAAAGCAGGGCGGGCGTGATAAGCAGCATCGGTACGGACTTGAAATAATCCTCTATGTACCAATGCCCCCAGCCCGGAAAAAGCGCCGTCTGCGTAATTGCCAAGACCGTGTTTTTCTCCCGGGGCGGACGTTTGCGCCAAGACACCTCGCCGTATTCTGACACAAAAGTGCCGTCCGGGGAGGCCTGAACTTTGGCGGGACCGTTGATTTGCCAGTACTTTTGTTCGGTGGTGATTTTGAGCAAAGACAGGTTTTCCAGCAACAGCCAGTCGTCCGCATAAATGCGGCTGGCAATCAGCGGCTGGCGGACAGCGGACTCGTCGGCAATTAGCACGCCGCCCGAGACGGCGGTAACTTGCCCTATCGCCACGGCTCCCCAAAGCCCGCCGAGCAGCAAAATCCCGAAAATTATTTTTTTGTCCATGCCGGCAGCTCCGCGTCAAACTCCAAATATTTTTTTGTCCGAGGATGAATGAACCCCAGTTTATAAGCAATCAAACATTGATGCGTGTTCTTTTTTTGATAGTCGGCATTATACACCTTGTCGCCGATGAGCGGATGGCCGAGGTAGGCGAGATGGACGCGGATTTGGTGCGTGCGTCCCGTCTCTAATTCTGCCTCGATAAGCGTCATGCTGTTGAAACGTTTCAGCACTTTGTAATGGGTTACCGCTTTTTTCCCACCGCTGGAGACCACGGCGACTTTTTGGCGGTCTTGCCGACTGCGCCGCAGGTTGCCGGAGATAACGCCGCTGTCGCCGACGACATTGCCGGAGACCAGCGCGAGATATTTGCGCGTGATGCTGTGCCGCTCAAACTGCTTGCTCAAAAATTTATGTGCCGCGTCATGCTTGGCGGCGACGAGCAACCCCTCGGTGTCTTTGTCGAGGCGATGGACGATGCCGGGACGCTCTTGCCCGTTGATGCCTGACCAGTCTTGGCAATGAAAGAGCAGGGCGTTGACGAGCGTGTTTTCTGGATTGCCGCAGGCGGGATGGACGACCAGGCCGACGGGTTTGTGGATGACGATGACATCCTCATCCTCGTAGATTATGTTTAGCGGAATGTCCTGCGCCCGGATAGCGGTTTTTTGGACTGGCGGCAGGGTTACCTGGCATTGGGCAAATTCCGCCTCGGTCAGTGGCAGGGAATTTTTTAATTTTTTCCCCGCTGGCCAGACGACCAAGCCTTTGTCAATCAGGCTGGCCGCCAGGGCGCGGCTGATGCCGTACTTTTGGCCAATCCATTTATCCAGACGCTGGGTCAACATGAGCGGATTTTAGCACGGAAAAACTTAAACCAACTCCGCCGGGTAGATTTGCTTATTCTGGCTGGACAGTATTATCATAAAGGCATGCAAACTCAGGCGGCGACTGAAAAACAAAAAACTGGCGAGCCGGGCGGCCTCTTCGATACACTGATTATCGGCGGCGGTTTTGCCGGACTGACGGCGGCGATTTACGCGGGGCGTGCCGGGCTGGACACGCTGGTCTTGGAGCCGCAAGTCCCCGGCGGCGTGATTACCACTTCGGAATTGGTTGAAAATTGGCCGACCCAAATCTCAATTAGCGGCTTGGATTTGGGGCTTTTACTGCAAAAGCAGGTCGAAAAAATCGGTGTGAAAATCGAGTATGGCATTGCCAGTAAAATCAATAAACTGGAAAATATTTTTGTAACCAGCCTCGACGGAGGGCGGATTATCCAGAGCCGGACGGTTATTTACGCGGCGGGTGCGCTGCCCCAGCGCATCAATATCCCGGGCGAACAGGAGTTTCGCGGGCGGGGCGTGTCGTATTGTGCGACCTGCGACGGGCCTTTTTATAAACAAAAAAATGTCGTGGTCATCGGCGGCAAAAGCACGGCCGTACAGGAGGCCTTGTATCTGAGCGGTCTCGCCAAAACTGTAACCGTCGTGCATAGCGGTAAAAATCTGCAGGCCCCGCAGGCGTTGCTGGACAAGGCGCAGGGTGCGCCGAATATAATTTTTAAAACCCTCTGCCAAGCCCAAGCCATCTGCGGCGAGGGCAAGACTTTGACTGGCGTGGTTTTGCAAAATCTGCTGACGAAAACTACGGAAACCCTGTCCTGCGACGGCGTATTTGTTTACGCCGGACTGATTCCGAACACCGAGATGCTTAAAGATTTTGTGCGGCTGGCCGAGGACGGCTATATCGCGGCGGGCGAGGACACACGGACAAATATCGCTGGTTTTTTCGCGGCGGGCGACACGCGGCAAAAAGACCTGCGCCAACTAGTAACCGCCGCGGCGGACGGCGCGGTGGCCGCGACCATGGCGGAACGCTATCTGCAGGAATGGCAAATTTAAATGGGGAAACCTGGTAAAAGCCTGCCTTGCTATGTTTTGCAACCGCTGGGCGCGGGTATCTTGCTGGCGCTTTTGCTTTGGGGGGCGGATTGTTTTATTCCTGGCTTGGTCTCTCTCTCGATTGGTTCATCGGCCTTTACCGCCGCGATTTTTCCCCGGCAAAAGCAGTCCAGTCCGCGCAATCTGCTCGGTGGTTATCTCTGCGGCGTGGCGGTGGGGCTGTTGTTTTTTTATCTGCGCGCCGGGATTGCCTTGCCCTCGGCAGTCTGGGTTTGCGGGGCGGTTAGCCTGACCATGTTCCTGATGCTTCTGCTGGACTGTCGGCACGCGCCGGGTGTTTCGTTGGCCTTGGGCGTGTTTTTCTCTGGGCGACCCAGCCTCACATCCGCGGCGGCGCTGGTTGGCATCGTGCTGATTTGTCTGGCCAAAGAATTGAACAAAGGCTGGATGCAGGATTTGGGGTAGGTATTGCTTAGGGTATGTGCGCCAAAATTTCTTTTCGAACAATTAATCTACAAATCCCTGCCCAAAGGCTTTCGCCAAATGCCGGATTGAGCGGGCGGTTTCCCTAAATTTCTTGTTCTGGGTGTATATGACATGATTGGTGTCGTTCAGCAAGCGTAGTCCAAGATATTTTTGGCCGGAGGCGCTGTCGACGTATTCTCCATATACCAGATAATCAGTATCCCGACCCCTGCTTATTCTCTGAACCAAGCCGACATTTTCCACAAAGACTGGCGCTGACAGTGTGTATTCGGCAGAGCCAGACAATACCCGCGCCGCCTGCGGAGTTTGAATTATTTGCGGAAAATCAGCAGTACTCTCCGCATGGTAATTCAGCAGGCCGTCCTTTAATTTTTGGGAAGCTTCGGCCAGCAACTGGCTGCTCATGAGATAGTCATACATATCGGCGGAGCCGCGCAAAATATTTCTGACCAGACCGCTTTTGCCTTTGGGAAAAGTGAAACCCAGATAGACAGAAATCAGCCGTTCACGCAGCTCTCTGGATTTTTGCTCGTATTCAGCCAGAAGATAATCGGGATTGGCCAAGAGATTTTGCAAATTGGTTTTAGACTTTTTTAACTCTTCCCAGTGCTGTCCCTGCTCGAGGTATAAATAGGATTGCACTTTGGCGGCTGGCGCCCCGTCGGCAATTTTAGGAATACAGGTCATGGCGCCCATGGTCCAAAGCAGGATGTCGAGTGCGCCCAACAAATCATAATTTTGACCTTTTTCATTGAACTCCAAAAGATTGATGGCGCATAATTCATTTCTCGGAGAAAGCAGGGAGCCGACCGCGAGGTTATTAACTTTTTTATGGTCATGAAATTTGGCGGCGGTGCCTTCAATCATTTTCATGGCTGACTCTGACCCCACGCGCTTGATTAGATTGTAAATCGCTTGGCCGGTAACCGCCGCGCTGTCGCAGCATAAGCCAATTTCATAAGCGCAGTATAGATTTTGCGTGCGTTTTTTTATTATCGCGATTAATATTTTTTCAATGCCGGCATTTACCGAAATTCCGGAATCAGGGTTTGAGCAGCGCAGCAGCTTGTTTTCGTTGGAAGTTTTACTTAAGCCCGGGATACTGCCCAAAACCGCGCCAAACTCTTTGGACAAATCTTCCGCCAAAGCAGAGAGCGTAATCCCGTTATTATTGGCATAAGCCAGAATGGAGCCAATGGTAAAAGCACTGGCCGAGCCATTGCCTTGATAATACCAGGCTTGGTCAAACCCAAAGGGCGACCGTTCCGGCGGCAGAAATTTTTTTATTTCATGACGCATTTCTTGGTTGATTAGCGGCAGCAGCTGGGCATAATTGACTTCGCCCAAAAAAGAAGTGATTAGCTCGCGTGCCGGAATCAAGTTTTCATATTTAAGGCCATTCCGGCCAGCGTCCAATTCGTGCATAAATTGGATAAACAAATCCCAGTTGTCTGTCCGGCGTTGGTAAATATTTCTGGTAACATTCCGCAAATCAATAAAAAACGGTCTTAATCTGGTGAGTAATGGATTCTCCGAAGGGGCTTTTTCCCAGGAGGGCTTATAAAATATTTCTTCGGCAAGGTTCGCTTCTTTATGCAGCCATTGCCGCAAGTCCGTCAAAACAGTGATTAATCCGGCCAGCCGCCGTTCAGTTTCGTTTAGGCTGTGTTCTTTTAAAAATTGCTTTTCTAAATGCCACAATTTATTCAGTATTTTAGCCGGACGGTTGCTGCTTTTTATCTTTTGCGTCAAAGGCAAAAACCGCAGCAGCAGTTCCGTTAAAAATTCAATCATGTCGTAACTCTGCCTGCGCTTTTTAAATATTTTCAATTCCTTAATTAATTCGTCGGCATATAATTCCAGTCCTCGATAAGAGACAGCCTGACTGAGCCAGGACTTGTAATTCCGCGCGGATATTTTCCCGCTGTCCGCCAGTCTTTGGAGGGCATTTTGGCAGGCTATCTTTACTTTATCCGTGGCGGAGGCATTATAGGCGGTCAAAACCAATCTCTCGGTAAAAAGATTTTTCTCAGATTCCGAGAGCGAATTATAATTGGCGTAAAGCAGTTCAATGATTTTTTCAATAAAATCCGCTTTGGTAACAGGGTTGTTAATCCGTTCAATCAACCGGACGGCATAATTTGCGGCGGATAAAATATGCATTTCTTCCAACGGAGTCAGATTGATTTGGCTAAAATAATTTTGTTCGGCTAGGCTTAATCTTTGATAATCTAGGGCAGTAGAGAAATCCGGCGGTAGTACGCCTGCAGCTTGCAGACTTTGGTGAAAGCCCGCGCGGACAGCCGTGTTCTCTTGAGCGTGCTGATATTCGCCATACAAGCCAAACACTCTGCGTCCCGGCTCCGCCCCTAGGACGAAAGGCAAAATAATTTCTGTTCCGGCCAGGCTCAAAACAATTCCGGTACCGGGAAAATATTTTGTCTCTATTTCCTGTGCGGAATTTAAATAAATCAGGGCTTTGCTTAATAACGGCGTTATTTCTTGAAAATCGCCAGCCGCCGGACTATTTTTTTCGGAATCTAATTCGGCGATTAATTTTTGTACATAAACATAATAATTCTCAATTATTTTAATGGCTTCTGTATAAGGGAGAGCGGTTTCTTTTCCAGCGGAACTGCAGGAAATATAAAAATCTAGGCCGTTGAACAAGGTGTTCCGGTCATTATCTGGACAGTGCATGTTTATTTTATCGCCGGCACGGCAAATCCGGCCGATAATCAACAGCAAAGCCAGAAGTTTTTCATAAGATTTTAAATCCTTGTCCTGGAAAGAAACTTTAAATATAGCCGTCTCCGGCTTGTTTAGTCCGCCGCTGACATAATTTTCTAAAGCAATCTCGGCCAGATTGGTAAAACTGCCGATTAGGATATCCTGAATTGTGCTGAAAAAATAAAAAGCGCCTTGCTGCTTGGTTCCGGCTAGGTCAAAGGGTAGGGTGTATTTATTTGTGCCTTTGAGCAAAATAGTTAAGAGGAGAAAGATATTTTTAGCGCTTAGCCAGTGCGCCAAATCTATGGTTTGGTCTGAGACAATATTTTCCATAAATTGTTTGAGTTTGGCAAAATAGCTATGCTCTGCTGAAACGCCTGCTCGCAGCAGAAATTGCGGAATATCCGTTGTTTGCTGCACTCCAGCGGCGGCCAGCGCTGCCTTGGCTTCACTTAATAATTCATTGTTAAAATAATATTTTCTGGTAAAAGATTGCGTAGTGGCCATCGGCAGATAATTATTAATAAAGCTCTTGGCTTCCGGAGAAGTAATTATTTTCTTGAGCTGATCAAACAAATCATTTAGGCTTAAGGTCTGTTGTTTTTCAAGGTCTTTTCTAAATCTAATAACCACGGGGTCGGCGCTATAGATATTTTGCGGTTTCATTGCCCGCTTGCTTCGGGGCTTAGCCGCCTCAACTTCCTTGAGCAGAGTGTCTACCGTAGCCCATACTTCATTTTTTTCTCCAGTTAAAATTATTTTGCTTAGCATAATGCATCCTCCTAAAGATTTTTTTTCAGCCAGCCTTTATAAATAAGGTGTTTGGCATATTCACTCTGCGTTTTGCGGAGCAGGGCCGAGGCGTAGACGGCAAAAAGTTTCCGCGCGGCTGGATAATAAAGCGCTGAATATTGCCGCTCTAAAATCTCGACCAAACCGGAACTCAGCTGTTCTTCGGATAAATTATCTAAATAATTTTGAATATCCGGCAGTGCCTTATTTTTAAACACTAAAAACAAGGCCAAGACCGCCTCATTAATCTGCGCGGCGGACATTTCCTCCAGTCGGGAAAAAGTTTTACTAACCGTGTCCCGGCGAATTACTTTGGCTTGGGCCGCGGGCAGATTTTTAATTCTGAGAAGCAAATCCTTGACCGTGCCGTCCGCCGCTTCCCTATTTTCTAAAGAGTTTGTTCTGTTTATCTGTCCGGTCGCCCGAATAGCCAGAGCCAGCATTTTGCGATACTCAAAATAAGTGTGGGTAAAATAATCTTCCGCCCGGGCAGAGTCAGCGTAAGAATAATTTTGAATATTGGCGAGATGAAGCGAACGATTTTGTCCGAGCCTGCCAAATAACTGGACAAGTTCCAGCGGCTCCAGCGTATTTAAATAACCTGGCACGGCGGCGGCGCCGCCAGGGTTGGCAATAAAACTTATGGCTTCAATATTAAATTTGATTAGTTTTTCTTCCGTCTTATTTTCCAGCCCCAACTGTTTCAGATTTTTGTAAATAAAGCGTTTGTACAAAGAATAATTAATGGCGCCTTCCACGATTAAACGGTAAACATTTCCCATAACCATGGAGAGCAAGGTCAAATAATTTGGAGGCAGACCGCCGACCGCGGCGGCCAGGCCTGCGGCTGAGACACTGCCGAATACTGGCCGCAATATATTTAATTTAGTTTCCAGAGAATTTTTACCGCGCACTTTATTATTAAAAAAAGTATAAGCGGCTCCCGTTAAACCAACGCCCAGCAAAGTCGCGATATTGGCCAGTGCTAAATTATTTGCTCTGGCTAAAATATTTTGTAGCGCATAGGCTGTGAACTGTGTCAGGGGCAGTCCCAAAGAACTATACATGGCGGACTGGGACAGCTTGAGCGGATTTATATCGGACAGGCGGTACTGCCAAAATTTAGCCCCGCGCGCGGAAATGCAGAGCATGACGCTGTTCGTGAAAAGATTTAGCAGAGCATTAAGCAAGATGACTTGGGGCAGCGGGAAGTCTAGGTTGGGCAACAAGGTGAAAAATAGTGTGGCCGCAGAAACCCCGGCGAGGACGCGGTAAGAATTGCGGACGAGCGGCTTAAGATTGCGGTAGACTCTTCGGAACCTGTTAAAAATTGTCTGCGCTTTAAAATTATCTTTAAGCCCAGTTAGGCCAACGCTCTCCGGCTTCCCAGCATTTTGCGCGGCCAGCATCGCGGTCAAAGCGTCCTGATTAATTACCCTGAATTTATTTTTGGGGAGCGGCAGTCTTTCCCAGTCAAGCAGGGCTTTGGCGTACAGCGGCTGCTCCAGTATTTGCCGATAATCATTGACGGCTTCCGTCAGCCGCTCCGTATCTTTATTTTGATAGGCCGCGATTATGCGGCACGGCACTCTCAACAAGGCTATATTTATTTCCAGCGAGCCGCGACCGTTTATTTCCGTAATAAAATGATTAACACTTTCCGCAATTATTTCTTTCTGTTTGGCAGAATTGCTGGACGTGAAGGCATAACACAACAGGGTTAAATAAATTATTTTATTCAGATTAAAACGTTGAATGCCGTTGACCAACCAATGCTGACCTTTATTGATAAGTTCGTCGACGGCGAAATTAATCTGTTGGGAATCTTGCGCCGTATTTAACACGGCGATTATTTGTCCGGCTATTTTTTTATCTTGACTGCCGAAAAAAAGAAACCGCGGGAATTTGTTTTCTCTGGCCACTATAATTTTGCAAAACATAACTAACCCAGTCCAGCCTTTTCTTTAAATTGCTTTAAATTCTTTCGGCTTAAACATGCTGTCCTTGACCTCGGGCTATATATTTGCTGGCCAAGAGTTCATTAATAAAATACTTGCCGCCGTTGTTGGTGCCGGAAGACTGCTTAAAGCCGCCCAGATGCATGACATCCCCGCCCAGCCAAAGATGAAAATCATTGATAATAATACTGCCTGCCAAAGTTTCCTCAATAAAATCCCGGATAAAATCCTGATTGTTTGACCAGAGAGACGCGCGCAAACCAAAACGGGAATTATTTACCAACGCAATGGCTTCCTCCTGCGTCTTAAAAGCGATTACTGGCAAAACTGGGCCAAGTATTTCGTTTTGCATGACCGCCATATCTGCGGTTACATTCGCGATTAAGGTCGGCTGGAAATACAATCCGCTATGCACACGCCGGCCCTGATAATCAACGCGGTGTCCGCCGCAAATAATCTTGGCTCCGGCATTTACCGCCTCGCTAATGGCAAACATTAAATAACGCACCGTGTCAGCGTGCGCCAGCGGCACGATTTGTGTTTCTATGTCGCCGGGCAAACCCAGCTTTAACCGGGCAATATTTTCTTTCAGGAGTTCCAGCAATTCCGCGTAAATATCTTCCTGCACGATAAGTCTTTTTAAGGAAATGCAAATTTGCCCTGAAGCAGTGAAACGGGCTTTGACAAGCAACTCGGCAATGGCGGGCAGATTTGTTACTGTCTTGTCCACCACACAAGCGTCGCTGCCTGCCAATTCCAAAATTGGCTTGATGCCTCTTGATAAGCAAGCCCGACCGACTTTTAAACCTATGCCACTGCCGCCAATAAAAACCAGCCCGTCAATTAAACGCTCTTTTAGCCATTCCTCAATAATTATCTCGCCCATACCGACCAGCACATTGATGATTCCAGGGGGCAAGTTTTCGGCATTTAACGCTTCCTGCAACAATTCACAAATATAGAGCGTGGACAACGGACAAACGCTGGGTGCTTTAATGATGCTGGCGTTGCCGGTGATTATTTGCGCGGCGATAGGCAGTACGCCCAGCAGCAGCACGGCGTTGAAAGGCGCCACAATCCCTATCACGCCCAAAGGCTGTCGCAAAATATAATTGCCTTCAATAACTGAAGGAATGCTGGGCGCGGCCATTTTAGCGTAACGCGCTAAAGATTCTTCCGAGAGAATCACGGAATTAATTGTTTGAAATTCCCATTCCAGCATTTCCCAAGATAATCCCTCGTCCAAGGAAATTTCCATTATTTTTTGTTTATGCTGATTTAATTTTTCTCGCCAGCTTCTCAAGACCGCAATTCTGGTCTCCATGGCCGTTTTTCTGAACAGCTTGGCCGCCCGCCGCGCCGCAACCGCGGCTTTTTTATTTTCCAAGGCGGTGGCTATGAAATAAATCGGATAAGCGTCCGGGTTTTTTTGCTCCGCGGCAGAATCTTCTTTGTTGCCCTCACGCATCCGTTCCTTGACGGGAATAAAAATTTCTCTTACTTTTGTTCTTACTTTTTCCCCGTCTATCAATAGATAATAAGTTGTTTTATCCATGCCGCACCTCTTAACTTTCAGCGTATTCTTGCGCCAATGCTACGCCCTGATTGTTAGGAAATAATGAAGTTTGGGTAAAGTTTGAGCATCGAATATTAGACGTAACCCAGTCGCAATATGCCGCTGGCATATCGCTTTCGGCATCCCGCCCAATCGCTAGTTTTGCTGTGATTGTTTTTTTGATTCCCAAGTGCGCGCAGAGGGACTTGTTCTTTCGTTTCGCCCGCTATTGCACGGCTTTCGCTGTGCGCGGGCTCACTGCAGAGACGCGCTCTCCTGGGTTTGCCAATGCAAACCCAGTCCGAGCTTTCAAGTCCCAGTCGCAATATGCCGCAGGCATATCGCTTTCGGCATCCCACCCAATCGCTAGTTTTGCTGTGATTGTTTTTTTGATTCCCAAGTGCGCGCAGAGGGACTTGTTCTTTCGTTTCGCCCGCTATTGCACAGCTTTCGCTGTGCGCGGACTCACTGCAGAGACGCGCTCTCCTGGGTTTGCCAATGCAAACCCAGTCCGAGCTTTCAAGTCCCAGTCGCAATATGCCGCAGGCATATCGCTTTCGGCATCCCGCCCAATCGCTAGTTTTGCTGTGATTGTTTTTTTGATTCCCAAGTGCGCGCAGAGGGACTTGAACCCCCAAGGATTGCTCCGCCAGATCCTAAGTCTGGTGCGTCTGCCAATTCCGCCATGCGCGCGAGATTTTAAATGCCGAGAAAATAATAACATAACTTGACCGAAAATAACTCTTGCTTGGCAGGATTCCTTGCCCGTAAAACATTGGGCAGGTATTTTGTTGGGTGGATTTTTAGCCGCTGGTCAGCACCCGGCAGCCGCCCGGCACGACGGCAATGGTGTGTTCGTACTGCGCGGAAAGCTGGCGATCCTTAGTTACTACTGTCCAGTGGTCTTTTAAGACTTCTGTTTCCCAGCCTCCGGCATTAATCATCGGCTCGACGGCGATGACCATGCCTGCCTGCAGAACCAGCCCTGTCCCGGGCTGGCCGTAATGCGGGATGGACGGCGGCTCGTGCATGCGCGTGCCAACCCCGTGGCCGACATATTCGCGCACGACCGAAAAACCGAGCGGCTCAACATGCGACTGTATTGCGTGGCCGATGTCGCCGATGGTCGCGCCCGGCCGGATAATTTTTATCGCTTTGTCCAAGGACTCGCGCGTCGCGTCGCACAATTTCTTGGCCGGCGGCGCAACATTGCCAATCAGGTATGTATAACAACTGTCGCCGATGTAGCCGTCCAGCGTTACGCCAATATCTACGCTGACAATATCGCCGTCTTGGATAATTTTTTGTTTTGTCGGGATGCCATGCACAACCTCCTCGTTAATCGATACGCACAAAGCCCAATGATACCCCGGCTCGGCCTTGAAAGTCGGGAATAGGCCGTGCTTGGCGCAAAAAGCGCAGGCAAAATCTTCCAAATCCATAGTACTCAATCCGGCCTTAATGTACTGGCCGAGTTCCCGAAAAAACAAAGCGTTATACTGTCCGGCCTCGGCCATTTTCATTATTTCGTATTCAGACTTGAGGATTACTTGACCTTCTGCCACAGGCTTGCCCCTTTTGCCCATTGCGCCGCCGCCAAGATAGCGTCAAGGGTTGGATTTTTAATTATAACATGTTTTTGCATCACGTCCTCGATTAATTGCGGAATTTCTGTAAATTTGAGTTTGTCTTGGCAAAAAAGTTCTACCGCCGCTTCATTGGCGGCGTTGAAGACTGCGGGCATAGTGCCGCCGATTTGTCCGGCTTCGTAAGCCAGGCGCAACCCGCGGAAGTTTTGCCAATCTGGCGCTTGAAACGTAAGGTTTTTGACCGCCAGCAAGTCAAGCTTGGGATAGTCGGCGGGCAGGCGGTCCGGGTAGGCGAGGGCGTACTGAATGGGCAGACGCATGTCCGGCGTGCCGAGTTGCGCCAAGACCGAGCCGTCGCGGTACTCCACCAGCGAGTGTACTATCGACTGGGGGTGAATCAGCACTTCGATTTGCGCATAGGGCATACCAAACAGCCAATGCGCCTCGATGACTTCCAAGCCTTTGTTGACCAGCGTGGCGGAGTCAATCGTTACCTTGCGTCCCATTTGCCAATTGGGGTGCCTCAGCGCGTCGGCGGCCTTCATCAAGGGCAGGTTGGGCGGGCTGGTCTCGCGGAACGCGCCACCCGAGGCGGTTAAAATCAGCCGACGGATAGTCTCCACCGGGTAATTAAAATAGCCGTTGCTGACCTGCGGCGGGCAGGACTGCATGATGGCGGAATGTTCGGAATCCACGGGCAAGAGCTTGACCCCGTGCCGCTGGACCAGACCGCTGATTAACTCTCCGGCCGTAACGAGCAATTCTTTATTGGCGAGGGCGATGTCTTTCTTTTGTTTAATCGCCTCGCTGACTGGCACGAGGCAGTCCGTCCCGACCACCGCCGCCAAGACTATATCCGCCTCGCTCGTGGCCGCGCGCGATAGACCGTCCGCCCCGCTATAAACTTCCACGCTGGGAAACTCTTTCCGCACCGCAGCGGCATCGCTGGCGCGCGCGACAGACACCAGCCGCGGCTTAAATTCTTGGATTTGCCGGAGGAGCAGGCTGATATTTGTCCCTGCCGTCAAGGCGGTTACCTGATAGTCGGGCAGATTTTTCAGCACTGCCAGGGCCTGGGTGCCGATAGACCCGGTGGAGCCGAGAATGGAGATTTTACGCATAACCACATACTAACATAACTCTGGGGCTGATGAAGAAAGCCAGAACAGATTTTACAGGGGGGATTGTTTTTCTGTTCTGGCTTAAGATTAGTCGCGCTGGTTTTTGTTTACTTACGGTTTTTAAAAGTCTGGGCGACCTTCGCGTAAGCGACAGAACCGAGAGTAAAAGCGACCAACGAGGTTAAGAGAATTTTCTTCATATTTATCAACTCCTTCCGTTAAAAATTTTAAATTACGTCTAGAAGTCGCAAGTTTATGGGATTTGTTGTATCGAAAGATTGTGTTTGATGTGTGGGCACGAGACATGGTACCCCCCTGAGGAAATTGAGAGGGATGGGGGAGGAATACTTCAAAGCGGTGGAGAGATTGCATCGAAGGCTGAGCCTGGGGGAGAATCCTTAAAGTTAACCACAACCGCAAGGAGTTCTCCCTTATGCAGAAGTATAACAACATT
>BGZO01000031.1 GCA_003864475.1 Candidatus Termititenax persephonae | reverse complement strand
GATTATATTATATTATATTATATAATTACGGGGACTAGGGGAAAGGGGAAATCTCAATTTTGTTGCACAGACGAATAGCTTTATTCGCGTTAGGTATTGCTTTACAGGCTGGTATTTTGGCGGCGGTCGAAGTAAGCTTTCCTAATAATCAGCCAGACTCGTCTATCGGTCTGGGAGAGAATGCCCCCGTTTTGGTTTTCCGGGCGAGCAATGCCGGCAATGTAACCGGCCTATTGATTCAGAACAGCAGCACCACGGTGCCTTTTGCCAAGGACGGTATTCATCGGGTGGAGATTTACAAAAACACTAATGACGACGGCACGAGCGGTACTCTCATGAGTTCGCATGAATTTACTACCGAAGAGACGATTAGCGGCGGGAAGGACCAGCATGAATTTGTTTTTTCTACGAATACTATGGATGGCGGTTCGACCACGGTCAATTATGCCGTGCGTTACTATGTGGCCAGCAATGCCAATTTCACGCCGACGGACAGCACGTCCAAGGTGTACACCAATATTCAGTTGGTCAGCATGACCGACGGCGGTGAAGTAACTTTGGGCAGCAGTCCCAGCCGTGAAATATTAGTGCAGGCTTATGGCTTGATTTATCTGCCAGGAAAAACCAAATCCATGCTGGGAACGAGTAGCGTTATTGCCGCCAACTCGCTCACGCCGATTTACCAAGTAACCCTGCGCGCGGAAAAAGTGGGGGTCGATGTAACGGGTATTGCGCTGGCCAGCAACGGTAATTTTGCCACCAGCGGGGAAAACAAAGAACAAAGAGTGCGCCGCGTGATTTTGCTGGCGGACAATGGCGACGGAGAATACGGCGGCATAGACGGCGAGGGTGCCGCTAATTATTTTGAAATGCCGTTGCCTGCGGCGGCTCCCCAAGACAACGCGCTGTTTATCCCTTTTAGTCCGGCTATCTCCTTGGTGGCCTATGACAAAGATGGCAATAATATTCCCAATTCCCACCTGTCGGAAAAGACCTTTTACGTGCTGTATGAATTGGGGTCAGGCGTGCCGGTCAATACGCAGATTTCCTGCTCTTTGCTGGGCGGGCAGGGCACGATGACCAGCGGCTCCAGCATTGGTTCGACGACGCATATTCCGATTTCCTCCACGACTGCCACGGCTTCAGTAACCATAAAAAATGCGGATGTGGAGTTGCTGAGCGCGGTGCCTATTGAGCCGGGCGGCAGACTGGAAGGCGCTAATGGACTACATTCCGTGGCGGGGCAGAAAAGACTGCGGATGATTGAGTTTACTTACCGGGTCAGGAAGAGAGTGGACAATGTAACTTTGACGATTTTTAACGGCGGCGGTTCTTTTCGCGCCAAAAAAGATAACGGTATTACACGCGCCTATCTCTATCGGGATACCCCCTCGCCGACGCTTTTGAGTTACGGGACTATTTCAGACGATGATGATCGTTTCGTGGTGTTCAAAGGATTTTCCATGCAACCGGAGGATAATGCGCGTTATTTTATCGAATGTGATGCCGGAGTTTTGATGAATGCCGATACGGCGCAGATGCGTATCTCGGCGATTTCCGCGCCCAATGCGGTTTTTGCGGGTTATTTGCCTGCCCCGGCTGCGCCCGCTTCGACTAAGGTTTGGCCGCATCCGCTCTGGGTCGGCTATGTACGCTCTGACCGGACGGTCGTCAATCCGGGCGACACCTTTACGGTGGACATCGGCGTGTTCAATAGGGTTTTTTATGTCAATATAGACAATCAAAGTCCTCCGGGCGGGCAGAATGTGGCTCTGGAAATTTTGCCAGGGACGGTCCCTGTTTTTTACGCTGGTGATAAAGGTTTTGGTTTTGAAGATACGGATTTTCAAGACATCAGTTCCGAGTTTACGGTACGCTTGGAAGGTTATTATATAGATGACGGCGACGATACTTCTTATCAGCTCGGCGATTTCAATGTCCAAGGTGGCTCAATACCTTTGCCGGCTCAATCAGGTGTCATCCAGACGCATGCCAAGCTGAGATATTCCGTAACGGCTTCCAATCTCAAGACTAATCGCCGCGTATATATTGATGCCAAGGCACGTTACCGTAACCCGTATAATACGGGGGTTCTGCGTGAAGACGTTTATCTGGAGGCGTTCTATGATACGGATTCTAAATTTAAATCGGCGGCGCGCGAGTACCGTTATGGGACTTTGGCATATACTTTCGTTGACCTTAGTGGCGTAACTGAGGTTGTCTCGACCGCCGCGCCCACGACTTTGCCGCCTTATGTTGACCTGAACAGAGGCATTTATGTCGAAAGCACTGACGGCACCCGGAGGCGTTTTGCCAACGGCGACATGATCCCGGCGCTTTCCGATATGCGTATCGCGCTGACGCGCAACATGGAGACAGGCATAAACCTTGCGCAAGACCCGGCGATTTTTATTTATATTAACAGGCAGCAAAAACTTCAAGATACAGATTTTTTTCTAGACACTGCCAATAATGAGATTTTAATTAAGGGTGTGGCTATCGGCGAGCGGCCGGGCGAGATTTGGCTAGGCAAGTATCCGGAACCTTGGAAAAATGTCAGTGTGGCCGGCCTGTTGTCGCCGGACTTTTCGGACAATCAGGCCATTCGTTACGGTATTCTGGGCGGCACGGGTATTGGCGAGGTGCTGGTCTATCCCAGCCCTTACAATCCTGATGCGCACGGGGATTTAAATATTGGTTTTTCCTGCAAAGAGGACGGCACCTATGATTTATATATATACAATGCCAACGGCAAAGTGATTTTCCAAGAAAAAGAGATTACGGCGACGCTGCCATACTCATTATTTAAATGGTCGGGTGCGGCTACTGGCGGCACGCCCATTGGCCGCGGCGCATATCTGGTACGGGTAGTTTTTCACGGCAAAAAAAAGCAGGACGTGGTAACAAAATTTGGAGTGCGCTAAATTGAAAAAGCTTTTTTTAGGAATCATCTTGCTGGTCTTGGTCTGGGGCGCCGACTCGCGCGGCTCCGCTGACCCGACGGCCTATGCTTTTGGAGCGCGTTCTTTTGCGCTGGGTACGACGGTCGTGGCGGTCGGCGATGATGCTAACGCCCTGCAGGCCAACCCTGCGGTGCTGGGTGCGACGCAGAAATTGCAGGTGGGCTTGAGCAGTTATCAACTCCTCAATGAATACAAATTTTTAAACATTGTCTCGATTGTCCCGACCCCGTACGGCTATTTTGGCGTAACTTATTTTTCTTACAGCGTGGACGGCATTCCTGACACTGGCATCACGCAAGAAGGCAATGACGAGACCACTTTGCGGATTTACAAAGACGGCGAGTATGCCTTTAGCGAGAGGATTTTAGGCCTCTCCTACGGCGGACGTATCGAGGAAGATTTTTTCGGCAACTTGACTTATGGTCTGACGGGCAAGCTGGTAAATTCGACGCTGGCCAACGAGAGCTTGACGGGGTTTGGTCTGGATGCCGGAGTGCGCTTTGACGTGGACATGCTCGAACTGCCCTTTATCGAAAATACGGGCAAGCTGACCATTGGTTTGGCTATCCAAAATCTCTTGCCGCCGACTTTTGTCAGCGAAGAGGAGGAGGAGAAAAGTACTTCCGCCTATCAAATGAATATGCGTTTGGGTGCGGCGGCTCCGTTCAGCGTTTGGGGACAGAATTTTATTGCGGCGGGCGACCTTGATGGCAATGGTTTCCATACAGGACTGGAGTATCTTGCGGACAAATCGTTGCGTTTCCGCGCCGGGTTGGACGGGGCAGACTCGTCTTTTGGCGTGGGCTATCGTCTGCTGTCCCTGCGCGGTTTCGACGGCAAGCCTTACTCCTTGGCGCTGGATTATGCTTACCGATTTTTTGACAAACCGTTTGACAGTGTGCATTATGTTTCGATTACCTTGTTGGGGGCTTTGCAGACTAAAACGCCGCAGATTGTTACGACTTTTGAACAAATCAATGTAACCGCCGACGCGATAGATTTGAGCGGCTTAGCGGAGCCTGCGGCCAATGTTAACATTTATGTCAATCAGCGTCTGCGTAAAACCGTTCCCGCCGACGGCAATGGCGTTTGGAATATTGCCAATATTCCTCTCGACCAAGGGCAAAATGATATTCATGCCACGGCGCAGTATGAGCAGTATATGGAAAGCGGAGCGTCCGCCCTGCTGACTCTGTATGCCGACCGTCTCCAGCCTGTCATCAAGACTACTTTGCGCCGGGATAATACCGATGGCGATTTTTTGCAAATCAGCGTAACAGCCAATAAAGAAGTAACCGCCGTGGTTAGCCGGATTGGTGAGGAGACTGTTATCTTAAAAAAATCTGTGTCGGGTAATTGGCTGGGTGAGTGGGAAATCCCAGTAAGCTTAAACAATACTAACATCAATCTGCGCACCATCGCAGTCGACGCTCTGGGCAATCGTTCAAAGGTGGTCGAGGACGTTTTCTCCACGAAGTTCATCAGTTCCCCGCGGGATAGGACGATTACGGCACAGAAAAATATGCTGATCCGCGGTGTCGCGCAGCCGGGAACGGTGCGCGTGGAGTCCGGCGAATTCTCGGTTGTGCCGAGCGCGGATGGGCGGTTTATTCTGCCTATTGAGGTGCCGTTAGAGGGCAAAAACTTGATTCAAGTGGGCATGGTGGGCGCTGAAGGGCAGACGGTCTCAGTGGATTTGCGTGTTTTAAGAGTCCGTGAGGCCGATGATTTGCAGGGATTTGTCTGGGCGCGCAATCAGGTTACCTCTATTTTGACGCTGGGGGCTTTGGACAGCAGCGGCGCACGGCAAAACAGATTCCGTCCGGAGGATTATTTACAGCGGCAGGAATTTGCCAAAGCTATTGCTGTCCTGAAGGATTTGCCCTTGCTGGCTGATCCGGTCAATGTGGCGGCGGATGTTTCCGCCAATAATGAGTTTGTGCCGTATATCAAGGCCGTGCTGGATGCCGAATATATGGAGCTTCTGCCTGAAGGTTTTGCGCCGCAGGCTTTCATCCTCCGCAAAGACGCGGTTAGTGCGCTGGTCAAGATGGAAAACTTGGATATTGAGAGCGGGGCGCGGCAGATTTTTAGGGACGTGCCGCTGTATATGTCTTATGCGGCAGAATTGACGGCGGCGGTGGACGCGGGGATTGTCTCCCGGCAGGACAATTTCTACCCTGACAGGCCGTTGACGCGTGTTGACGCGGCGGTTTGGCTGGCGGCTTTGCCCGAGGCACAGAGCAAAACCAATGAGATGTACGACTGGAAGCAGGGCTATGGCCCACAGTTTGAGGAAGACCCGCTGGCCTCGCTGTCGGCCGCGGAACGCCAGATGCTTGCCGGTGTTTATGTCAACGGACGGCTGGTTGCCTTTGAGTCAGGAGAAAGGGATACCCTGAAGGTGCTTGCCCCGTTGGATCGCAGTATCGCCGACCGTCAGCAGATTGAGGTCAATGGCATAGTCAAAGAAGGTACGCAGGTAACTATCAACGGCGTGCCAGTGCCGGTCGCCAACGGCGCGTTCTTGGCCAGGCTCAGCCTCAGTGAGGGACGCAATATTATTAGCGTGGAGGGCGCACGGCAGACTCAGCTGGTGCGCGTAATGTATGTCCGTCCGTTTATAGATAAGCAGGGCGCGGCGGCGGACAATCTGAAATACAATCTCAGCAGGCAGTATGTGAATTACGCGCGCTTTGACGGCGATCAGCCGATTACCCGCGGCGAGATACAGCTCATCTTAAACGGCCTCAAAGGCACGACTGGCGGCAATACGACCAGTTCGGAAAATATTACTTACCGCGATGCCGTACGTCTGCTGAATAGCTGGGACGGCAGACCGGCGGACGCGGTGGAAATAACCGAAGGCGTGCTGGATTCGGGACAGCCTTTGACTAGAGACCAGTTTATCAATCTGCTGGCCAATACGGCCACTTACAAAAGTATTCTGGCGCGGAACAATGATTTTGAAGACTACGCGGAAACCGCCGCCAAAATACCAGCCTGTAAAGCAATACCTAACGCGAATAAAGCTATTCGTCTGTGCAACAAAATTGAGATTTCCCCTTTCCCCTAGTCCCCGTAATTATATAATATAATATAATATAATCAATGTTTTTAAAGTGATGCATCAGAAAATTATGTTATAATATCGAGCAATGGGGGTTCCGACTTGCATAAATTTTTGATGGTGGGCGTGCTATTTTGGGGTCTGCTCGGCGCGGACATCGACCCGGTCGCCGACCTCGGCGTTACGCACGCGGAACTTTTGCAGAAAAAAGGCATACCCAACGCGATATTACCGATACGCCAGAAAAAAGCGGACGAGGACGATGTGGTTTTTGTTTACGCGGACAGTTATTTTTATCTTTACAACAATCATTTTTACCGCGCTTTTTTTTCCAAACGCTATGACGGCGAAATCTACCGGGGCTTAAAAATCGGCTCGCCCAAAAGCGCCGTAACCGCCTTGTGGGGCAACAATTACGACCTCGAAAAAGACGGTCTGGTCTGGAACAAAGACGGTTACATCGTCGTCGCCAAGATTGACAAAGACAATCGGCTGGAATCGCTCTGGCTGATTAAGGACGCGCGTTGAACCGAAGAAAAAATAATACGAGAGGTTTTATTTAAGAAGATGTCCGTGAAATGGTGGAAACTGTTTGGCCAAAAAACAACCGTGGGCTTGGCTCTCGGCGGCGGCAGTATGCGCGGGGTCGCCACGGTAGGCGTGCTGAAGGTTTTGGAAAAAAATCATATCCCTATTCACTACATCTCCGGCACCAGCGCCGGCTCGATAGCCGCGGCTTTTTGGGCGGCAGGCAAAACGGCGGCTGAGATAGAAGAAATCGTCCTCGACCTCGACTGGCTGAGAATCGCCAGATTCAGCTTCGCGCTCCAAGGCCTGCTCAATCCTGACAAACTGCAAAAATACATGGAGGATACTCTGCCCATCAAATATTTCCACGAGACGCGGATACCTTTGCATATTTCCAGCAGCGACCTGCTGTCTGCGCGGGAATATGTTTTCGGCGAATCGCAGGAAGAAATCGCCCTCGCCGTGGCGGCCAGCTGTTCTGTGCCGGGGGTTTTCACGCCAACCAAGTACCAGGACAAATACCTGGTCGACGGCTGTCTAGTCAATAACCTGCCGTTCAGCTCCCTCGCCCGGCACCGTCCGCATGTTTATCTCGGCGTGAGCGTCATTCCGCGCGGCACCATGCCCGCCGAGCCAAAACATTTATTCCAAGTCATCTCGCGGATTTATGACATTTACGAATTGAATAATTTTACGCGCTATCAAAAATACAAGCCGCTTATCCTGGAGCCGCTCAAAGAATATGTCTCACCGGAAATCAAGCCGGGCAAAGATTTTTACCACAAGCTTATCCAAGCCGGAGCGACTGAAACCGAACGCCTGCTTACCCAGATTCAAAAAGCGGTCAGTTAATTAACAAAATGGAACATCTCCCTGTACTGCTGGCAGAAACCATCGCGGGCTTGCGGTTGCGGCAGGACCTGACCATTGTGGACTGCACTTTCGGCGGCGGTGGTCATGCCGCGGCCATCGCCCGGCAAGTACATCAAGTCATCGCCCTAGACCAAGACGGCAACGTCCCGGCCTACGCCCAAACCGTGCTGGCCGCCCAGCCCAATATAAAACTCTTCCGGGCTAATTTTGCCCGGCTGGCGGAAATTATCTCCGAGCCGGTCGACGGCTTTGTTTTTGATCTCGGCGTGTCGTCCTTCCAGCTCGACCTGCCGGAACGCGGCTTCAGTTGGCGGCAGGAATGTGCGTTGGACATGCGCATGGACACGCGCGGCGCACTGACCGCGGCAGATATCGTCAACCAATATTCCGAAGAAGATTTGGCCGATTTGATTTATAATTATGGCGAAGAAAGACACGCGCGGCGCATCGCGCGCCAAATCTGCACCCAAAGGCGGCGGGACAAAATCCAAACCAGTGCGCAGCTCAAAACTATAATCTTGCGCTCCGTCTCCGGGAAACATGCCGCGCGCACTGCCTCTCTCTCCCGTGTCTTCCAAGCCCTGCGGATTGCGGTCAATGATGAGCTGAATATCCTCTCTCCTGCCCTGAACGCGGCCATCAATCTCCTCAAGCCCGGCGGGCGGATTGCGGTCATCTCTTTTCATTCGCTGGAAGACCGCCTCGTCAAAAACACCCTGCGCTCGGCGGCACAAAACAATGTCCTGACGCTGGTCAATAAAAAACCGCTGACCGCCAGCGCGGCGGAAAGACAAAACAATCCGCGCGCGCGCTCGGCTAAGCTGCGGCTGGGAGAAAAAATATGACGGCGAAGGACTGGGGACGGATTTTACTGGCGGGCGGCCTGATTTTTTTCGCGCTCTCCGCCCTGGCGCTCTTTCACCGCATCCCCCAGCGCCGGCTCACTACCCGAATCGCCGCGCTGGAAAAACAAATCCAAGCGCTCCAGTACGAAAATGAAAAACTGCAAATTGCCCTCGCCCGGCAAACCGGACTGGAATATCTTGACGCGCAGGCCGCGCGGCTGGGACTAATCCGCCCGACGCGCATCCGTTTTATTCAGAAAAGCAAAACGCGGAGTACACCATGATTTTTTACCGGACGCGTTGGCTTAGCCTTGGCTTCGGCTTGTTTTTTTTGGCGGCTCTGGGGCGGCTTTTTTATTTGCAAGTCGTCAGTCATCAAACCTACCTCGCCTTGGAACGCAAGCAAATCCGCAAGCCTATCGAACTGACCGCCAAGCGCGGCAATATTACCGACCGCAACGGCATACTCCTCGCCACCACCACGGAGGCCAAGACCGTGTACGTCAACCATCAAGAAGTACGGGATTTTGAACGCACCGCGGAACAGCTGGCCGCTGTCCTCAATATGCCGCCCAAAATTGTTTACCAAAAAATTGACGAGCCGAGATATTTTGGTCTGCTCCAACGCCGCATCAGCGACGCGGAAGCACAAAAGCTACAGGAATTAAAAATTCCGGGCGTGCATTTGATTGATGACCAAAAACGTCTTTACCTGCGCGGCAATCTGGCGGCCAATACCATCGGCTTCGTCAATGTGGAAAATCAAGGGGCGGCAGGGCTGGAATTGACGTTGGAAAAATATTTGCAGGGCATCGCGGGACGGCTGATTATCGAGAGCGACCCTTTTGGCCAAGAAATTCACGCCGGCGAACGAATCCTCCAAGAGCCGCGCGACGGCGATAATGTCCAGCTGACGATTGACGAATTTTTGCAGTATACCGCGCGCAAACATTTGGCGGCCGCACTGCAGAAAAACCAAGCAGACCGCGGCTGTGTGCTTATCCTAGACACCGCGAGCGGAGAAATCTTGGCTCTGGTTTCCCTGCCCGATTTTGACCCCAACCGTTACGGACATTATCCGCCGGAAAATATGCGTAACAATGCCGTGCAACTCAATTACGAACCCGGCTCGGTTTTCAAAGTAATTACCGTCGCGGCGGCGCTGGAACTGGGCTTGGTCTCGACCAACACCACCTTTATCAACGGGAACACTTACGAACACGCGGGACATATCATCCGCGAGTCGCACCCGCTCAAAGACCCGGAACGGCCACGTACCGTCAAGGACATCATCAGCGAATCTTTAAACATCTCCTCGGCCCAATTGGCTCTGCGCATCGGCAAAACGCGCTTCGCCAACTATCTGCAAAAATTCCGTTTCGGACGGCGGCTGAATATTTTTCTGCCCGGCGAGGAGATTGGCCTCCTGAAGCCATTGGAACAAATCGGCAGGCATGAGGAGGCGGTTTACGGTTTTGGACAGGCTTTTGCGGTTACGCCACTGCAAATGCTCGCCGCGTTTAACGTCATTGCCAACGACGGGATTTACGTCAAGCCGCGTCTTGTCCAGCGCATCACTGACCATCAAGGCAAAATCATCCAAGACTTCCGTCCTCAGCCCGAAAAACAAAAAGTCCTCAGCTCGCACGCCGCCCGCGAGATACGCCTGATGCTGCAGGAGTGTGTGCAAAAAGGAACAGGCACACTGGCCGCTATTCCCGGCTACTCTATCGGCGGCAAGACAGGCACCTCGCAAAAAGCCCGCCCCGGCGGCGGCGGGTATCTGCCCCAAGACTACATCAGTTCCTTTGCGGGAATAGTGCCGGGCAATCGCCCGCGCCTGACTATCTTAGTCTTGATTGACAATCCGCGCGGCGACCTGCGCCGCACGGGCGGTGGAGATGTTGCCGCGCCTGTTTTCCAAGAAATTGCCAAAGAAGCGGTGCGTTATCTGGCGATACCGGAGGACATCTAGGCTTTACTGCAAATATTGTTTCTTATCTAAAGTAAAATTGTTCCAAAACCAGTAGACCCACGGACAGGGCGCATAGTCATACTCGCCGATGAACTCGGTCTCCTGCCCATTAAAACCTTTTTTGAAACGGTAAAAACCGTGCATCGGATGCTGTGCGTCTTTATTGAGCGGCACGCCCTGCAGGTCATAATATTGCAGTCCCGCCGCCCGCCCTTGGCGCATTATCTCCCAGTGAATGAGATAATTGCCCATCAACTGGCGGCAGGCTCCGTCAAAAGCACCGTACATATAGTAAGCCGTGTCTCGGAAAGCCAAGGTTACGACCCCGCCAATAACTTTATCCGCAAATTTGGCCAGATAAATTTTGGCCAACGGCGGATTTTGCCAGAGGTATTGGTAATAAGCATAGGGCTGCAAAGCATAGCCCTGCCGCGCCGCCATGCCCTGCATAATCCGGTAAAAATCTCGCAGCTCCTCCTCGCCGCTCAAGAGGCTGACCGTTACGCCCTTGCGCCCCGCCAAGCGGATATTGTAGCGGGTCTTTTCGTGAAAAGAATTAAGCAGCTCCTCCTCCGGGCGCCGTAAATCAATCAGCAAGGTCGCCTTGGTCTGCAACTGTTTTTGGGAAAAACGGAAGCCATGTTTATGCAGAGCCTGCTTGGCCGCGGTGTCTTCCTCTAAATATTTGGGCGAGACACGGATAAAAAAAGCCCGCCGTTCCCGCGCCAGCTTTTTTAAGGCCGTCAATAAATCAGCGGTCAAGGCCGCGTCGCGAATATCCCAGAGCGGCCCGCGCGGCACGTACAAAATCTTGACCCCCCATTTCGCTCTCTGCAAAACCGAAAAGGCCGCGGCGATTTGACCGTCTCTTTCCCAAACATATTGGCCGCCATTCTGCCAGCCAAAATTTGTTTTCAAGTCGCGCCAGTAAGTGGTCTGCATAAAATGACCACGCTCCGCCCGCTCCACAAAAGCATGGTAACTGGCAAAGTCCGCCGCGCTCAGGCAAGGCCGCAGCGTCATTCCACTTTTCCTTTGCGCTGGGGGGTCCAGTTGGAATCCACATACACCCCTTTGTTTTCTTTTTGGAGCGCGGCAAAGTCCGGCAAGGCAATATTGGTCTGCGGCGGCAACTCATAACGCAGCCGCTCCAGACCGCGGACATTTTCGGTCAAGCCCTCGATATGTTGGTTTAAGCTGGTGTCGCCGCGCGATTTGCGGATTTGCGTGTACGCGTCGCTGACCCCCTTGAGTACAGCCGCGCCTTGGCGGAAAATATTGCCAATCAAGCCAAAGCCGCTCAGGTCAATTTCTTTCAGGTTCTGCGCGATTTGCTTGACTGGCGAGGCCTGCTGAATCTCCTGAATATAGGCGACGCGTTCGGCTGGCGACATGGCGCTTGCTCCAGAAATCGGCGACAGCCCACCGCCACCGCTCCGCGGCATAGACGATATATTTTGTCTGCCCTTTTTCTTCTCACCCATTGGCCTGCCCCGTTTTAAGCTTTAAATTTTCCGCCCATGTCCCTGCGCATCTTGCTCAGCAATTTTTTCTTGTAGGCAACCAGCTCGCCCGGACTCATCTTGGCAGTGTCCGCCGAAACCACCGAATGCGTCCGCGGCGGCGGCGCGGTGGACTGACCCAGCACCGTGCCTTTTTGTTGTTTTAGCACTTCCGCGTTGAGCAGTCCGGCTGTCTGTTCCAGCTGCGCCTCTTCTGCGGCAAAAGTATCCCGGCTCAGCAATTCCCCGGCCTCCGGCGCATTTAAAATCACGGCCTGGCGCAGCTCTTCTTGCCGTTGTTTTTCCGCGGCAAGCATTTTCGCCTGCGCCAAAGCCTGTTTTTGTTTTTGTAACTCTTCCGCGCTGTCCTTAACTAAATCTTTCAATTCAGTTACGCTGTTAATTTTGCGCCGCGCCGCCGCGTCCCGCTTGCGTTCCGGCAACAAGAGCGTCAGCAGGTCGTCCCGACGCGCATCCGTGTCCCGGTATTTTGCCAACTCCTCATAAATCGACCCCTGCATCTTGGCCTCGCGCAACAGTTTGTCGACAAAACGACCGATTTGCAGGGGATTATCCAGCCCGATAAAGTAGCGGAATTTTTTTTCGTCCAGCCTGCCATCAAGATACTCGACCAAGAGAAAATCTAAAAGAAAATCGTAGTAATCATCTTGCGCGCCGCCTGCCAGCAAAAAATCATAAAATTCATCGGAGGACATCGCGGTCAGAGACTTGCGCGGCGGCGTGCCAGGCACTTTGCGCAAAACTTCACGCAACTGCATTCGGCGTTGCACTCCATTTAAAAAATTCTTAATCC
Organism: Candidatus Termititenax persephonae; assembly: GCA_003864475.1. Lineage (GTDB taxonomy): Bacteria > Margulisbacteria > Termititenacia > Termititenacales > Termititenacaceae > Termititenax > Termititenax persephonae. The sequence continues at coordinate 6,759 of BGZO01000031.1, read as the reverse complement.
ATTGCAACATAACTCTTATCCCAAAACTTTTTTAAAAATTTTTCGTACATGGCGCACCGTGTACTGATAATCAAACAAGGCCAGCAATTCCGCTTTGGCAATCAGCTCCAAGACCTCCGGGTCGCTGGTAATATTTTCGCGGAATGAGCCGTCCGTGTCGCGGGCTTTTAAGGCATTGCGCTGCACCAGCAGGTAGGCACGCTCGCGGGTAAGACCTTTCTGCACCAGAGCCAGCAGCACCCGCTGGGAAAAAATAATCCCGCCCAAAGCGTCCATGTTTTTGCGCATACGCTCAGGATAAATCTCCAGGCCGCTGATAACCTTGTGCATCAAGGAAAACATATAGTCCAGCAGGATACAGCCGTCGCCAAAAATCACGCGTTCCGCGCCGGAATGTGAGATGTCGCGCTCATGCCAGAGCGCCACGTTCTCCAAGGCCGTTACAGCATAACCGCGCAAGACACGCGCCAGTCCCGTTACTCGTTCACAGATAATCGGATTGCGCTTGTGCGGCATGGCTGAAGAGCCTTTCTGTCCCTTGCCAAAAGGCTCCGCCGCCTCGGCGGTGTCGGTCTTTTGCAGTAGCCGAATCTCCACCGCCATTTTTTCCAAGCTGGCCCCGATTAGAGCCAGCGTGGTCATGAATTCCGCGTGCCGGTCTCTCTGCACCACCTGGGTCGCCACGGGACAGGGGGTCAAGCCCAATTTGCGACAGACATATTTTTCCACCGCCGGGTCGATATTGGAGTACGTGCCGACCGCGCCGGAAAGTTTGCCGACGGAGACGGATTGTTTGGCCTGCGCCAGTCGCCGCTTCTGCCGCCGCAGTTCCTCATACCAGAGCAGGAGTTTCAGCCCAAAAGTCAACGGCTCGGCGTGGATGCCGTGGGTGCGCCCAATCATAATCACGTCCCGGTAACGCACGGCCTGCCGCCGCAGAACGGACAGCAAAGCGTCAAGGTCTTTGGTTAAAATCTCCGCGGACTGTTTCAACAGCAGGCAGGCCGCCGTGTCGCCAATATCCGAAGAGGTCAGCCCCAGATGCACGAACCGCGCGGACGGACCGATGTTTTCTGCCAAGTTGGTTAGAAAAGCAATAACGTCATGATTGGTTTCTTGCTCAATCTCGTCAAGGCGTTTTACGTCAAACTTAGCTCTGGCCTTGATTTTCTTTAAATCCGCCGCGGGAATCAAGCCCAGCCGCTGATTGGCCTCACAGGCGGCCAGCTCAATATCCAGCCATTTGCGAAATTTATTTTCCGGCTCCCAGACTGCCTTCATGGCCGGCAAGGCATAACGGTCAATCACAAACATCCCCCTTTAATAATTATAACACGTCCGCCGACGGTGCCGCTTCTTTTAAAAAAACATTTCTTTGCCAGTTTTCAGGACATAACTCTGCACACGCACTTTGATTTTGTAAGGCTTTTTGTAGAGAATATTGCCAAACCAAGTCGGGCTGGAAACCCCGCCGAGAAAAGACGGCGCGGCATCCTCCAGCACCAGGCTTTTGTATTCCTGGCCGCCGTCATCAAAAAAACGGATTAAATATTTGATGGTCTGCACCTGCAAAGCAGGATTCACTTTCTGCACATAAATCCGCAAATTATAGTGATTGCGAAACTCCCTTTCCAAGGACTCCATCTCCAAGCGGTACAGAGCCAAGCCGGTCTGCTCTGTGTCAAAATCCTGCACCCCGGCGATATGCTGTTCACTCACGACAAAAACATCGCCGCGGGCATAAGTATAGTCGCGGCTCCAACCGTTGGCGGGCGTGTCGCCCATAGCCAAAAGTCCCGCCGCCAAGATGACCATTGCCAAAAAATATTTTTGCATTTTTACACTCCCGCTTTTTTATAGAGTCCATAAAATCCGTAAACACCGATGAGCAAATTGGGCAACCAAGCCGCCAAAAACGGCGAAAAACCTCTCTGCCCAAACCACATAAAAAGCGTCAACAGCACATAGTACAGAAAAATAACCAGCACGCTGATACCCAAACCCGCGCCGGCACCGGAACGTTGCGGACGAATACCCATTTGCGAACCGAGCAGAACAAAAATCAGGCAAGCAAAAGGCACCGCCAATTTCTGCTGCCACAGCACGCGTTCCTTGAGGACATTAGCGCCAAAACTGCTCTGCCGCTGAATATATTCTGCCAACTCCGCAATATTCATCTGGTCAGGGTCCCGGTTGCGGCCAAAAATATCCCGCGGCTGTACGCTGAGATTAATATTTTGCGTAACGAAATCCACAATCAGCGCCGAGCGATTGTCTCCGGCAAATTGATGCAATGTCCCGCGGCGGAAAGTCCAGCCATTGAACGCGTCATACTCAGCCTCGTCGGCGCGGGTGCTACGCGCCACATTGTCGCCTTGGTCATACTCAATGACATTGACCTTGCGCAGGACACTGCCCTCCATCTCCTGTGCGTGAATCATGCGTACTAGGCGGTTGTTTTCGTACATCGGGATATTGACGTTCTTTTGAATCTGCGGCGCGGCCTTGGCAATATCTCTAAGCTGGATAATCGTATTCTCCGCCATGAAAGAGGAATACGGCACAATCAATTCATTAAAACAGATGGTCAAGAGGCTGACTAAAAAACCAAAAAACAAAGGCGCGGCCACCAGCTTGTAAAGCGACAAGCCCCCGGCGCGAAAGGCCGTCAACTCGCTCTCGCTCGACAAGCGGCTGAAAGAGAGCAGAGTCGACAGCAAAGTGGCCATCGGAAAAGTCAAGGCGATAACCCCCGGCATTCTCAGCAGGAATAAAGCCGTAATCTTACTGAAAGCCAGATTGTAGCGCTGGGCTTCGTTAACCAAGTTGGGGATAATCGAGCCGCCCGCAATAATCACCGAGAAAGCCACCACGCCAAAGAAAAAAGGAAATAAAATTTCCCTAAACATGTAGCGATGCAGTAAACTAATTCTAAAATTTTGCAATTTCTTGAGGCCGTTCATAACGCTCCTAAAGATTAAAATTTTCGCCCAAATAAAATTTACGTGCCGTCTGGTCATTGGCGATAGACCGCGCCTCGCCTTCCAGCAAAACCTTGCCCTGATGAATAATGTAAGCGCGGTCGGTAATGCCCAAAGTCTCGCGGACATTGTGGTCGGTAATCAAGATGCCCAACCCTTTGGTCCGAGCCAGATAAGCGATAATTTCCTGAATATCATTCACGGCAATCGGGTCGATGCCCGCAAAAGGCTCGTCCAACAAAATGAAATCCGGATAACAGGCCAAGGCACGGCAAATCTCAACCCGCCGCCGTTCGCCGCCCGACAACTCATAGCCGCGCTGTTTGCGGATGTGCGAAATTTTCAACTCAGCAAACAATTTATCCATGCGCTCCTGATACTCCGCGCGGGGAATCTGCGGCATATTTTCCCAGAGAATCAAGAGGTTTTCCTCGACCGTCAGCTTGCGGAAAATCGACGCTTCCTGCGGCAGATAACCGATGCCTTGGCGGGCGCGCAAATGCATGGGCAAGTGCGTTACCTCCATGTCGTTGAGATTGACGACCCCCGCATCAGGACGAATCAAGCCGACAATCATATAAAAAGTCGTGGTCTTGCCCGCGCCGTTAGGTCCGAGCAAGCCAACAATCTCACCTTTTTTGATGTGAATATTTACTTCATTGACGACTCTTTTTTTATGATAAGCCTTGACCAGCCCCTGCGTCTCTATCATTGTTTTTTCCTTAATATTTGTTCACGCCAAGAAATTATTTTGATTTTAACACAATCCGGCGGTCATTTGAATGCCTGAAATGAACAAATATTTTGAACCGATTTGGCAGAAGTTACGAAATGTATATGCTATGTTTAGATGGTTATCTTTCTGGGCGTTAATGATTTGTCTGTTACCAGCCGCTTATGCGCCCAACAAAGTCTTGGTCAAGCTCAAAACCCCAGGCACGGGGCTGGCCGCGCAGTCTGCCTCCGACTGGCAAAGCATCCTGTCCAGTTATGGCGTGCCAAGCATCGCCCCGACTTTCCCGGACAGCGGCGGCTCAGCAATCCGAGCATTGTCCAGCTCCGGCGACCCGCGCCAGAGCTGGCATACTGTAGAATACCCGTCCGCCGTCGCCGTGGAAAATCTCGTCGCCGAATTACAAAAAAATCCCGCCGTGGAACACGCCGAACCTGTCTACATTGCTGAACTGGAAGAGTTGACCCCCAATGACCCATATTTCCGAGAACAATATTATCTGCCGCAAATCCATGCGCCAGAGGGCTGGAGTTTATGGACGGGCAGTTCCTCGGTCAAAATCGCCGTCATCGACACTGGCGTTCAGACCAATCATCCCGACCTGCACGGTAAAATCCTGCCCGGCTGGGACTGCCTCAATAATAACAGCAATGCCAATCCTGACCCCACAGCCGCCTCGCGTTATCACGGCACATTAGTGGCGGGGCTGTCCGCCGCCGCAGGCAATAACGGCGAGGGCATCGCGGGACTGGACTGGCAGGCCAAAATCATTCCGCTCAAAGTTTTCGGCAATCACGCCAACAGCGGACAGTTGGACATTATTGCCCAAGCGATTTACAAAGCGGTTGACCTCGGTGCCAACATCATCAACATGAGCCTCAGCAGTTCCGGCTATAGTCTGGCGGAAAGAGAAGCCGTGGTCTACGCCTACAATCATGGGATTATTCTCGTCGCAGCGATGGGCAATATCGGCGGAGATAAAACGTTGAATTCTGTCCGCTACCCGGCGGCTTTTCCCGAGGTCATCAGCGTGGGCAGTGTGGACAGGAACAATCATATCTCCAGTTTTTCCGTGCGCGGCAGCGGGGACAAAACCGCAGAACTGGTCGCACCCGGCGAAAATATTTATTCTACTTATATCAATGGCGCTTACATCAACGGCGGCAATGGGACAAGCTATTCCACGCCGCTGGTCGCCGGGCTGGCGGCCTTGCTCAAGGGTAAAAATCCTGACCTGACTAATTTGCAAATCCGTGAGCTAATGCGCCTCACGGCTGACGACCTAGGCGAAACAGGCCATGACAGCATTTACGGCCATGGGTTAATCAATGTACACCACAGCCTGTATGGCTCAAAAAACCTAGCGCCGCCAGAACCGCCGCCTGTCCCGGGAAAACCAGACCCTGACGAGCCGGAAGAACCCGAGCCGGAGCCGCCGCCTGTCCCGGGCGAACCAGACCCTGACGAGCCGGAAGAACCCGAGCCGGAGCCGCCGCCTGTCCCGGGCGAACCAGACCCCGACGAGCCGGAAGAACCCGAGCCATTTGACAGGCTGACCCCGAATAACCCCAAGCTAGCCGCACCCCCCATAGCCAAAGCGGCGCCTGTCCAAAACAAATCAAGGGGCGAGAAAATTTACGCCTACCCTAATCCTCTCCACCCGCTGACCAAAGGCGAGGAGGCTAATATCGTTTTTTTCGTAGAAAAATCCGGCTGGGTTAGGCTGATTATTTACGACATGGGCGGACGCAAAGTTTGGCAAACCACTGCCTACGCTAATCCCGGCGAAAATCCAGACCTGCGCTGGGACGGACAAGACGAGCGCGGACACGCCGTCCCCAATGGCGGCTACATTCTCATCTTGGCCGATGAACAAAGGAAAATTATTGCCAAAGGGAGGCTGTTAATCCTTGACTAAACAAAAACTCTATATCATTTTGCTTTTCGCCGCCTGCCTGCACGGCGAAGCCAAGCAGGCCTATGGCTTCGATACCGTGATTCACGGGGCGGACGCGGCGGCGCGCGGCGGAACATATTTGGGAGCCAATGGGACGACCCAGCCGATATTCCAAAACTATGCGTTTTTAAGCCAACGCGCCCAACCGCAAGCCGCCCTGTCTGTCTTCAAATTGTTGAACGAGGTAAATTATCTGACTGCCGCTTACACGCACGGCCATTTTTCGCTCGGCGTGCTGAGTGTACAGGACAGCCTCGGATACCTGCGCGATGCGCAGAACAACTCGCGTGGCCGGATTGGCTACAGCGACACAACCCTGTACGCGGCTTACGGTCTGGGCGGACGCAAGCTCAGCGGTGGCTGGCGCCTCAAATACAATAGCAAAACCTACTCGGAGGTAGGAGCCTCGGCACAAGCCTTGAGCGCGGATTTGGCCGCGTCCTACCGCCCGCACAGGCTCTGGACTTTTGGCGCACAAGCCAACAACCTGCTCGGCGGCGAATTGCGCTGGTCCACCGGACAAGTCGAGGAACTGACCAAAACTTATGGTCTCGGCGGAAAATATCAAGCCGCCCCAAATCTAGACCTATACACGGACATCCGCCTAGAAAAAAACCAGCCGCCGCTTTTCTCCTGCGGCGTGGAATACAATTTGGCGCGGCGCGTTTTTCTGCGCGGCGGTTTCCGGCAAAACAATGACTTGATTTTAAATACCAATTTTAGCGCCGGGCTGGGTTTCCGCTGGCAGGGCTTGTCCTTGGACTACGCCTACAATCCTGACCCAGACCTGGGCGGCAATGCCTCGCATTTTGTAACACTGGGCTGGGAACTGTAAATCACATATCCGCTCTCACGGGCTTGCCGATGCAAGCCCGCTCCGAGCTTTCGAGTCCGCGCCACGGACAGCCACCGGCTGTCCGCTCTGGCTATCCTTGACTAGCTGGTATATTGCAGGATTAACATTCCGACCATTAAGTGCGCGGAAGAGGACTCACTACGCGCTTCGCGCTTGTGGGTCCTAATTTTTTTCTCTGTACTTTTGGCTCACAGTTTTTTGTCGGCTCCGAAAATCATTTAGCTTACGGAAG
>BGZO01000030.1 GCA_003864475.1 Candidatus Termititenax persephonae | reverse complement strand
TATGGTGTCAAGTCTTTTTTAAAAAACCAAATTTTTGGGTTATTTAAGAGAAAAAAACAGGTTATTCGTCGGCCATTATCGACAAGGCATTTTCTAACGCGTCGCGATTGATGGGCCGAATATAATCGACAAAATCATTATACATGTCTGCCCTGTTCAGTGCATCGGTCAGCTTTTTATAATTCCGTAGGGCGGTCAAGATAACCTCCGCGTCCTTTTGTAAATCACCGCTGATAAATTTATAGTAAGCACCATTCTTGGCTAGCAGGCCGAGAATTACCGTTTTACCCGCCTCGGTCAGATAATTCTTTTTGTGGTTATAGAGCTGGTCGTCAATGTAAACCTTGACTGAATCCAGGCGTTCGGGATATTTTTGCAGAACAGCTGTTGCCAAATTATCCTCGGCAAAAACCAATAGTTTCCCTAGCTGGGCATTCTGCACCGGGTCCCCCGCGTCAAAACACTGGGCATAGTCATTGTTCTCGCCCAATAACTCTAAGGCCAAGGATTCATTCGCATACGGCAATAACTCAGGAATCTCCGCGATGTAGGCTCTGGCCGCCACGGAATCAGCATAAGGGAAGACTTGTAAAAATACAGCGGGGTTGTTTTGCAGCAACTCGGCAATAATCAAGACCTGCTCATTGACCGTATAATCACTGATTTTCTCCGGGGCCGTGGCCAATTCCTGTGCGGAGCCAAGCACATCAAACTCTGCCAAGATTATCTGTGCCGGATTGAGGGGATTTACGGTGTCTGTTGGAAAACCGCCGCTTGGCACGAATTCTTTATTCCCACTCTCATTACCATACCCATCTCCCCCATATCTTCTTTGGCTGTATAGATAGCCTTTTCCACCTAATTTTGCATTAGCGTCTGCCAGAGCAGAATATATGGTGGAAACATTTGGATTAGCATTTGGATTAAGGTAAACCATTTTCCCTCCCAAAACAGTTAATAGGCAATATATATATACCCACTATTTTAGTAAATATACCTGCCAAAAAGCCAACAAAAAGCCAGCAAAAAACTGGCTTGGCGTTGCTAGTTTGGGGGCGAAAAATTTTAAGCGGCTGGCGCGGAAATAGCCTCGACGGGGCAAACACCAGCGCACGCGCCGCAATCCACACAGCGGGCGGCATCAATCTCGTACTTGCCGTCGCCTTCGCTGATGGCCTGTTCCGGACACTCGCCGGAGCAAGCGCCGCAGGAGATGCAATCTTCAGAAATAGTGTGGGACATGCCGGACTCCTTTCTTGTTTTGATTTTCCCTGAATTTATTTTTAAAGTCTAGCAATTTGCGTTTGGCGATGTCAAATCTTATAATTTTCCCATGCGCCCCATCGCCGCCGAACTAATCACCGCCAAAATCGCCGCCGCTATTGTGGATATAAATCTCCATCTGCCGCCGGATGTCGAGCGCGCGCTGCGGGAAGCGGAGCAGAAAGAAACTTCCACCGCCGGACGCTCCGTATTGCAAAAACTTTTGCTGAACGCGCAGGCCGCGCGCGCGGACGGGCTGCCGCTCTGCCAGGACACCGGGACGTGCGTGGTTTTTTTGGAAATCGGGCAGGAGGTACGCATCGTCGGAGATTTAAATGAGTCCATTCAATCCGGTGTCGCGCGCGGCTATCAGTCCCTGCGTAAATCGATAGTGCGTGATCCACTCGACCGCATGAACACGCAGGACAATACGCCCGCCGTGATTCACACCGAGATTGTGGCGGGAGATGTATGTAAAATCAACCTGCTCGCCAAAGGTGGCGGCGCGGAAAATAAGTCCGCGCTGTACATGCTTCGCCCGACCGCGGACAAGAACGAAATAATTGCCAAAATTGTCGAGACCGTGCGCCGAGCTGACTCCGCGCCGTGTCCGCCGCTGATTTTAGGCATCGGCTTGGGCGGGACATTTGACACGGCGCCTCTCTTGGCCAAAAAAGCCTTGCTCCGCGAGATTGGCGGCACGCACCCTAATCAAAATTATGCCGCCTTGGAAAAAGAAATTTTGCGGGCAGTCAATAAACTAAATATCGGCCCGGCGGGCTATGGAGGAATTACCACGGCCTTGGCGGCGCATGTCCAAGCCGCGCCCTGTCATATCGCCAGCCTGCCGCTGGCAGTCAATATCCAATGCCACGCGGCGAGACATTGTGAAATAGTGTTATAATCGCACACCATGAAAGTCATCGGCATCACCGGAACCAATGGCAAAACGACCACGACGCATATTGTCTGTGAGGTTCTGCAAAAAGCAGGTTTTCCGGCGGCCAAAATCGGCACAATCACCAATCGCCTGACCACGCCGTCGCCTTGGGAACTGGCGGAGATTTTCGCGCAAGAAAGCCGAAAAGGCACGGAATATCTGGTCATGGAAGTTTCCTCACACGGCATTCATCAGGACAGGGTTAGGGGTATTTTTTTTCATGTCAAAGCCATGACCAATATCACGCGCGACCATCTCGACTATCACAAGACTTTCCGTGCCTACCAAAAAGTCAAATACGGCTGGTTGCGGCGCGGCGCGGGCATCAAAATTTATCCGGGCGATTGGTGCCAAGAAAAAATTGATTTCGTACATCCTTACCACGGCAAATTTAATGAAGACAATGTGCGAACCGCGCTGGCCGTGCTGAAAAGCTTGAATATTTTGCCTGAAAAAAAATTGAAAAAACTTTTCGCCACTTTGTCGCCTGTCCCCGGTCGCTTCGAGGTCATTCACAAAAATCCTTATGTTATCGTTGATTATGCCCACACGCCCGACGGCTTGGAGAATCTTTTGCGCGCCGTGCTTGACTTGCGCCGAGACCAAAAATCTGTTGGACGCATCCTCACGGTTTTTGGTTGCGGCGGCGACCGCGACAAGGGCAAGCGTCCCACGATGGGGCGGCTCGCCCTGCGCCAGAGCGATATTTGTCTCGTAACCTCGGACAATCCGCGCACGGAAAACCCCGGGCAAATCATTGAGAATATTCTGGCGGGCATGAAGAAAAATATCTTGACCAGGCACAAGCAAATCATGGTCGAGCCGGACAGGCGGGCGGCAATCCGGCAGGCTGTCCGCCTGGCGCGGGCGGCGGATTTTGTCGTGCTGGCCGGCAAGGGACACGAGACGTATCAAGTGTTTGGCTCCCGGAGACAGCATTTCGACGACCGTGAGGAAGCGCGCAAGGCTCTCCAACAATGCCGCCCCAAATAAAACGTTTGCCCACCCGGGTTGTGTCAATCGGCCCGGTCAAAATCGGCGGGAGTAATCCGATTGCCGTGCAGTCGATGACCAACACGTTCACCACCGATGTGCGGGCGACCGTCCGGCAAATCAAGGCCTGTGCGGACGCGGGCTGTGCCATTATCCGCGTGGCCGTCCCTGACCAAAAAGCTTTGGCGGCTTTCGCCGCCATCAAAAAACTCTCGCCTCTTCCCGTCGTGGCGGACATTCATTTTGATTATCGTCTGGCTGTCGGAGCCATCGAGGCCGGCGCGGACAAAATCCGCATCAACCCGGGCAATCTGCAGGGCGCGGCCAAATTAAAAGAAATTATTGCCGCGGCGAAAAAACGACATGTTCCTATCCGCATCGGGGTCAATTCCGGCTCGGCCAAGAAAGACTTGGTGCGGCTGGCCAGCGAGTATTGCGAGTTTTTTGAGGCACAGAAATTTTATAATCTCGTCCTCTCGCTCAAGTCATCCTCGGTCGTTGACTCGCTTGACGCTTACACGCGCATGGCGCGCAGGCGCGATTACCCTCTGCACATCGGCATTACCGAGGCCGGCACGGAATATTACGGCGCGTTAAAATCGGCAGTCGGCTTGGGTGCCTTGCTGACCCGCGGTCTCGGCGACACGGTGCGCGTCTCGCTGACCGCCAACCCGGTCAAGGAAGTGCTGGCCGCCCGGCATATCCTCAAATCTCTGGGACTGCTCGCCTGCCCGGAAGTCATCTCCTGCCCGACCTGCGGCCGCACGCAGATAGACATTATCGGTCTGGCCAACACGGTCGAGCAAAGACTGCAAAAGTTAAATAAAAATCTTACTGTCGCCGTCATGGGCTGCGTGGTCAACGGCCCGGGCGAGGCGGCGCAGGCGGATTACGGCATTGCCGGCGGCAGGGGACAGGGCATCATTTTCGCCAAAGGCCGGAGATTGAAGACCGTGCCGGAGCGAAAATTAGTGGAGGAGCTTTTTAAATTAATTGAGCGTTCCTCAAGGTTTTCCTGAAAAATTTCGCCTAAAAATACAACAGAAAAAACCGTTGTATTTTCCAGCCTAAACTGCCGATACCTATATAGGGGAAGCGGCAGAGGTGCGGTTATGTATGGTAAACAAATCAGCACAAGAGAGTACTGGGAAAACAAACGAGCCGAAATAACAGCACCTAACCAAGACGGAATCCGCCTGCAAAACATACTGGGAGTAGTTTTAGGCGAGGAATTTAAAGCCAGTATCAACGCCAACGACAGTGTGTTTCACTATCCTACGCTGGAAGATTATCAGGACCAAACAAATCCTTTAACCCCGGCACAGGCAGTTCGCGGAGTTTTTATATCTTTAGGCACGGTTCCTCAGAATCTGCAAAACCATGGCCTGCCAAAATGTGAATTGGTCATCAGCCTGCACGCCATAAAAAAAGCTCTTGGTCGACCGGAGCCAGCCGATTCAACAGGAAGAGACGGCACGGCTGAATTTCACAGCCATTTCGTAAAAAATGGAGATATGAACAATCTCACCACCTTAGTTGCACACCCGCTGGCGATATTGCCTAATCCGGCCGTTGCTGAGAGCGAAGAGTCCTATTTACTGGTGCTGGACGCGGTGGATAAAAACGGCAATCAATTGGTCGCGCCAGTTCGTCTGCCGCATGGCAATTTTGGGCAGGCTTTTATTCCTACTATTTATGGCTACCCCGCGAAAGAGCTGCTAAACATAAAGAACAAATATGGCAGCGCCTATTGGTCGGCAACCATGCAGTTGACTAATAATATCGAAACCATTGCCAATCTTGTCTACATTGAAACAATTAAAACATACGGCTTTGACTCTATCAGTAGCGAGGACCTTGGTCCCGGACAGGAAATTTTCGACGAGGAACAACTCAGGGTTGATTTGGAAAATTCAACCCTGCTGGTTGATTTGCTTGCCAAATATAAACTGGAATCCTGCGGCTTGTCCGGGGATACGGGCCTATTTGTCGTGCGCCCGTTAAACAGTCAGACGTTTTTTCCCTACGGCATTATTACTTGGAAATTCAGCAATTTTACCAATAGCCATGGTGTGCCAGCTAAAAATCCTAAAGGAAATTTGACCATCTGGTTTTGTGCCAAACAAAAGTCTGAGGATACTATCTGGCAGCAAGTCAGGAGCAAGTACAATATTTCCCCGCCGCAATAAACTTAGGCGGAAAGAATTTTGCAACATTTCCGAGGAACTTTCGATTAATAAGTGTTATGCAGATTTTTCTAAACAAGCTGGTCTCCTCTGCCGAAAAACAAAATGTTTTTCTCAACACAGTGGATAAATTACAAATCAGCAAGCACAACATGAAAAGCCCGGTTAAAGATGCCGCGGGTTTCTCAACATTTACTTTGCGCGGACACCTCAGCTGCCGCCTGCCTCTGGTCGGGGAAGTAATTCTCCGCCGCCTAAAGTGCGACCCGCTTGATTATCCTTTAGAGTTTGGGTTTTTGGCGGCCAGACTTAATCTGCAAAACCAAGGCAATATTCTGCCCATTTCCGCAAATTCTTTAGGGTACCTGCGGCATAACAGGGCTTATGTGCTGGGATTGGAGTCCCCGCTGGCAATACAATTCACAGACAGCCCAGCCCGGGCTGACGCGGTTTATGCGACTTTCGACGGTCAAGCTCGCGGGGTAATGCTGAGCAATGATTTTAAAAAGTTTTATGTAGAAGATTTGGGGGAAGTGGCTGTAACTAGCGTTTATTTATCTTTTGCCGCCAATTATTTTACATTAACGCTGGACAATGACTTGCCTTTTGAATTGCCCTTTCTGCAAAATCTCCGGGCTGGCGGGGTGCGTCTGGACAATACGAGAAAAATTATTGCCTACACATTCAGGGAACCTCTGGTGCGTCCGGCCAAAGATTTTGGTCTTGCCGCCAATTATAATCTTTATATTACCGAAATCGGTCTGGTCGATGCGCGACATTATTCTTGTTTGCTGCTGCCGACCCGGTATTGCTCTGCCCAGCTGATGATTTTGAATTCACAGGGTCAGGTGCGCATACTGAAATAACGACGGTTCTTATTATATAATCCATATCATGATTCACAATGGGCGGTCTCTATGCTCGAACTAAATGAATATTTTATGCGCCGCACCTTCACGCTGGCGGAACGCGGCCACGGCTTCGTCTCGCCCAATCCCTTGGTCGGCGCGGTCATCGTCCGGGACGGCAAGATACTGGCCGAAGGCTGGCATGAGAAATACGGCGGATACCACGCCGAACGCAATGCCATCCTCAAGCTTGCCGGGAAAAAACCTGTCAAAAACTGCGCACGCGGCGCGACTATCTATGTGAATCTCGAACCCTGCGCGCATTACGGGCAGACTCCGCCCTGCACGGACATCATCAGCGTGGCCGGGATAAAACAAGTTGTCTTCGCCGTCCGCGACCCCAATCCCCAAGTCCGCAAGTTGAATCCCCGGCGGGTGTTGCGGAGAGCCGGGATTGAGGTGGCCTATCCTGTCTTGGCGGCGGAGGCACGGGAATTGAACAAAGTTTTTTTTAAAAACCAAACGCAGGGACTGCCCTATGTTACGCTCAAATCTGCCGCCACGCTGGACGGCAAAATCGGCTTGCGCCAAGACCCCAGTCCCGTCGCCACACGGCGCAGGGACGAGTGGCTTACCGGGCCGGAGGCGCGCGCGGAAGCGCAGAAGATGCGACTGGCGCATGACGCGGTGCTGGTCGGCAAAAATACCGTCCGGCTGGACAATCCGCGCCTGAATATCCGCCTGCCGGGCATCCGCCGGGCAAATTACAAAATCGTCCTTGGCGCGCGCGGGCAGTTCCCCCCAAGTACAAAATTATTAAAAGACCCCAAGGCCATTTTTACGGCGGAAAGAGACTTAAAAAAACTGCTGGCCGGACTTTACCAAGAACACAAAATTTGTTCCGTACTGGTCGAGGGCGGGGCGGCGGTCAACACTTCTTTTTTGCAAAGCGGCCTGGTCGATGAGTGGCAGTTATTCCTCGCGCCGAAAATTTTAGGCGGGGACGCGCTGTCGATATTTAACAGTCTGGGCATCGCTAAGCTAGCTGACTTTTATTCCGCGTCGCTACGGAGCGTCCGGCAGGTCGGCGCGGATGTTCTGCTAAATATTCGTTTCCAGCCAAACGCTTAACCGAACGTCCGATTTTCAAATGCGTCGGCAGGACAATATTTTTCGGCAAGCCCTTCTTATTTTGCAAAATATTTAGCAAAAAATCTACCGCCTGCCGTCCCAGACCAATTCTGTCCGTTAGCACAGTGGTCAGCTGTGGTTCGGGATTTTTTAAGTAATACGGCGTAGTGATTCCGTCAAAGCCGGTTACCGAAATATCTTCCGGTACCCGAAGACCGTAACGTTCCAGAACCGCATAGGCATAGTAAGCGAATAAGTCATCACTGCACATGACGCAGGTGGGCAACGTTTTGGCAGAGAAAATTTTATTGAGCGCGATTTCCACCGTCTCAATGTTCTGATAACTGGCCTGAAGGATTTGCAAATTCTGCAAAGGCAGGCCGTTAGCCTTGAACACATCTTCCGCCGCCCGTCGAAAATCCAGCCAAGAATGATTTTGCACGTCGGTTTCGCCATTAATAATCGCAATTTGTGTGTGTCGGCAGTTACAGATAAATTCGGTTAGCTCTTTGGCACCCTGATACTGGTCAAAAAATATTTCTCGTTGTCGTGGCAAAGCACATCCGGTGCAGTCCGCCAGCACAAAAGGTTGTCCCGTCCGCTCCAAATCATTAAGATGCACGATGGAATCATGCCCGATGACTATAAAACCGTTAATATCGCATATTTCCTGATAATCCACCTGCAAGCTGTTAAAAATCTGCGTACGCAATCCCAGTTCCGCAGACCTTGCCAAGATACCAAAGATTATTTCATTGTAGAACTCGCCTAAAAAATGATTACGGAAATTTTCAAACACTAGGCCGATGTTTTTTATTTCCGGCGTTTTGGCATAACCCATTTCCTGCGCAGTCTGCAAAATTTGGGCGCGTAGAGTTTTAGAAATTTGTGTCGGTCGGCGAAAAGCAGCTGAGACCGCGGCAACCGAAACAGAGCAAGCCGCCGCGATATCCTGCAAGATTACTTTTTTACCCACAACGATATTCTAGTAAATTTCTATATTTTTTACAATATTAAACTGAAACTTCTAGTAGGAACCTGCGATAATTTGGGGCGAGGAGGCGATTATGTGTAAACTCACGGTGTATTTGCGGTAAGCCATATTAAGGTTGGCTCGCCAATATTTAAAAAAGTAAAGGAGTGATAATCATGTATCCGAAATTAATTGCTACAGAATATTACCTGAAACAGCTTCCGGCCCTGACCGAAATAAATGATATTTGCCTAAGCTACACTTTTGATTTACGTCCCCAAAAATTCCAGCCTGTTCCTTTGCAGAGATTTCTCGAACTCGGCCTGTACAATCAGCATCACCGCGTCGAGATTTGCAATTATGCGTATGCGCATTTTGCGGCAATCGAACCTATCTTAGGCAATGTTCCGGTTTCTTTTCATTTCACAATGTTCTGGCTACAAGGAGACAACTATGACCGCTTCTATCCCACGAACGGGAATTTTATTGAGGAGACCGCGGCCCGGCCGGAATATTTGGCTTTTGTGCGCGCCCATCTGGAACGTATCGCCGATGTTTCCATACACATGGGTATTATGTACCCCGGCGCTGACACCAAGCTGGCAGGAACAATCTGTCCGCGCGACGCGGCTGTCCGGCCCATGGACTTTGACACGGCCTACAGGAACAGCCTGCGCAATATTCAGCATTTGCAAAAGCAACTGTCCGAACTGGGCTATACTAGGCCGTTGCTGATTGAACCTTCCGATTATCACGACCGACGTTATTACCATAGTTTGCCGGAATACCAAATCAGTCCTTATGAGTATTTCAATGAAGGACATATCATTCGTCGACTCTGCGAGGATACCGGAGCCAATCTCCTAATCGACATTGCGCATACCATTATCACCTGTGAAAATCTGTATCACACCGGAAGTTTGCCTGACATAATTAATTATGTGGATGAAATGTGCGGTGGCGATTACGGCCGGATTGGCGAAATTCATTTTGGTGTGCCGTACAGAATGGACAATGGGTTGCTGGAAGATGTTTGGCCTGTGCTTTCGTCAAATCCGATGTTTCCAGAACTTTTACCAGAATATTTGTATTCCATTGGAAAACCAATAGAAATAGAGTACGGGCTTTTTCCAACGTATAACACGCAAGAATTTTGGCTGGCTTGTCAGATACTCAAACACATATTACGCCAGGATACACGTCGGCTACTTTTGCCGGTCAATTTTGAAACTAATACTGCTTATTTGGCAGAAGATTTGGCGACTTTCGCGCGTTATTTTGCAGAGTTTGATTGACGATTTTTAATAAAAACTCATTTCAATATCCGCCAGTGCCACGGCGGCAGGGCAATCCAGCGCGCCACGCCGACCATGTGGTCCTCCGGCACGAAACCCCAGTAGCGGCTGTCCGAGCTGTGCGGACGGTTGTCGCCCAGCACGAAATAATGTTTCTCCGGCACTTTGATTGGCCCGTAATAACTATGGTCATTGTTCCACGTGAACTTGTCCTGATTCGGCAGGTACTCGCCGTTAATCAGCACCCGGCCGTTGCGTAGCTCCACCACATCGCCCGGCAGACCGATGCAACGTTTCACATAATCCATGCCGGCGCGTCCGGGCTGTACAAAATAAGTGCGCAACGTTTGGCCGTCAATCTCGTAGGCGTACTCGCGCGTCGGTTGCGGCGAGAGCGGTACCTTGAAAATCACGATGTCCAGCCGTTTTGGTTTCACGCCAAAATTGAGCAGGAATCTGGTTTTGACCAGCGGGGACTCGGATTGAAACCATGGGTTGGGCAGGACAAAGAGCAGTTTATCGGCATACCAAGCCTCACGCAGGGGATTGGAAATGCCGTAATAGAGGCGGTTGACGATTAACACGTCCCCGACCTTGAGCGTCGGAATCATCGACCCCGACGGGATGATAAAAATAGTCAGGACAGTCGCTTTCAAAACCAACGCCAAGACAATCACGCCCAAGATTGACCAAATAGACTCTTTCTTGGGCGTTTTTTTTTCTTTCTTTTTCTGGAAAAACATTACACTAATGGAGCGGCTGGAACGTCAGCGGCAAGTTCTTCCGGCTTGGCCTCGGCTTTCTGCGCGGCATCTTCTGCCTTTTTGGCTTCCGCCGCTTTTTTGGCCTCTTCCGCGGCCTGGGCTTCCGCCTCTCTCTTGGCTTTGTCTTCGGCTTCCTTGGCGGCTTTTTCCGCCAGCTTGGCCTGCTCACGCGCCTTGTCCTGCTCCTTGCGCAAGGCCGATTTTCTCGCGGCTTCCTCGATATTTTTCTGCAAATCTTCTTTGACGCGCGTAATCTTCGAGCCAATCAGGTCGCGTAAATAAAACAATCTGGCGCGCCGTGCCTTGCCGTACTTGACCAGTTCGACTTTGGCGACCGTCTTGGTGTGCAACGGGAACGCTTTCTCCACGCCCACGCCATCCACGACCTTGCGCACGGAGACCATCTCGTTGATTCCACTGCCGTGGCGGCTGATGACCACGCCCTCAAAAACCTGAATCCTCTCCTTTTTCTTGTCGCCCATGCCCTCGATGATGCGCTGATGCACCTTGACGGTGTCGCCGGCACGAAAGTCGCCGATATCGGTTTTCTTTTGTTTGTTTTCGATTTCTTGTATTATGGCGTTTTTCATAATTGCTCCATTCTTTACCAAAAAAGGGGAGACAGTTTATTATATTCCCGCAAGGGTGTCAATGCGTGTTGCCAGGGGCATTTTTCCTTGCGGAGGTTAGCGGCGGCGGCAGGATAAATTGTCAAGGTGTCTCAGCCGATGTAGAATGTCGGTTCTGTGAATGTGGGAGCATAGCTCAGTTGGTAGAGCCACAAACGCGTTAAAGTGCGCGAAGTAACCAGTTTTGCAATAAAGCAGTAATTACTTATAGCTTGAAATAATAATCTCTAATTTTCAGAGCCATTAACTTACGTCTGGCTTCCAGAAAACCATCGTAATTTTCTATTGTATTATTTTCCATACCATCAGGAATACAATGCGCTTTAAAATTTTCTTGTAGTGTCTCGATGTCAGAAATCGCACCATATTTTGATGGTTTGCCTTCACGGATTTTTTCTAATATCTCAGAGAAATATTTAGCGGGTTCTTGGTCGCCAACAGCAATGTTAATTTCACTCTGCATCATTACGTAATTAGCAATTTGATTATACTTGCCCCTGTGTAGTCCTCGCTTCTTTAAATAATGCTTGGGGAATAAATGATGTACATCGCCGCGTAATTCTATTAAATCTTTTACGGTAATATCTTTAGACAAAAAGCCTTTATCATTTGTTTTAACCTGACTGGCAAGATAAACACCAAAATAAGGGCTTGAGGCTACCGATGTGTTTAATTGAGACGGTAGACCCGCAGACCAAAAGGCTTCTGATAATTCAGACTCTTCCACGCTTGCCAAATATTTTCCTATACCAATTTCATCGATTTTCTTAATGTCAAAGTCTATCCGTGACTCAGGTGAACCAGAGTATCTGCCGGTTAAGATTGACAACACAAGCCAGCGTCTGACAAATGTTTCTATTTTGTTGGGATTTTCTTTTTGAGAATGGAGCATTAAATAAACCATATAAGCAACATTAAGTACATTTTGTGAACGAAGCATAGAGACATCAATAAAACCAGAAGAACGCACAATCATTAAAAAACGCTGGAAATTAGTTTTATTCATAAATTTCATGATGCCAATTTTAAGTAATTCAAAAGATTGTTCGGCAATATTTTCTTCATAAGTCCGGGTTTCAAAATTTCTACCAGACAGTAATGCTACCAAATCCTGCAATCGGCCACGCTTAAATTCTGAGGTAAAAGAGACGCGCAACATATCTGTATACAATGGGTCATATAGGTCATCCTTTTCGTCTTTTAACCAGGCCATTTCCTTGAAATATTCTGTTTCTGTAAAATTTTTATCCAAGTCGAGTATTTGTTTGTAAAATTCCGGAACAATCGCCAGATGACAGAAATAATCAATACTTTTACGCAGAGTATTCCCGCCATAGATTTCATTCGCTGCAATTTTGGACATAGCAAAATCAGCTTGACTTAACGCTTTGCCTTGAGAGTTTATCCTAATGAATACTTCGGTTACTGTTTCAATGTCTAAATCAGAATTTAATTCGATAATCCCCAGCGGATTATTAATAATCCCCCGCAATAACTCTATATTTTCGTAGATTTTATCCTCATCGGCCTTGCTATTATGTTTGCAATATTCTTTAACAAATTTAGGCACTTTGACTTCCATCAAAATAATTTTTGATATATCCGGAATCCAGGAATTATCTTTAGCAATAGCTGGATTGTAAACTTCAAATTTTTCTTCTTGGGGCTGAAAAGCGATAACAATTTTTGTTCTTTTATAGTCATTGTTAATAATCTCGTGTCCAAGCAAAGCAGCCATTAACGCTGTAACTCTTTGTTGCCCGTCAATTAAAATTCTTTTCCCTTGGGAAGCAGTGCCGTCCTTTAATTTAACTTGTGGATTTCGCCAAGTAATTAAATAGCCTATGGGATAACCTCTGTATAAACTGTCTACTAAATCCCTCACTTTGGAAGAATCCCAAACAAATGGCCTTTGGATTTCTGGCACAGCGATTTCTCTTGATTGTATCCAAGTTAAAATTGTTTGAATCGGTGAATTGTTAATGGAGTATTTCTGTATGCTCATTGAGAGTCATTTTAACACAATACTTTTATTATTAAACACCTGGCGTGTACAAAGCCACTCTACATTCCATATAATTCAGATACGCTGGTAACTTTCCGATAAGCAATATCCTTAAATTTGGCAAAATGTTTAACGCCGCATTGGATTTTCAGATTTTCAATGCTGCGCAACAAATCAGAATTTAATGAGGATTTTGTTTCCGCCACAAAATAGATTCGGCGCTCATTCTCGAAAATTACCGCCCAGTCAGGAATATAACTGCCCACCGGTGTGGGTATCTTAAAGCCTTTTGGCAATTTGAAATAGAACTTTACACTTTCATCGGCCTCACAATCTTGGGCAAATTTATTTTCTATTTCTGAATCATACTGAATATAGTTGTACAGTGTTTTATCTGGATTGGTTACCTTAAATAAACGGTCTAAATAAGTTTCAATTTCTTCAGCATGAAATAATTGCATTGTATATGCTTGATCGGCAATTTTTTCGTATTTAATGCCGTCAACCAGCAGGTCATTTAAGGATTTACTAATTATCTGAATGACATTATCCAAAAACATTTGCGGATTTACTTCTAACTCAGATAGTCGATTAGACTTAGTCAGAATCTCAAAAATAGCACTTCTGGTAATATCAATTTTAGATTGAATATAACCAAATATATCGGGAATGGTATATACAATTTCTCTTGTATTGTGCTGTTTTTTTGTCTGCAAATTGCCTTCCACGCCGTATTTAGAATAATCAAGTTTGAAAGTTTCAGATGAGATAGACGGTTTTATCGTTTTCGGTATTTTGTTTAGGTCTTGCATATCTTGCAAAACTCTTGCTATCAGTTCATCTGTTTGATAATCAACCTGGTAAGTTGTCCGGGATTTTATGAGCTCCCATATTTCCAGAAATTCTTGGCATTTAGACAAATCTTTATTTAGTCTAACCTGTTTTTTCTTTTGGGCATCTTTCACCCGGCCGCTAAAATTCACATTGCAATCTTCTTGAATTTCTTTTTGTAAAGTGGCGGAAAAATCCGCATAACTTTCATTGGCAATTACGGTCAGAGTATTTATATTTTTATCCAGAACTCTATTGCCGCTATTGTCCACCGGCAGTCTTAATCCCCGGCCGATTTCCTGCCGCTTTTTTAATTCGGACTTTGTTTCATTAAGCGTGCAGATTTGAAAAACATTCGGGTTGTCCCAGCCTTCACGCAAGGCAGAATGGCTGAAAATAAACTTCAACGGCTCATTTATAGCCAATAATCTTTCTTTATCTTTCATAATCAGGTTATAGGTGTCATTGTCGGCTTTAGTATTGCCGTTGCTGTCTTTGAACTTGCCATTATCTTGGGCGAAATAACCGTTATGAATCTGCTCAACTGGCAGAGCGTCCAGGTTTTTGAACTCTGGTTTTTTAATGGCTTCTTTGTAAAGCTCCTCAAACCATTTAGCGTATTTACCGTTTTCAGCTACGCCATTTGCAGCATATTCGCGATAATTAGCAACTTTATCGATAAAGAAAAGCGATAAGACTTTAAGTCCGAGTTTTATATATTTTTTTTCTTTTTGTAGATGGTGTTCAATCGTACGTTCTATCTGAAATTTCGCTATCTCATCATTCAAGCCGCCCTGGGATTGCCCTTTATTCAAGACCAGACCATTGGCAAATGTAATTCTATCAATAGATAGTTCATTGATTGTAAAACCGTCTTGATACATTTCCCGCCCATTGGATAAATCAAATAAGTTATCGCCGACATTTACAGTAAGAGTTTTTTGTTTTACACCGCTAGCGTCGTTCACAAAGATTTTTAATTTTGCCGAAATATTGTTTTTAGTTCTTTTGAGTTCAACAAAATCAATATAGGCAGAATTATAATTTTGTTCGGATACCACGCTGTCAACTTCTATTTGTTTGACCAGTCCCAGATCATAAGCCTGCACAGGGTCGAGTTTATATACAGGGTTATACATGTTTTTATGCGTGGCGGAATAACGCAGAGTGCATAACGGTTTCAGATTAGCGATTGCCTGGTTTCTAATATCTGTTTCCATATTTTGCGGCTCATCAACGATAACAATTGGCTGCACACTTTGAATATACTCGATTGGCTTTACTCCGGATTCTCTAGTTTGATTGATCACATTATCATCTTTGGCAAATGAATCGATATTGATTACCAGAATTTGAATGGCATTAGTGCTGGCAAACATTTTTAGGCTAGATAGTTTTTTAGAATCGTAGAGATAATAATTAACCGGTGGATTGGCATAAAGATTTTGTAAATGGTCATGCGTAATTTGCAGATTTTTTAAGACACCTTCCTTAATTGCAATGCTAGGCACAACTATCACAAATTTCTTAAAGCCATAGACTTTATTCAATTCATAGATCGTCCGTAAATAAACATAAGTCTTACCGGTGCCGGTCTCCATTTCCACTGTAAAATTTAAGCCGTCCAGTTTTTCACTGATTGGCAGTTTGTTGTTGTATTGCGCAATTTGCAGATTTTTTAATATTTGTTCCTCAGTCAACACAAGATTGTTGCCAACTCCGTGATTATCAAATTTCAGACTGCCGTCTTGAAAAGTTATTTCAAAGTCACCCTTATTTAAGGGTTGTCCTTCAAACAAATCCACAATTGCCTGAATTGCGTCGAGCTGGTATTGCTGGGAGGAATCGAAGTGAAGTTGCATAACCTTAACTAATATTACCTAAATTATTACAATTTCTAACAAATAATTTTGTAGTAAAGCCTTTTTGTGTCCCGTATAAAGCACGATAGTTCTGATTGGTACTGTAACTATTTGTGAATTTTATAATGCTTGTTCTTATGCTTAATTTTTTTGCAGGAGAAACCATATTTGGCACAATATAGTATTTTATCTCTCCGATGCTTTTTATCTTTGCAATTTCTTGTTGATTAAAGTTTTCTGTCTGAAAAACCTTCAAAAGTACTTCAACACTTTCATTTATTTTATTGGAGAATTCTGTATGTAAGTCTAACAATGAGTGATTCTTAAAATAAACATCTTGTTTTAATTCAAAAAATAATAACGCATTATTGATTTTTAATCCGTCGCACGACTTTGGTTTCCTTGATGTGTAAGAAAAATAACTATTTTTCACTTTATCAAAATTTATTAATCTATCTTTAGGTTTATTTGATATAGTAACTGTACATAAAGCTTTTGGAGAACATAACTCACAAAATTTTTGTTCGTACTTGTCGAGAATGGTGGATAACCTTGCTAATCCCATCTTTCACCTATTCAAAATCATTGATTAAATCATCGAATGGTTTTGTCAATTTATCAAATATTGGATTTATATCCATTCCGACATCCTTAATTTCTGCCCAGTTTTCACCATTTGGTACGCGCTCGGCTAGGTAAAAACGGGTTTTTTCGCCAAAAACCGCTGCTTTTTGGGAAAAGTATTTAAGCGCTTGAATCATATATGGACTATGCGATGTCACCAATATTTTTACACCGCTTTTACATAATTCAATCAACAATTCTGCATATTTTAACTGCCATTCTGGGTGCATATTTATTTCAGGCTCGTCGATAATCAACAAAGATGTTTCATTTAAGGCGTTAATCCTTGCCAAAATCTCAATTAAACCAAAAGCTTTTACTCCATTGGCTGTATTTAATATTTTCAAAGCATCTTTACTATTAGTTTTTCTAAAAATAAAATCATTATCATTCTTATTAAATATAAATTCACCTTTAATTATATTGTTAATTTTTTGGGATATCTCTTTTGGTTTATATATTTTTTGTATATACCCAACATTGCTTAATGTATTGAGCAATGCTTTTATATGTAATGGTACTACGGCAGGAACCCATAAAGGGGATAAGGTATTATTTTTTATTTCATCAGCAATTTCTAAAGTTGTCTTAGCTTTATCTAGTACTAATTTCAGTTGTAAGGATAATGGTGATTCTATTAATGTAGATTTTTTTAAAAACATATTATTCTTGTTTACGCTGGCGTGTAATAACTTATTTTTAGATATATTAAAACTAAATAGTTCTATATCTTTTTCTATACATGAAATTCTAGATTCTCCACCATGGACAGAATTATTTATCTGCTCACTAAATTCAGAATACAATACTTTTTCTAAGAAATCATGTATATATTTTTCCAAACTCTCTGTTTGTTTAAGAATTCTTTCTAAATCGGAAAAATTTTTTTCAACAATATCTTTATTAAAAAAAGGATTTTCATTGCTTTTTCTATTAATATATTCTTGTTTAAATTTATCAAAAATACTTACTACATCTGTAGTGTTATCTAGATTGGCAGCAAAAAGCTGACTATATGTCGAGATTTGTTTTTGTGTATCCTCGATGTTATCGTTAAAATCGTACGCTATTTTGCGAACAATATTAAATATTTTCTCAATTTTATCTTTTCTTATATCTGCTTCCGTTTGACCAAAAGCAGTAATTGCGGAATAAATCATCCTGCCTACTGTGCTTTTGCCAGAATCATTTTCCCCGGCAATAACTGTTAGGCCAAGAAACTCTATTTCGGCATGTTTAATAATGCCTACTTTTTCTAATTTGATTTTCATTAGATTATCTCTATCCCCCAATTATCTGCATATCTAAAGTATACCACCATATTGGCTAATTTATACTCATATACTCCTAAACTCTATTCCCTCATCCCTAAACTGCAGCTTAGTGTTAGTTTTGAGTTTGTCATTTTTGTCGAACAAAGCATCGAGACAAACAAAAGTCTGCGGCTTGATTTTTAAGGCTTTATCAACAATTGTTTGGTTTATCTTGGACAAGGCCAAAACCAAGCGGCCATTTTCGACATTAAAGATATTTGCGCCGCTGGCTTCAATTGTTTCTATCTTGGCGGACAAGGACAGGCCGGCTTTAAGCAGTAACTCATAGAGCATAGCGGTTTCATCGTTGCGCGCGACAGGATTTCTATGCAATTTCATTTGCTCTATCAGGGCTTCACCCCGCACATCACCCCGCCAAATCTTGAAATTTGACGAGCTTAAGACGAAAGACTTGAAACCCAGATCAATATCTTTTTCTAATTTCAGTTTGCTTTCCTTTTCCGCCTTGATTTTCTTGATAACTCTTCTGATGCGCTCTTGAGTAATATCCGAAATATGCTCATAGCCAGCCTTGAACGCCTCGCTGGCTTCTGCGCACCTCTCGGGAATCTGTACCAAAATAAATTTGCGGTTGCCGCCGTCTTCTTTGTTTAACTCCAGCACAGCTTGAGCGGTGGTCCCGGAACCCGCGAAGAAGTCGAGAACAATATCGTTGTCATTTAAAACTTGTTCAAAAATTTCTTTGAGCAAATCTACTGGCTTTGGAAAAGAAAATGGTTTGTACTCAAACAAATTTTCTATCTCTTTTCCGCCATCTCTTGTATAAATATCAGTTCCAATTATCGAAGAGAATCCTGTAAACACCTCTGCTAATTCCTTAAGAAAAACTTTTCTCCTTGGTCTACCAGTTTTATCCGGCGGCCAAATAATTCTTTTTTCTTCAATCAATTTAAACATTGTATTTTTATCATAACGCCAGCCCATTTTAGGTTTGCCGTAATTTATTCCTGTTTCTGGATTTACTAAATCATAATGGCAATTTGGTCTTAGATTTTCTGACAGTAACCCTGCCATATTCGCACTAACCCATTTTCCTTTTGGATCATTATCTGGATTGGTATATTGTTCTGTCTTTCGTTCATTTCCTCGCACAGCTTTCTCGTCAGTATTTCTTGAATAACAAAGCATGTATTCGTGGTCTATTGAGACACCTGTTTTATTTCTATTATCTTTATTTTGCCGAGATTTCCAAATGAACTGCGCCACAAAATTTTCCTCGCCAAACACCTCGTCCAGCAACAACCGCAAATTACCAGCCTCATTATCATCAATACTGACAAAAATCACGCCGTCTTCTCTCAATAAATTTCTGGCAAGATATAATCTCGGATACATCATCGACAGCCAAACCGAGTGATACTGCCCATTTTCTTTGGTGTTTTTCTTGAACAGCATTTGTTTATTGACAAAACCGCTCTCATCTTTTTCACCGGTGCGCTGCTGGTATTCCGCCAGAGTTTCCGTGTAATCGTCTGGATAGATAAAACTATCATTGCCGGTGTTATATGGCGGATCAATGTATATCATTTTTATTTTGCCAAAATAAGACCGCTGCAGGACTTTCAAAACTTCTAAGTTTTCGCCTTCGATAAAAACATTTTCTGTCGTGTCAAAATTTATGCTGGCTTTTTTGTCCGGTATCAGTGTATCGGTGATCTGCCTCTGTATCTCTCTAAAAGCCTCATGTTTGCCCGCCCAGTTTAGGCCGTAGTGCTCCTGGTCAGGAGCAAAAACTTTTGCGCCAAAAACACTTTTTAGTTGTTCTAAATCAAGCTGATTTTCTTTAACTAGATTAGGAAATAAACTTTTCAGTTTTGTTAAATTATCTTTATTGATGTTTAACGATTTACCGTCCAT
>BGZO01000029.1 GCA_003864475.1 Candidatus Termititenax persephonae | reverse complement strand
GTGTGCAGGGCGTTCCGTACCCCCTCCGCCGAGATTTTCCTATCGAAGGCTATGTCGTATGCTACTTCCTCTCCATTTTCGTTTTCATATATCCCATTGATGAAGTCCGTGTCTTCCGCGCTGTTCGCGCCGTCTACGTATTCCGTGTATTTATTTGCTTTTGCCATAACAATCCCCCCCACAAAAAATACTTATTAATCTAATAGATTAACATATATTAATATAACAGATAATTATATATTTGTCAATCTAACAGCATAATAAATATTAAACTGAGGGTTTATAGATGAAAGAAACGGAATTGCTTAAAGTTTTTGGCTTCAACATAAAGAAACAGCGTCAGCGACTGGAATGGTCGCAGGAAAAATTGGCAGAAACGATTGATATTTCCATCCCGTTTTTGAGCGATGTGGAGAATGGCAAAAAGTGGGTATCACTGACCACCTTGCTTAAATTAGCGGAGGCCTTTGGGTTGGCCGCGCATGAATTATTGCGTCCCGCGTTCCTGCCCGAGGGTGGCAAAAAACTGCTCAGCGCCTATACCCGCGACATTCAACGCGCGGTGAATAAGGCTGTTGACCGCGTTCGGCAGAATTATCTGCCGACCAGAAATTAATCTACTTCCCCGCGACCATGATATTTTCTATCAAAACGCTGGGCGACCCGTAATGCCCGGAAAATTCCAAGTCCTTGCCGCAGGCCTTGATACTGCGCAGTAAATCCTGCAGATTCCCGGCGATGGCCATGTCCTTGATTGGCGCGGCGAGCCGACCGTCCTGGATAAGCTGACCGGACGCACCAAAAGAAAATTCTCCAGAGATGGGGTCGGCAGTATGCAGTCCCATAATCTGCTCAATCAAAGCCCCGCGGGCAATCCCCCGGAGAAGCTGGCGCTGGGTCAAAACTCCCGGCTGGAAATAGAGATTGCTCGGCCCGATGCCCGGCTCGCTGAATATCGACCCGCGCAGGGCATTGCCGCCGGATTTCTGACCAGACTTGAGGGCGGAGATATGGTCGTAATAAAAATCTTGCAGCACACCCCGGCGAAGCAAAACTCTGGGACGTGCCGGGGTTCCCTCGCCGTCGTAGAGATACGAGCCGCCCAGGGACGGCAGGAAAGGGTTGTCCAGCAGGGTTACTTGGGGGGAAGCGACCCGTCGACCGAGTTTGCCGCACAGCAGAGACTTCCGGCGCAAAATATTCTCCGCGCTGAAGAGCTGGCTTAGCACCGAGAGAAAATCCCGCGCGACGGACGGGATTAAGACAATGTCATATCGTCCGGTCTGCGCGGGGACAGCGGCGAGCCTACGAATCGCCCGCTCGGCGGCCTGTCTACCGATTAGGCGCGGGTTGATTTTTTGCGGCGCGACCGAGTATTTATAGGCATAGGCGGCCTCCATTTTACTGTCAGCCTGGGCGGCAATCTCGATGGCGGCGCCGCAAAGCGTTTTTCTCTGCCGCACATCCACGCCGCGGGTATTGACCAGCCTAAACGCGCTGACCGCGGCAAAGGCCGTGGACGATTCCGTGGCAAAAATCCGCCGATCATAAGCGTAAGCCGCCGCCTCGGTTTGCTTGGCCAGCACGGCCAGCTGCTTGAGTCCCAGCTTGGCGGCAGTCGCGCTGTAATTCCGCAAAGGCCTGGCCTGGCCGGTCCTCCGCGGCGGCAGGGCAAGCTGCCTGTCCGCTTCGGCGTAGCCAGCGTTGGTAATGGCCATACCGATGGCCTTAAAAATATCGTCCGCCTCTAGTGAAGAGGTATAGGCAAAGCCGGAACGCTTCTTGGCAATGACCCTGACCGCCAGGCCACGGTCGCCAGCAGACTCGACCTTTTCGATTTTTTGACCGCGCACCTCGACGCTCTCCTCGCGCCCAGTGGCATAGAAAATCTCCGCCTCCGCCGCGCCGTGGTCTTGGGCGTAGCGCAAATAATTTTTAAAATCCAGCATGACAGTATCTTAACATTATTTTGTATTCAGCGTTCTCTTTTTGCGCCGCAGACGATGAAAAGATACGGCAAAACGATGCGCCTCGTCGCGGACAGTTTGCAGCAGGCGCAGACCGGCATCCCGCCGCGGCAAGACCAGCGGCTCACTGCGGCGCGGCACGAACACCTCTTCTTCTCTTTTGGCAAGCGCACAGAGCGGTATGGAAAGCTGAAAATTCTGCCAAACCCGCACGGCCACCCCGAGTTGTCCCTTGCCGCCGTCGATGACCACCAAATCAGGACGATTGCCGTCGTCCAAGCGCATACAACGGCGGGTCAGAACTTCCTCCATGGAGGCAAAATCATCGGGATGGTCTTGGTTGATGATGTATTTGCGGTACTCGCTTTTGCCGGGCAGACCGTCGATTAACACCGCTTGCGAGGCCACAGTCTCACTGCCCTGAATATGGGAGATGTCATAACACTCGATGCGCCGCGGCAAGGCTTCCATTTTTAAGATTTCCTGCAGGCGTTTCAAGCCGTCCGCAGGCGAAGCTTCACGGAGCTGGCTCATAATCCGCTCCTGCAAATATTTACGTGCGTTGTAAATGCCCATACGCACGAAGTCATGACGGAAGCCGCTCTGCGGCCGCCAGATTTTGACCTGCCGCGCGTCCGCCCAGTCTGCCGGGAGTCCCAGCGCACCATCCGGCGGCAAAATAATTTCCGTCGGCACAGGCTCCTCGTCATAAAAACGCAGGAGCAGACGTTCCAGCGCGTCGTCGGTCAAAGCCCGGGCGCTGGACGCGCTGAAAGAGCGGCTGCCGATGATGCGTCCGTTTTGAGTGCGCAACAAGACCGCCGCCCAGATATTCTGCCCGGCGGCAAAACCCCAGACATCGCGGGAAAGCTGGTCCGGCGCGACAACGGTCTGCGTGGTCATCACCCTGTCCAGAGCCTGCAGTTTGTCGCGGCAATGCGCGGCTCCTTCATAGTCCATGACCTGCGCCGCCTCCGCCATGCGGGCCTGCAAGTCCGCAGAGAGAGTACCATAGTCGCCGCGCAGAAAGTCCGTCAAGGCGGCTGTTTCTTTTTGATATGCCGTGTCTCTCTCACCCGTGCAAGGCGCGAGGCATTGACCGATTTGGCAATACAGGCACGTTTTTTTACCCAGCGTTTTACAGCGGCGCAGGCCAAAAATCCCCTGCACCGCCCGCAACGCGTCGCGTACCGAGCCAGCGTAAGGCCCAAAATATTTGCCGCCGTCAGAGAAACGCTGGCGGGCGATGATTAACCGCGGATATTTCTCGGCTGTCAATTTGAGGTACGGATAGCGTTTGTCATCTTTGAGGTCGATATTGTAGGGCGGCTTATGCTTTTTGATGAGAGAATCTTCCAGCAACAGGGCCTCGGTCTCCGACTGAGTAACTATCGTGCTGACCTCCGCAATCTTCGCGGCCAGCGCGGCAGTTTTGGCATCCTTGGCTCCGTGAAAATAAGAGCTGACGCGTTTTTTCAAATTTTTGGCTTTGCCCACGTAGAGCAACCTGCCCTTAGCGTCGAGGTGCAGATACACCCCGGGCTGGGCGGGGAGATTCTTGAGCAGCTTGGCGATGTGCGCGGAATTACTTTCCATGAAAATATTTTAACATAAACAAAAATGCCGTCGGCCGATTCCGGAAAATCAGCCTGCCAGCCGCAGTAAATCCCGAAAACTCAAGAAAATCAGCAAAACCATCAACAGCAGAAAGCCGCCCAGATGCGCCCGATTTTCCCATTGGGGATTGGGTTTACGGCGAAAAAGCAATTCGTAAAACAAAAAAAGCAAACGCCCGCCGTCCAGCGCGGGGAAAGGCAGAAGATTGATGATACCCAGATTAACGCTCAATAGCGCGGCGGCCTGCCAAAATCCCGCCAGGCCATAGCGCAACGACTGCGCGGAAAAACTCAAAACGCCCAAGGGACCAGAAACCGTCCCGTAATTGCCCTGCACAAACAGCAAAATGATTTCCCGCAAAAATTCTTTTAATAACCACCCGAACGCAAGAAAGGATTTATAAAAAGCCACATAAAAAGCCGTCTGGCTGGCGGCGAGATACAGGCCGTAAAAAACCGCCCAAGCAAAGAGAATATTAAATAACGCGCCGCCGCTGACTATGCCAAAACGCGCCAGCCAAGATTTGTTCTCGAAAAGTTCGGCGGGCGGAACATCCGGCGCGGTTTTGCTGTCGTCCGCTAATTGCACATAGCCGCCAAAAGGGATACAGCGCAGGGCATAGAGCGTTTGGCCGCGCCGGACGGCGCAGAGCCTGGCGCCGAAGCCGATATTGAAACTGACGACACGCACTCCGGCAGCGCGTGCCAAGAAATAATGCCCAAGTTCATGGACAAAAACGACCAAGGAAAGCTGCAGGAGCGCGAGGAGAAAAATAAACACTTATTTTTTGCGCAATGGATTCTTAATGATGGCGGCGCGCATTTTTTCAAAAAAAGGCAGGGTTTCGGGCAGTCCGCTGGTCTCACTTTGGAGCAGGTCGCGCTGTTTTTGTACGCCGCGGCTGATACCTTTTTTGGCGCTCTGCAAAAAATCCAGCAAATGCGCGATTTGTGCCGGCAATTCGCCGTTGACCAAGCATTGCTGGCGCACCGCCTCCACCGCCTGTGAGATATTCTTGCCGTCGCGATAAATGATTTTGTAGGCCTCTTTGAGGACGGGAATGATTTCCGGCGGCACCAACTGCGGATTGCGCCGCAGACCGACTTTATTGATGGAGTACACCTCGGCAGGATTACCTTCCGCCAGCATAAAAGGCGGCACGTCCTGAAACAGTCTGGAGTATCCGCCAATCATCGCCAAACGGCCAATACGCAAAAATTGCGGCACGGCAACCATGCCACCCAGCGTAGCATTATCTTCGATGCTGACATGTCCGGCCAACTGCACCATATTAACCAGCACAACATTATTGCCAATCTGCACGTTGTGGGCGAGATGCACAAAGGACATGATGAAATTATTATCGCCAACAATGGTGGATTTGCCCTCGCCGCTCGCTTTGTGGATAGTCGCGTACTCGCGGATACGGTTGCCGTTGCCGATGCTGACGTTGCTTTTTTCCCCTTGATAACTGATGTCCTGCGGCTTGCCGCCGATAATCGCGCCGCGGCAAATCTCATTGTCCCTGCCGATGCTGGTATCCGCGCCAATAGTTACGTTGGCGGCGATTTCGGTGCGGTCGCCGATGCGGACTCCCGCCTCGATTATCGTGTAGGGACCAATACTGACATCCTCGCCCAATTGAGCGGTCGGGTCGACACAGGCAGACGGATGAACGACACGCGCCACAGAAAACTCCTATGGTTGTTTTAGAATCATCATTTTCATTTCGGCAACCTCACAAACCGTTTCCTCATTTACCGAGGCCGTGCCTTGACAGATGATAAGCGGATTGCGCATCTTGACAATCTTGACCGTCAGCTTGAGCTGGTCGCCGGGCAGAACAGGTTTTTTCCACTTCACACCGTCCACCCCGGCAAACAAAGTCGTTACATCCTGCGGCGCGGCGGGCTGGCTGAGCGCATAAATCCCCGCGACCTGCGCTAGCGCCTCGATTTGCAGTACCCCGGGCATAATCGGCTGATTGGGAAAATGCCCGTTAAAAAATTCCTCATTGACTGTAACGTTTTTAATGGCTGTAATGCTGTCGGCAGTTACTTCCAGCACCCTGTCCACCAAAAGAAAAGGGTAACGGTGCGGTAACAACTTCTGGATTTGCTTAACATCTAACATGACAGGGACTCCTTGAATTTATTTGTCCGCGCTGGAGACGACCCGCTGGCCGTTCTCGTCATTGTCCAGCACGAAGTATACTTCATACATCCCTTGGCGGGAAGCCTGCCGTTTGATAGCGGCGATTTTGGCCAGAGATTTTTCTACGCCCATAAAATAAAAAGCATTGGCTAGAACCTCGGCGGTTACAGCGTTAGGCGCGATGACAATGATTTGGAAGATGGAATCATTGGCGGCAGACAGAGGCAGATGCTTGCGCCAAGCTGCGGAATTAACATAGTAAGAATCCGAGGCATTCAGGATTGCCACCGCCGCGTCGTTCAATTTCAGATTGAGATTTTCTTTTTCGGTTAATTTGAGCGACAATTTTTTCTGGCCAAAGTAATAGGCAACATTGCCGCCTTTGACAAACCCCGAAGAGACATTCCTCAATTGACCGCTGGCCAAGTCGACGGCAAAACCTTTTTTTATCAACTCAAAATCAATCTCGGTATTGTTCAAATAACGCACCCGGTTTAAGGAGCGGTCGAGCGCAACATTTTTAGCGCCGATAGCCGCCTTGGCACGGGCGATGCGTTCGGCAGTCGGATTGCTCATCTCAAAAACCTTAATCAGCGGCCGCCAAGTGATATCAAAATATCCGTCGGTAAACACCGTGGCGTTGAGAGATTTCTCCAGCAAATCATAGGTAGTCTTGCTGACATCCATGACGCGCAGGGCGGCGTTGGCATTCAAGGCGGAGATTTCACTCAAAGGGCTGAGCTTATTGAGATTGCTGTCCAACTCGACCAGCCGTTCAAAAGCCGCGTCCAAACTGCGCTGGGCAGGCTGAATTTTTTCTTTTTTATTGTCGACCTTGATTTGCGCCTCAAAAACGGTGTCCAGAGAGTAACCCTGTTTTTTTAATTCCCGCTGGCTGCCACAGCCAGTCAGCAGTAAAAAACAAATTAAACTAGCTAGCCTTAAATATTTTTTCAATTACTTTACTCCTTTGCTTTTTTGGAAATTTCTAACCTCTTGGCGGATACCGTCAATAACCGCGCGGGAGGTAATGGTCGCCCCCGTGATACCGTCCACCGCACCACCGTCTTTCCGCAGGCGCAGATTTTGCGCCGGGCTGCCCCGCAACTGGGCGGCAAAACTTTTGTCGGCAACCCGCGTGCCTAAACCCGGGGTCTCAGCCTGGGACAGGACTTGTAGTCCACGGATTTGATACTCCGTGTCCAGCCCGACCAGCATCTCTATGTCCGAACTGTAACCGCGCACCGTGATTGGCAAAAGATACCCCGCCAATTGACCGCCGGCAGTATAAACCTCCGCCCCGTCAATTTTGACCGCCCCGGGAAAGAGCAGTTTTTGTCCGGCGATTTTTTGCTTTTCTTGATTACGGACTTTGTGCGGCTCGGTCAAGTCATGCGCCGCCGACAAAAGCAGTCCGGCCGCCCCGCAGAAAATTGCTAAAATCAGCGCATATTTTAAAATTAATATTACGACCTTGCCCATAGTTACTTGTACACAGAGTATTTAATTTTCTTTTTAATAAAACTGCCGTCCTCAGTTTTGCAGATAATGCTGGCGGAATACACGCCCGGCGGAGTGTCCTCCGGCAGCGCAAATACACCCTGCCAGACACCGTTTTCTTTCCGCAACATCACCGCCGCGACTTTGCTCTGGTCTTCCGCCAAGAATACCATAACCTGCCTGCTTTGGACAGACTCCGGGAGGCTGACGCGAACACGGACATCCTTGCCGGGCAAGAGCGGATGCGGGTAAAAATGCGCGGCCAATTGTTCAGCGACATTTTGCCCTCCCGGGGCAAGGACGCGGTAGTAAAAACTTTTCTTGTAGAGCTGACCGTTCTGGGTCTGAACAAAGACGAGACCTTCTTGTTCGCCGAGCCGCAAATCCGGCGGCGGCTGATACTCACCTTGGTAAACATTGAGGCCGCTGTCCGTCAAAGGAGTGGTCTGCAGCACCTGATTGACTCTGCCCCAGACGACATAGGCCCGTACGACACGCAAGCCCGGCGGCACAGAGATTTTAACCTGCTGTCTCTGCCCGCGCGTCAATACTGGCGGGGTCAATTCGACAGCCAGATACGGCGCGGTCAAAACAGCCCCGGACTCCGCATCTTCCGTGTCCGCTTCCGGGTTGTCCGAAGGCCTCTCCGGCTCTTGGGGCTTCGTGCTTGATTCCAAGTCGCCCGCAGGTTTTTCCGGTTCTTGGGGCGGCGGCTGATGATAAACAATCCGTAAATCATCGAGATAAAAAACCCCGCGGTCAGCACTGTCCGCACTCTGCACATAGACGGCGTACCTGTTGGTTTGCTCCAGACCGTCCAGGCGGTCGGCGGGGATAAAGATAGAATATTTTTTCCATTGTGTCTCGGTGAGCGGCGCGGTATAAAGCAAATCTTGGCCGCCAAGATAAATATTCTGCGCCATGACCGAATTTTTATGCAGAAGCTGGACGGCCACCCTGCCCGTCGGTAAACCGGAACCCTTGAGCCAAAATTGCAAGGCGGGACGCTGACCATAATAATTACGCGGGGAAAATTCTCGCGCGGCAATGCCTGCCCAGAACTGGGCGGCGGCCAAGTCGTATTCCACGCGCAGTGCGCCGCGTCCGACAGGCGGTGAGATATTCTCCGTACTGTTCTTGTCCAGCGCGTTGATGTTCCATGCGGTAGCGTGATTTTTCCACGAATAAAAATCACCGTACTCTTCAAAATCGTCGACAGCCAGCTCCGCCCAAGAGTCAATGCTGACGGGTTTTAATTTTTTCTCCAGCGGGTTGCCTGCCGCATCACGGACGATTAGGGATACGGCATATTGTCCCTTGGTCTGGTCAGAATCGATTGTATACATGCCTGTATATACACCGTTTTCTTCGCGCAGGGGAATATTTTCCGCAAGACCTTGAATGTGCAACACTGCCGAGCCGCCCGGCTCGCTCTGCGCCGTAACGACCAGGCTGTCCTTGACACGCAGGGTTTTGCCGTCGGCATTGTGTTCTGCCCGCGCCACCTGCGGCGGCGTGCGGTCGACTGACAGCCAAAACTCCGCAACCGGACCTTTGTTTTGCCGATAGTCTATGGCTTGCAGGCGCACCAGTTGGCGCTGTCCGTCGCCCAGCTTATGCCGATACTGCCAAATGCCGGGCGTAACAATGGACATATCCTGGTCGGCCAAGCCGTTGACTAGAATAACCGCAGTGTCCACGGCGCAAGTGCCATAAAAATAATTGGCAGAGGTAACCGCACGGTCCAATTCGGGAGCCGCGGGCGGCGTGGAGTCGACAAAAATCTTGTCCGTGCCGGGCAGTGAAACATTGCCCACCCTATCCACCGCATAAACATAAAAAATATTTTCGCCTTCCGAGCCAAGCTCCGTGTCGCCACTACGATGCTCCGCGTTCTGCCACCAGCGGTTTTTAGTTCCCATGCGATGGCCGCGCACCCCCACGCCATTGTCCTGCCCGTCCGTCCACGTTACAAAAATTTGCTGGCTATTGCTGAACTTTGGCTCGTCCACGGCGGGATTGGCACTCACGGATTTGTCCGCCCCAGTCCTGACCCAGGTCGGCGGCAGGGGCGGCAAAGTATCCTTGAGAACAGAAACGACACGCGTCGTGGCATTACCGGCCGTATCGTAGGCCGTGATGGTAATATCCGTCGGCTCGTCCACCGCCTCCACAAAGTAGCGCACTGACCATTCACCATCGCCGACCGGAAATAATGACGGCGGCAGAATACCAAAAGCGGCCGAGAAATTAAGCCGCCGCAGTCCATCCCCGCGTTGCTTAATCCGGCCTCTAATCTCAAAACTTTTGCGTCCGGGCAGCAACCCGCCAAAATACAAAGTCGCCGGATGGGGACTGTGCATGTAAAAAGAGTCCTCGACAGTAATGCCGATTAATTCCAGTTCGGGGCCGTTGTTTTTTTCTGGCAGGGCAGAACGTGTCCCGCCAGTCTCCGCCGAACGATTGTTAAAGGCCAAGGTACCGATGTTTTTTTGCGGCTCGCGCTCTGCCCAAAAAAAATCATAGCCTTGCTGATAACTGGGCAACAGGTCATTGTAACTGGTGTTGCCGCCGACAGCCAGCGCGGTAAAGGCTTTTTGTTCGTCCAGCCCGAAGAGGAGATTTTTGGCCCAGAGATGCGTCCGGGAATCGTATTGGCAGAGAACAATTTTATTATTTTCCACATAGGCAATGAAGACCCGTCCAAAAACATCAAAAACCACGCTGGGAGCGATACCCGGAACATAATTACTGGTCATCCGGCTGATGATGCCCGACCAAATACCACTGTCGCGGACACGGCTCACGAGCTGCTGGCCGTTGCTCCACAACACATAGAGATTATTTTGGCTGTCCACCGCAGCGGCCAAGTCGCGGCACGCGCCCGGAGAGGTATTCAGCTTAATCTGGGCTTCCGCGCTGACCTCCTCCCAGGGAGACCAGAGATTTTTGGTTAAATCTAGCGGACGGCAGACGACCTCGCCTTTTTGCAACCAAAGCGTGTAGAGGATGCTGTTGGCGTAATTGACGATGAGCGGCGCGGCGCTGGCTTCATTGGAGATGTCGCTGATGTTCTCCCAAGTCTTGGTCCCCGCGGCGTAACGGCGATAGTAAATCATCCCCGCATTTTCCCAGACCACATGAATGTCCCCCGCTCCGGCAATCACCGCCGAGGGGTTCTTGGCGCGGGTCTGCCGGGCCGAGATTTTATACGGCTCCGACCAGCCAGTGCCGGGGTCAGCAGAGTCGACCAGATAAATCGCGCCGCCCGCCGCGTAAAAAACCGACAGCCGCCCGCCCGCGCTGATGAGGATTTGTGCGCTTTCCGCCGCCACATCCTTGGACAGTTGCACTGGTTTGTCCCAGCTGATTCCGCCATCCCGCGAGCGCAAATAAAAAACATGGACATTTTTGTCCCGGCCGTCCCGGGTGTCTAGGTAGACCAGATGCAGGCTGTCGCCCTGTCGGACAGAATGTTGCGCGGCGCGCGTGAAAATAACCGGACGGTGGACGGCCAGATTGGGCAGGCGCACGGTCTCGGCGGCCAAGACTAAGCCCAGCAACAGCCCGAAAAAAAAAGAAATTCGCAACCCGCGCCGCATAATAAATAAATTTTAGCATATTTACGGGCTTAAATTTTTGGCCATACCTTAGCCGTCAAATCTTTAACCTGCCGACAATATCCTCCACCTTGGCCAAGTTTTTACGCGCCAAATATTTTGCCAATCCGTCGATGATTTTGAGCGGGGCAAGCGGGTCGATAAAATTGGCCGTGCCAACCTGAACCGCCGCCGCCCCGGCCAGCAAAAACTCCACAGCGTCCTGCCAAGTGCTGATGCCGCCCATGCCGATTACCGGGATTTTCACGGCGGCGGCGGTTTGCCAAACCATACGCAGGGCGACGGGCTTGACCGCCGGACCGGACAGACCGCCAGTTACGGTGGATAATTTTGGCCGCTGAGTCTCAACATCCACCGCCATGCCGAGCAGCGTATTGATGAGCGACACCGCGTCCGCCCCGGCATTTTCCACCGCCCGCGCGACAGAGACGATATCCGTTACATTGGGGGACAACTTGACGATGAGCGGCTTATCGCAGAAAGGCTTGACGCGCGCGACCAGCCCTGCCGCGCTGTCAGGATTAGTACCGTAAGCCATGCCGCCGCTTTTGACATTGGGGCAGGAGATATTCAATTCCAGTCCGGCCACGGCTTTTTGTCCACGCAGTTTTTGGAT
The DNA here is from genome assembly GCA_003864475.1 of Candidatus Termititenax persephonae. GTDB lineage: Bacteria > Margulisbacteria > Termititenacia > Termititenacales > Termititenacaceae > Termititenax > Termititenax persephonae. The sequence goes on along the minus strand of BGZO01000029.1, from coordinate 8,396 downwards.
TACGGAGAGGTATTCCGCCTCGTCCGCGCCGCTGACATTGACAATGACGGGGGTGGAGAGCCGGGCAAGCCTAGGTAAATATTCTTGGACGAGGTAGTCCACGCCTTTGTTTTGCAGGCCGACCGCGTTGAGCAGACCTGACGGCGCTTCGGCCAAGCGCGGCGCGGGATTACCCTCGCGCGGCGCGTCAGTCGTGCCTTTGACGACGATAGCGCCGAGCCGCCGCGCATCGTAAAAATCCGCAAATTCCTCGCCATAACCATAAGTGCCGGACGCGACCAGCACCGGGTTTTGGAGTTTTATCCCGGCCAGATTGACGCGCAAATCTACCATGGCAAATCCTCCGCCCGGAAAACCGGGCCGTCTTGGCAGACACAGAGATGCCCCGTCGCGCGTGTCTTGACGACACAACCTAGGCAGGCTCCGAGGCCGCAAGCCATCACCGCTTCCAAAGACAGTTGTAACTCAAACTTCTTCTCCTGCGCTAGGCGGTGCAGACTGCGGAGTAACGGCTCTGGGCCGCAGGCATAAACCACGCAGTCCGGGGACAAATTTGGCAGCTCCGCCGTTACGAATCCTTTTGTCCCCAAGCTGCCGTCCTCGGTCGTGATTTTCACTTGGGCATATTGGGCGAAAGCGTCCCTTTGCGTGATATCGTCTTTTGTCCGTCCGCCGAGGATGACCAGCGGCCTGCCACCCAACTGCTTGGCGAGCAGGAGCAGCGGGGCGCTGCCACAGCCGCCGCCGACCAAGACTGCTTGTTTTTTACTTACGGCAAAACCCTTGCCGAGCGGGTAGATAACGGAAATTTTCTGCCCGACCGACAAATTTGCCAATTTTTGTGTGCCACCGCCGACGATTTTTATGAGAAAAGTCAATCTCGTTCCCTGAGCGTCATGGATAGAAAACGGCCGCCGCAAAAATACATCAGGGATTTGCAAAGTCGCAAATTGCCCCGCGAATACCTTGACTGCTTGGCCTGTGTCCACGGTCAGCAATAAATAATTTTGGTTGAGCAATTGGACGGAGACAATCTCGGCGGAAACCAGTTTTTTCATCGCGAGTATTATATTACTAAATTTGCTAAAATAAACCAGTGCAAAAATATTTTGCCCAACCAGTTTGGGGACAGGGGCTGGGGTGTGAGTAGGCGTTTGAAACTCGCGGTGTTCTTAATGTTAATTTCTGTGCTGGCGTGGCCGGGGCTGGCCCTGGCTCCGTTCTTGCCTTTGAGCGACAAGGGCAAGTGGCTGTATTCAGTCAGCGCCATCGCCTTTGGGCAGATTACTTGGAATGTCGGTCTGCTTATTGGCGGCGTGGAGGCCGTCGCTAAGCGGCAGGAAATTTTGGCTTGGTTCAAGAGATTGCGCCGAAAACCAAAAATTCAGTTGCCAGACCCGCCAAAATAAAATAGAATAATCCTGAGCAGTAGGAAAGGAACCATTGTGTCCCCTCTGCTCGGTTTTTCATTTTTCCCCGATATTACTTTGGCGCGTTTGCAGTTTTTACTGCGCAAGCACGCCGCGGTACAGGCCTGGCAGTCCTTTACCGCACAGGATTTACGCCAGCTACAACTTACGCCCCGACGCATCACTGATATTTTACAGGCGCGGGACACCTTGGATTTAGAACGCTTCCAAGCCAAATTGCGGCGGCTCGGTATCACGGTCATCGATTATTTCGCGCCGGAATACCCGTGCCTGCTCAAGGAAATTTTTGACCCGCCGATTTTGCTTTTCAAAAAAGGGGCGCTGGACATCCGTGATTGCGCAGGCATCGCGGTGGTGGGGACGCGCCAGCCGAGTATTTACGGGGAACGCTCGGCACGCCAGATAGTGCAAGCGCTGCGCGGGACAATTGTCAGCGGCCTAGCCAAGGGCATTGATGCCATCGCGCAGCAGGCCGCGTTGGAACAGGGTCTGCCAACCATCGCCGTGCTGGGAACCAGCGTGGACAAATGTTATCCCGCGGAGAACAGAAAACTCTACAATCGTTTGGCGCACGAGGGGGCGTTAATTTCCGAATATCCTGACGATGATTATGCCCAGTGGCGCTTTCCCAGACGCAACAGAATCATTACCGGCTTGAGCCGCGCGGTCATCGTCGTCGAAGGCCTGCCGACCAGCGGCGCGCTTATCTCCGGCAAAATCGCGCTGGAGCAGAACCGTGATGTCTACGCTTTGCCGGGGCAAATCGACAATCCCCTTGCCGCCGGGCCAAATTGGCTCATCGCCCAAGGCGCAAGACCGATTCATGACTTGGCACAATTACGCGCGGATTTGTGCGGCGGGCAAATGCCCCTGTTTGCCCAGCCAACTTATACGCCGAGCGGGGACGAGGCAAAAATCTGTGAGCGCATCCCGCCGGGCGGCGCGGTCTCCATGGATACCTTGTTGGAAGATTTTGATTTAAGTTTTTTAAGTAAAATCCTGCTACAAATGGAAATAAAAGGCCTGATCAGTATTCTACCGGGCAAACAGATTGTGCGGATATAAACTCCAGAAACACGTCATATATAGCATATAGCGTAATATACTATAATATGACGTTAAATCAAATTTTATTTTATCTCATCTTCTGATGCAGTGTCAGCAGAAATTTTCTCAGCAAGATTATTCGATACGCTATCAGTATCTTTCACATCGATTTGCGCTAGTTCCTTTGTTTCTATTATTGTCATTGTCATCACATAAAGATAAAAACCGGGCTTTACATCTTCATATTGCGGGACTGGAATAGAATCTTCCGTCTCTTTATTGTAATAAGGGTTTTTCTCTTCTATATTTTGTTTCTCTGTTTCAATAACACTCCAGTCTGCACCAGAGACTCCTGCTGCACCAGCCACACCTTCACAATTTAAAAATCTCATAATTCACCTCCTTGATATTTTTTATAGAAAATTATTTCCCTACATTCTAGAACAATCTCTATATCTATTTATCGTAAGCAACTTTGATTTGTTGCAAGATTTTTATCAGAAAATTACATTGTCAAGAAATAAAAAAGCCCCACTCCAACGAGGAAATGGGGCGAATAAAAAGAGAACTACTTGTTGACCAAGTCCTTAAACTCTTTACCGACAGCAAAACGTACAACTTTGCGGGCGGCAATTTTTATCTCCTTGCCAGTCTGCGGGTTGCGTCCAGTGCGGGCTTTGCGGGCGGCTCTCTTCCAAGTGCCGAAGCCCACCAGCTGCACAGCTTTGCCGGCCTTGACCGATTTCTTAATCGTCTCCAATAAAGTGTCAATGACTTCCTTGGCCTTGGATTTTGACAGGTCAGTGGCTTTCGCGATTGCATCGATTAACTCTTGTTTGTTCATGCTGAAAATTCACCCCCTTTGTTTCGCCTGATTCTATAAGGCATTATAAGAAACACTTGCCGGGAAGTCAATGAAAATCAGGCTTCCCGCGTTTGACTTAAAAAAACAATCTTTGCTGTTCGATTTCGCCCGGGTACATAAAGGACACACGGTGGACGGGCGAACGTCCGTACTGCCGCAGTGCGGAAACGTGCCAGTCGGTGCAGTAGCCTTTGTTCTCCGCAAAATTATATTGCGGATATTTTGTATGCAGTTCCAGCATGAGGCGGTCGCGCGTTACCTTGGCAACGATGGACGCGGCGGAAATTTCTTTGACCAGCGCGTCGCCCTTAACGACGGCCTTTTGCGCGATGGGCAGCCGGGGAATGGTTTTGTTGCCGTCGATTAAGCAGAGGTCGGGCTGGACTTTCTTACCCAGTTCAGTTACGGCACGGCGCATGGCCAAGAAAGTGGCCTGTAAAATATTCAGGCGGTCGATTTCTAAATGGTCAGCCTGACCGACACCGTAGAGATAATGCGTCTGAATATACTCAAACATCTCGGCGCGTTGTTTTTCTGATAATTTCTTGGAATCCTTGATAAGATAGGGTACGCCCTTGCCCGACGGGATGACCAGCGCACAGGCAATAACCGGTCCCGCGAGAGGCCCGCGTCCAGCTTCATCCACGCCGGCCGTGAGCATGGCCTAGTTGTTGGAAACCAAAACTTTCTTGAGCATATCGATTTCTTCCAAGACCTTACCCGTGCCGTAGGCCACCGAGGACAGCGGGTCGTCGACCACGTAGACCGACAATTCTGTTTCCTGAGAAACATACCTGTCCAAACCGCGCAATAACGCTCCGCCACCCGCCAGCACCACGCCCCGGTCCATGATGTCCGCCGCCAATTCCGGCGGGGTTTTTTCTAAGGTCATGCGGATAGCGTCCACGACCGTATTGACCGGCTCTATCAACGCATCACGCACCTCGGCGGTGCTAATCGTGAACGTCCGCGGCAGTCCGGTTACCAAGTCGCGACCGCGCACTTCCATGGTGCTGTCCTCGGCCACGGGATACACCGAACCCATGGCGATTTTGATTTCCTCCGCAGAACGTTCGCCGATGAGCAGATTATAATTTTTGCGGCATTGATTGACGATGGCCTCGTCCAGCTCGTCCCCCGCCACCCGGATAGACTTGGCGATGACAATACCGCCCAGCGCAATCACGGCCACTTCAGTGGTCCCACCGCCGATGTCCACAATCATGCTGCCAAAAGGTTCGGAGATGGGCAATTTCGCGCCAATCGCCGCCGCCATCGGCTCTTCAATCAGATAGGCCTCACGCGCCCCAGCATTCATGGCCGCATCCAGCACCGCGCGGCGTTCCACGCCCGTAATCCCCGACGGCACACCGACAACAATGCGCGGGCGGAAAAAAGAATTATTGTTCAGGATTTTCTTGATGAAATGCCGCAACATCACCTCGGTAACCTCAAAGTCCGCAATCACACCGTCGCGCATCGGGCGGATGGCGACGATATTGCCGGGCGTGCGTCCCAACATGCGCTTGGCCTCGTTGCCCAGAGCCAGCACTTTGTTGGAAGATTTGTCCAAGGCAACGACCGACGGTTCGCGCAGGACAATGCCCTCGCCGCGCGCAAAAACCACCGTATTGGCAGTGCCTAAATCGATACCTAAGTCCCGTGAATATTTCCCCAGAAAACGACCAAGAAACGACATTCTCTTTGCTCCTTATTGCTTGATATTCCTTAGCATATCAATCAAATCATTAACGGGCAAGCCCACCACATTATAATAACAGCCGTGGATTTTGCGCACGAAAAGCCCGCGCATTTCTTGTATGCCGTAACCGCCCGCTTTGTCGTAAGGCACGGCGGTGCGGACATAGGCGGCAATCTCAGCGGGGGTAATCTCACGAAAATACACGTCGGTCGCAACGATTTTATGCCGATAAATAATTTTCTGGTCTTGCCAATACTTAAGAGCCAGACAACTGTAGACGGTATGTTTTTGCCCGGACAAAATTTGCAGAAAACGCGCGGCCTGCCTGGCATCTTGCGGCTTGCCAAACACTTGGCCGCCGCAGACTACACTGGTGTCGCAGGCAATGAAAACCTGTCCCTCTTGGAACGGCGCGGCATCGAGTTTGGCCAACGCGACCCGCACAATGTCCTGCCGATAATGGCGGGGACGGATTTTTTCTTCCAGCCGCGGGACAAAAATTTTGAATTTTAAACCGAGACCGCGGAGCAACTCCCTGCGCCGCGCTGAACCAGAGACGAGGACAAGGCGCATCCCCTTACTTTATTGAAATGAACGCGTTGTAGCCGTACTCCGCCGCTTTATTCAGCAGGGCGGTGGCGAGAGCCTTGGACTTAAAGGCGCCGATTTGCAGACGGTATTTGCCGTCGGCATTATACATATAGACCGGAAAGCCGTCCGCCTTGATATTCTCCAAGACATCCTGCGCCTCCTGCTTGGTGTCAAAGTTGCCGACCACGACTCGATACATCGTACCGCCCTGAGCGGCAGGCACGGCCTTGGGCCTGGCTGGCGGCGCGAGTTTGGGAGCGGGCGGTGGCGGGCTGGACTGGAGTGGCGGCGCGGCCGGAGTGTACCGCACTTCGGGCGGCACCACGGGCTGTTGTATGGGCGGCCGGGTATAAGAGCCAAAGGCGGTTTCATTTTTGACAATATCCTGACTGCTCATCAGGCGCTTGAGCTTGTTCACGCCGCGGGTTACAGAAAAAGACGAGGAAACATTGCGCCCCGGCAATAAGAAGCGCGCGCCGACCAGATAGCTCAGCCAAAAACTGCCGATGACTACCAGAAAGCAAATTATCACGAAGAGAGTATTTTTTAGGCAACCAGCATTTTGCTCATGTTTCAGCAGCTCGTTTAATTCTCTGGAATTGTCGTTAAAAACCGGGTCGAGCCGCGGCGGCGGAGGCGCGGACTGCGCGGCGGGCGGCGGGTAGGCAGGCTGAAATATCGGTTGCGGCGCGGCGGGCTGAGGCGGCTGTTGATAAATGAAAACTGACTGCGGTGTCTGCGGGGCTTGGGGCGGAGTCGGCTGGGGAGCGACATACACAGGCTGTACTGGCGGCACAAAACCTTGGCTGGGCTGGTAGGCGGGGGCGGGGGCCTGATATCTTGGCTGAGGTCGGCGGTAAACCTCCGCCGGAGGAGGCTCCGCGGCAGGCTGTCCGTTAAATTCAGGAATTTTGCTCTCTAGATTAGTACCGAAATCATCGGTATACTCGTCTAGCACCTTTTAACCTCCATAATAGAATAATTTATCCTAACATATATTGATAAAGGCTTGCAAAGGCTAAGGGTGGTGGGCTTGCACAGAATCGAACTGTGGACCTCTCGCATGTGAAGCGAGCGCTCTAACCAGCTGAGCTACAAGCCCGAAGATTTATAAATACCTGGTCGCGAAACAGGCAACGATAGTCAACATGCAGAGCGCCAGCGAACTACTGAGAATCACGATGCTTAAACCCAGCGGCGTTCCCCAGCCATACCATTTATAAATTTCTTTGTTGGCGCTACTGGCCGCCCGGCGTTTTTGTTTCTCTGCCATAATATCACTCATTACTATAATACTCCCCTCAATCATCGGCAATAATTTTCTCGCGAAAATTAATGCCCAACGTAACATGGTGGGCATACGTGGACTCGAACCACGGACCTCTTGCATGTCAAGCAAGCACTCTAACCACCTGAGCTATATGCCCAAAACCGTCTGCATCTCTAGTGTCCACGCCACCTAAAGCGGAGTCATGTTCCCACGCCAAGAAGCGTAATTTTATAGCATGTCAAGAATTCCGTAAATATGTTGATGAGCGTTCCCTGCCCGTTACCGGGCAAGACGGTTAGAACTTACGCAACACACGCCGTAGCGCGGCGCCGATTTGCGCATTGAGCCGTTCGGCAAGGTTTCTTTTGGCAAAATCAGACAGGAGCGGCCTGAAAACCTGTATCGGCGTTTTGTTTTTTTCGTCCAGTAAAAATAAATGGGGCGGTACTTGCAGGGCATCGGCTATTTTAACGAGCATTTCTAGGGAAGGAAATTTGCGCCCGGTCTCAATCTCACAAATATAGCTGGCCGGGGTGGCGCAACGCAAGCCCAGCTGGGTCTGGGACATTCCAGCCTGTTTTCTAAATTTTTTTAGATTATAAACACAGATTTGTTTCAATTGCGCAAACTGCATGATGTTTTTATAAGCTACCAGCTAGTATATTGACAATTAGCCATACATCGATATAATATATATAGCTGTACGCTATATTAAGTATTATGTGGCTGGCGGCTAATATAAGGGGGGATGGTTATGGCAAATGATTACGGCGACCAAGCAAAATACAAGAGTGAGCCTTACTATATAGATTCCGAAAAGAAGATTACGGCCTTAGGCATGAGGAAAGCCCTGGGGACAAAAGAGGACGTGGCGAACAAGCAGGACACCATCACTGACAACTCCACATATTACCCGTCAGCCAAGGCCGTCTACGCGCACACGTCCAATAAAAACAACCCGCACGGCGTAACGGCGGCGCAGGCCGGGGCGCGCCCCTCGACTTGGACACCCACGAAGGCCGACGTGGGGCTGGGCAACGTGAACAACACGAGCGACGCGGACAAGCCCGTCTCAACCTTGACACAGGCCGCGCTGAACGCCAAGCAGAACACGCTCGCCGCGGCCAGCGACAAGGCTGCCGGACTGATGAGCAAAGATGACAAGATAAAGCTGGACAGCATAGCGACAAGCGCCAACAATTACGCGCACCCAACGGCGACGGCGTATACGTCCGGGCTGTACAAGGTTACGGTGAATGGCCTTGGTCATGTGACGGCGGCCACCGCCGCCACCAAGGCTGACATCACGGCGCTCGGAATCCCGGGTTCTGACACGAACACAACATACTCGGCTGCCACCAGCGATGCCGCCGGGCTGATGAGCAAAGATGACAAGATAAAGCTGGACGGCATCAACACCGCGCTGGCTGACAAGCAGGACGCGTCCGGCAGGGTAAGCACCTTCACTGACAACGTGAGCGACGACACGAA
>BGZO01000028.1 GCA_003864475.1 Candidatus Termititenax persephonae | reverse complement strand
CCCCCCCATTTTTGGCGTAGGTACGCTGAAAATCTAGTATTTCCCGTATTTAAATATTCAACAAATTTTTCCTGCGTTACGTAGCAATTGGCCTCCCCTTTGCAAGGGGAGGCTGCCGCGTTAGCGGTGGTGGGGTGTCTTGCGATAGCAAGACATTGCGAGGTTCATCTGTTTACAAAAATCACAAAGGAGAAAAAATATGAAAAAAATAACTTTAGCGATTTTCACAATAATAATCGCGCTGGCGATATTCGGCTGCGGCAAGACTGCGGGAAGCACGGGTAGCGGCGGCGGAGGGGGCGGCGGCTCGTCAGGCGGAGGAGGAAATACCCAGGGAACTTTTTCAATAGAGGGACAGGTTGACTGGATTGGAGGAGGTGTCGATGGGCAGTCGCTGACTGTGCAGTCGCAGGAAGATGTCAAGTTTGTTGTTTATTCTCTGAAGACTAAGTCCCAGCTGGATAATGTGAGTATTGACTATAATCCTTCGCTGAAAACCTACAAAATTACCGGGATACCGGCTGGCAGTGCGTATGTAATTGGAATATCCAAAGGAAAACAGGAATTAACCGCGCCGGTCTGGGGAACAGCTGGAGAAGCCAAAACTGCAGATATAACGCCGACCTCGAGTGTGGTTACTGCGATGCTTTTAGCCAATGATACGACCGGGGCATTGCTGGAAAATTATTCCGGCGATGAGGCTGTAGCCGCGGCGGTGGCAGAAGTAAAGAATACGGTGAATGATTATTATGCTGATACAGAGCAACTGATGGCCTTGTTTTATGCTCTGGGAAACGGCGGCAAAATAGAGGGCGGTACACTGGCGAGTATCGTCAATAATGGTGTCCGCAGAGTTAACGGAATTCCGCAAAGCAAGAAAGATATAGACGGAAATTTTGACGATTGGTCTAGCGGCTACAAGGTGATATTTGATGGTTATAATCCATTACCAGGATATGATAGAAATCCCCGTAGAGATTACGTGGGAGAGGACGGAGATGAAATGAAAGTCAAGTCACTAAAAATGTCCAGAGATAATGAGTATTTATATTTTCTCTGGGAACAGTACAATGATTTCAGCGAAAGCATTTTTCACACTTATGTAATCGCCATCGCTCCCCGGGGTGTGGATGGTGATGACGTAATATTAACGGTGTGGGCACGTAATGACGAGTTAAAGAGTAACCCCAATTATCCGTGGCTGAGCGAGGGGCAGGATAATAACAATAATGACGGTTTTTACAGCAAAGTTATGTATAGTGATTGTTATCTCCTCCATAATAATCCAAAGGTAGTACGGGATGATAGCTCCGCTTTTGTGAGTGGCAATCTCTTTGAGGCGCGGGTACCTATAGCCACAGTGAAAGAAGCATTCCCGTTATATACAGGTAATGTGTGGGATATAAATCAGGGGATAGTAAGGAATAAACGTTTCGATGATGGTGGTAGCCACTTTACTGATGAGGGAGGCGTTGCGACCATTTTTCCAACGCTGGTTACACTGGACATTTAAGCGCAAGCGTATAAAGGGCGGTTGGTGAGCCTGCGGTCATCGAGCGAAGTCGAGATGTCGAGCCACCGCCCTCTGCTTTTGGGCTGGCCACGCCTCTAACCTGTAATCCCTTTATTGTGCTATCCTTGCGCTCATGACAGAAGCAAACAACGCAATTCGCCAGTCGCCAATGCGCCCGTCAGCCTTTGAGGGACGCAAAATCCGCACGGCATGGAATGAGGAAAAAGAGGAGTGGTATTTTTCTGTGGTCGATGTGGTGGCGGCCTTGACTGACCAATCCTCGCCGCGCAACGCAAGCACATACTGGGCGGTCTTGAAAAAGCGGCTTATTGATGAGGGTTCTCAACTGCTTACAAATTGTAAGCAGTTGAAGATGTTAGCCTCGGACGGCAAAATGCGCCTGACTGATGTCGCCAATACCGATTAAATAATCGCCAGCGTTTCTTTCACGGTCGGGTTGCCGTCATTGGCAAAAACTAATTTATTGTCGGCATATTGCTCTTTGATTTGAGTAATAAATTCGTCCGCCCAAGATGGCGTAAGCACATCAACCCCGGCAAAATCAATGACGATTTCTTCCTGTGGTTTGAGGTCGGACAGCACGTAGGCTTTGGTGGATAAAAACGCCTCTTTGCCCGCCGGGCGGGAAACAAGAATTGTGCCAAAATTTTTAATATCTAATTTCAGAATAAACTCCTACTTATATTTTAGCAGAGCCACGCAACCAAATACAGGGCTTGCCACATTGCCAAAATTCATTTGCCCATTGGAGATTTCACAGAAGCCCGTGCCAGATTGAAAATATAAATCCCACTTTTGGGTGGTCGCTACCTTGACCACAAATTTTAAACCGTTGCCACGTTGTTCCGGGCTTCTGCCAGATATTCTTTCGGTAAAAGCAACTCGTAAAGCCTCTTGAGCAGTGGCAATATTTGGCATTACCTTGCTTAATGTTTCAAGTACTCCTTTGCCGCGGTCAATGAAAATCGCAAAACCGTTTATCTCCCAGTTAAAATAAAGACCTGCAATATCTCGCCATGCGCCGGGATTGTGGTCAAAAGCATTGTTGCCAATCTCGCCACAGACAGCGGTCAAAAGACTGTTGTTTGTTTCAGAATGAAAGTTGTCCAACCTAGCCACAAACACATCACGATACAAACAGCGGCATTTTGTATCCAAAGCATTCTCTAAGTCTTTGGGCAGAACAGAACTCGTGTCCGCACCAGATAAATCTTTGGCGCGTAAGCAGTCAAGGATTGTTTTTATTTTTGGTTCTTGTAGAAAACGCTCATCCAACATGTCGGTATTCTAACACTAAAATTATTCCTGTATGAAAGCGTTTCAATTGGCATGACGATAATGACAGCGGCCACGATTGACGCGCGCGTCGGGCTATTTACAAAACCCAAAAGCGTACTATAATTACACCCATGGCAGATAAAGACAAAATTGTAACTATTACCCCCCCCCCCCCCCCCCCCGCTAGACATAGAACTGCTTGTTCCGACAGACGCAGAGAATCAAATCCTGAATAGAATTATCAATCCCGCGTATTTGAAAAAATCTGAAATGTCCAACTCCGACCGAGGATTTTTGAATGCCTTAATTTTGCGCCGCCAGCCCCAAAAATGCGTGGAACTGGGTGTAGCCGCAGGCGGCTCGTCAGTGTTGATGCTGAATGCGCTTAAAGATTTCAGCGCCGCACGGCTTTATTCTCACGATTATTGCTTGGGATATTATCGAAATCCCAAATTAAAAAGCGGTTATTTTGTTGACCAGTATGCGGAATTAAAAAAACAATGGACGTTATATACTGGCGGTTTGGTTTGCCGATTTTTAGACCAAATAGGCGGCGACATTGATTTTTGCTTAATTGACACGATGCATCTTAACCCTGGAGAAATTCTGGATTTTCTAATGATTTTGCCGTACTTGAAAAACGGAGCCATGGTCGTGTTCCATGACATAAACATGCATGCTTCCGCGAATTTGAGGCTTTGGTGGAGAATTACCAACAATACCTTGTTGAGCGCCATTAGCGGCAAGAAATTTATTCCGGGCGGTTTTTTTCAAGGCAATAAAGAATTGGCGCAATTCCCCAACATTGGAGCCGTAGAAATATCCGCAAACACCCACGAAAATCTTTTTGAAATATTTAACCTGCTGACTATTTATTGGCCATATTTGCCGTCAAAAATCGACGAAGCAGAAATTTATGTACACTTCCGCAAATATTATGCCGAGTTTTACCTAAGCTATTTGCAAACTGTTTTCACCTATCACCGCGAGGTTGCCCGCAAAGGCAGAGAAACTCTCGCTTATCGGATTGCCGAAAAGCTACGGGTTATGTAAATTCCTCAAGTTTCCCCACCAGCAAGAGATAAAGCCAAAACAAATCCAGCATTGTCGGCGTGGATTATTATCAATAATTCTGGCTCAAAAGAATTCTTTATCAACCAAATCTGGCATAATTTTACCCCTTACGTTAAAATAACTGACATGAGCATTAAGGAAACCATTCAAAAAACAATTAAAGAACATTTCGCCGCTTTTTATAAAAAACCGCTGGCACCCGGCGACAATCTCTTTGCCCAAGGTGTGCTGGACTCGATGGGCATCGTCGGGTTGATTACTTACCTTGAGGAAAAACTGCAGGCCGTCATCGAGCCGGAAGACATCACGGAAGAAAATTTTGCCACTATCGAAACCATCGCCGCGCTGGTGCAGAAAAAAATCAAGTGAAACCGCGTTTACTTCAGCATCTCCTCGAAAACTCCGCCGCGCAGTGTCCTGATAAAATTGCGCTCCGACATAAAAACCGCACCTGGACTTATGCTGAATTATGGCAAAAAGCCCGGAATCTAGGGCAAGGCTTGCGGCAACGCGGCGTAGTGCGCGGCGACCGCGTTGGCATCTGCCTTGATAAATCTCTGGAGCAGGTCGCCGCCATTTTCGGTGCGCTGTACGCCGACGCGGCGTTTGTCATCCTCAATAATGTCCTGCGCCCGGAGCAGATGCGGCATATTCTTCAAGACTGCGGCGTAAAACTGCTCATCACCGAGGAAAAATATTTGGGCAATATAGGCGCCACTGCCGCACCCCCAATTTATGGCGCGGAACTGAATAAAATACTGGAAACCCCCGGCAAGCCAACCCCGCACAATATCAGCGAGGACATCGCCAACATCATTTACACTTCCGGCTCGACGGGACTGCCCAAAGGCATTGTCCTCACGCACCGCAACCTGATTGACGGCGCGGAAATTGTCAGCGCTTATCTGAAAATCACCGCGGACGAAAAAATCTTAGGACTCTTGCCTTTTAATTTTGATTACGGCTTAAATCAATTGACCGCCGCTCTCTACAAAGGCGCGACGCTCGTTTTGTTTCAATATTTTCTGCCGAATAGTTTATTAAAAATATTGGCCGACGAGGAGATTACCGGGTTGGCCGCCATCCCGCCGATTTGGACAGCGGTTTTTGGCGGCAAACTGGCGGAGACCAGCAAGCTTCACCTGCCCCAACTGCGGTATATCACGAATTCGGGCGGCAAACTGCCCGTGCCGATAGTGCAAAAGATTCGCGCAACTTTTCCGCAGGCTGACCTCTATTTGATGTACGGACTGACCGAGGCCTTCCGCTCCACTTATCTCGACCCGCGCGAGGTCGACCGGAGACCGGAATCCATTGGCAAGGCTATACCCAATGTCGAGGTGGAGATTATCAATGCCGCCGGACAACCCTGCCGCCCGCGAGAAATCGGCGAGCTGATTCACCGCGGCGCCTGCATCGCCAAAGGCTACTGGAATAATCCGCAAAAAACCGCCGAAGTTTACCGCCCCAATCCGTTGCTCCCGCCGGAGAATCAATTTCTGGAGACAGTCGTCTATTCCGGCGATTTGGTTTACAAAGATGAGGATGGGTATCTATACTTCGCCGGGCGCAAAGACAATATGATTAAGACAGCGGGCTACCGGGTTTCGCCGACCGAGGTCGAGGAAATACTTTTGCGGCTGAACGGGATACAGGACGCGGTGGTTTTTGGCGTGGCGGACGCGGAGCTGGGTTACAAAATCCGCGCTGTCGTAACTCTCCAAACCAAAATTTCCGCCGAAAAAATCAAAGAGCATTGCCAAACCTTGGCGCCGCCGTATCTGGTGCCGCAGGAGATTTTTATCGCGGACAGTTTTCCCTTGACCGCGAGCGGCAAAATAGACCGAACCAGCATCATCGAGGAGTATCAAGCCAAATGACCGACTGGCTCAAATACCAACACCTGCTCTCCCTGCCCTGCTACGTCTATGATTGGGCAAAAATTTTGGCGCGGATAAAATTGCTGAAAGATAATTTGCCAGAAAATGTCCTTTTGTACTATGCGGTCAAGGCCAACAGCAACCTGCAACTATTGAAAGCCTTGAAAGATAAGGTTGACGGGCTGGACATCAGCTCGGGCGGCGAACTGGAGCAGGCCAGCCTAGCCGGCTACGCGCCGCAGACTTTTAGTTTTGCCGGGCCGGGCAAGACGGACGCGGAGATAGAGCTGGCGGTCAAGTCCGGCTGTGGCTCGCTCAGCGCCGAGTCCTTGGACGACCTGCAACGGATTGAGCGTACCGCGCAAAAATTGGGCAGAACGGCCTATGTCTCATTGCGCGTCAATCCGGCCACGCCAGTCGAGAAATTCGCCCTAAAAATGGGCGGCAAACCGACGCAATTCGGCATTGATGAAGAGGATTTAGCGAGCCTGCCCCAGCTAAAAAACAGCAAGCTGGTCGGCCTGCATGTGTACGCCGGGACGCAATGCCTCGCCGCCGACGCTCTGGCGCAAAACCTGCAAAACAGCCTCGCCCTTGCCTCAAAAATCGCCGCGCCGCTCGCCCAAATCAATATCGGCGGCGGCTTTGGTGTGGATTATTATCCTGGGCAAGAGCCGCTGGACATCGCCGCCGTCTGCACGGCTTTAAGCCAGGCGGCTCAGAAACTGCCGCAAACCAAAATAATCTTGGAACTGGGGCGTTATCTCATTGCTCCGGCGGGAGATTATCTCTGTCCGGTCATCAATATCAAAAAATCGCGCGGCAAAACTTTCGTCATTGTCGACGGCGGCCTGCACCAAAATATTTCGGCAACGGGTAATCTGGGACAAGTCCTCAAGAAGAATTACAAAATCAGCAATCTGAGCAGACCAGAAGGCGCAAAGTGTAAAGTGGAACTTGCAGGTTGCCTTTGCACCCCGCTGGACACTTTAGCAGTTAATTTGGAGCTGCCCGAGCCGCGCCAAGGCGACACGCTGTGCGTGCATAATTCCGGGGCTTACGGCTACACCGCCTCGCCGTTGCTTTTTCTCGGCCACCCTACGCCGCCGGAATACTTACTGCAAGACAATAAAATCACGCTCATTCGCCGCAGCCGACGGCTGGTGGAATTTAATTGAATGACCAAAATAATCCCGTATGCTCCAGAATATCTCCCCGCCTATCAGGACTTGGCGCGGCGCGGCTGGGGCAAACACTGCTATCAGCAGACGGAAAAATACCTGCGCTGGCTGTACCACGACAATCCTTATGCGGACAAAGCGACACCTTTTTTTATCGCGCTGGAGCCGTCAAATAATAAGGTCATCGGGGTTCTGCATAAACTGCGCCTGCCGTGGCTCATCGACGGGCAAAAAGTCATCGTCAACTCCATGCACAATCTGCTGGTCGACAAGGATTACCGTCAAGGCGGCGGGCTGATGCTCATCACGGCCGCGCTAAAAGGCGAAACCAATGTCTTCTGTCCGGGCGTTCTGCCGCCACTAAGCAACGCCTACAAAATGTTACGTTATCAAGAAATCGACGTACTCTGGTTGCGGCAACTAATCTGGCCGCTGGGCAGCAAGACCAGCGCCGCGCAGAAGCTTGACCGACCGGATACCGCGCAAATCGCGGCGATGGTCAAAACCCTGAACACTTCCTCGGGCAATCATGTGCTGTGGGACGCAGAAATTTTTAACTGGCGTTTTTTGCGGGGACCGAAACATCTTTTTTTATGGGCGGACGCGGCCAATTTTTTAATACTCTCCGTTGGCCAGCGCAAAGGCCTGACCGTTGCCAGAATCATTGACGGACATGTTGAGGACAAAAATTCCACACTCTGGCGGGACGCGCTAAATACGGCGCGGTCTTTAGGCGCTGTGGTCCTGCTCGGCTACACGGCGGACAAAAATCTGCGGGAATATTTCTTGACCAAGATTAAGCCGCGCACCCGGCATCCGCTGGTTTTCTTTTATCATCGAGACCAGAAAAAACGGGAAATGAATTTCAACGCCGCGGCGGGGGATTTTGGGCTGGAGAGCCTTTTAAATAATTAAGGTATCCCGCATACATTTTCTTTTCCGCATAATTCTCTGTAACCGTTTGCTGACCCGCCGCGGCTAATTTCTGGGCAAATTTTGGGTAAGCCAGCAAATTGAGTATAATATTGGCCAGTTCCTGCGGATTTTTCAGCGAAAAGAGCAGGCCATCTTTGCCGTCCGTGATTAAGTCGCGGATGCCAGTCGTCTGCGCACCGACTACCGGCAGGCGGCAAGCCCAAGCCTGCAATATCGAACCGGAATGTCCTTCATATAATGAAGGCAGGACATAAATGTCCATAAGCCTAAGATAACGATACGTGTCGCTCTGCCAGCCAGTAAAAATAACCTTGTCAGATATGCCCAACTCCGCCGCCAGCCGTTCCAAGGCTTGGCGCATCGGCCCGTCGCCCACCAGCAAAAGTCTGGCTTCCGGCAGGCGCAACGCCAGCCAGGCAAAAGCCTTTAATAAGAGTTGCTGATTTTTCTCTGGGTACAAACGTCCGAGCGTCCCAATCACAATATTTTTGGCGGTCAGCCGCCAAGCGCGGCGTACGGCTGAACGGCTGATTTTCTTGATATATTTTTCTGCCGCCAAATCTAGGCCGTTATTTATCACGGTTACTTTATCCGCCGGATATTTCTCACGGCGGACGAACACGTCCTTAACATTTTGCGAGACGGCAATATGTCCGTCGTAACAGCAACGCGCGACAATGCCGTCGAGGAGAACTTTTAGTTTTTTCTTTTTGAGGTCAGGCCCGCGCAAATTGGAGATGAGGCAAGGCACGCTGGCTATTCGTCCGGCAATACCGCCAGTAATAATGCAGGGATACAGCCAATTTAGCATGATGTCCGGGCGCACTTGGCGCAAAACCTTGACCAAGCGCGGAAGCGTCCGCAGGGGATTGTGATTGCTCCGCAGGCGTATGACTTTTATGCCCTGCGCGGTCATTGAATCCTCGAAAGACGGCTTCTCATCGAGCATACCGCAGACGTAAACTTGCCAGCCTTTTTTACGCAAAAAGAGCGCCAATTTATACAAGACATTTTCCGCGCCGCCTCCGGTGTGCAGGGAATAAATATACATAAAGATTTTCATTCAAATTTTCCTTTCAACCAATAACCCCTGCGCCGTGCGCCAGCTCCTTTTTTTTAAGGGGAGCGAGCCGTCTGAGAAATAACTTCAAACGGAACCGCCAAAAATTGTCGTGCGCATAAATGCCCACCCTGGGCAAAGCCAGCCAATCGTCCGCGCACGAGTTTGTTACGAACCCCAAGCCATATCCGGCCGCGCGCGCCAAGCCTAAGACCCGCGCGTCCGCCGCGCCGCGCGGATAGCAAATGACATTGTTTTGCCCAAATTTCTCCGTTAAAATTTTCCGGGCAAACCGTAATTCTTGCTTAATTTCCTGGTCGCTCAATCTGTTTAACTCATAATGATTTAAGGTATGCGAGCCGATTGTCCAGCCGGATTTTTGCAGGCACCGCAGCTCCGGCCAAGTCAGCGGCAAATCGTCTTTGCTGAATTTTGTTTGGTTCTTAAAATCCCAGTAATACGGCTCTGGGCTGCCTATTTTATTGACGGTTACAAAGATAGTCGCCGGAATATTATCCGGGCGCAGAATCGGCAGGGCGTATTTAAGATTGTCGCGATAGCCATCGTCAAAAGTTATTAGGCAGATTTTATTTAAGATTGGCGCGGCGGATACGATATGTTTTTGATAAAAATCTTCCGCGTTCATAAATACATATCTCCGGCGGCGCAGATAAGCAATTTGCCGGGCAAAATCTTTTTGCGCTACGGCCAGAGTACTTCTGGCCCGCGGCAGGACGCGATGATAGGCCAAGACCAGCACCGGGCGGTATGGCCGCCCATAAAAAAACCGCCGCAGATAAAACCACAACAGCCAAGCGGCTAACAGCATCAAGCCAAGAAAGAAAATAAACATCGCCGATTATTATACTGGAAAAGACACTTTTTGTTGAAACTTTAAGTTAAATTAAATCGAATAATTCAGCGCCTCTTGCGCGGAACGCGTGTCGCGCAACATGTCCTCCAGCGTAACATTATCGATAATATTAGTTATCGCCTGGTGGACACGTATCCAGACATTTTTGTAGGCACAGGTCTGGCGCTCACGGCAATTTTTATATTTGGGGTTGACACATTCTATCGGCTCAACCGAGCCGTCGATGTGGCGGATGACCGCCCCCAGCGTAATCTTTTCCGGCAGACCGACCAGCGCATAGCCGCCCATGTTGCCGCGCCTGCTCTCGACAAAACCGCCCTTGCGCAAATCGGACAACACCTGTTCCAAAAATTTCAAAGGAATATCCAGCTTCTTCGAAAGCTCCTGCGAGGACAGCACGCCCTGATTGACATTCAAGGCCAATTCCAGCAGGACTTTCAAGGCATAATCACATTTATAAGAAATCTTCATCGTCCGTTATTATATAGAAAAACCCGCAAATAGAAAATGCCGCCGCTAATCTTTAAATTTGTCCAGCAGTTCTTTAATCTCGGCAATTTTATGGGCGCGTTCTTTCTTGTCCGCAAATGACGCGGCGACACAGGATTCCAAGTGCGTCTTGAGAATATTGCTCTCTATAGACTTGACCGCGGAACGGACAGCCTTAAGCTGAATCAAAATCTCCGGGCAGTAACGCCTAGCCTTAATCATCTTGCGTACCCCGTCAATCTGCCCCGCCACCCGATTCAAACGGGAAATCTCCCGCCCATGATTGGGATACTGCTGCTCTGGCGGGCAACAATTTTCCTGCGGCATACTTCCATCCTTTCGTTTTGGTCGTTCTGGCAGAAGCCCGCCTTAGCATATACCCTCTAGGGGTACTTGACAAATACTTTTTCTTAATATACCCTATAGGGGTATCTTGTAAAAAAATACCAATCAGGAGGTTTTTTATGATTAAGAATTTTCGTTTAGGACTGACCCTGGCAATCTTAGGCTTAAGTGTTTTTAGTTTCAGCGTCGCCGCCAAAGCGCCTAAAGCCACCCAATTAAATGAGCAATATTCTTACACGGCAGAGTTTGTCAAAAAACCGCGGGTCGGTCCGGCGGTCTTGAAAATCAATGTCTACGACACGAGCCGTACCCCGCCCAGCAAAAGTTCCGCCCTCACCCTGCTGGGCAGTTACGATATGCCGTCGATGCGCGGACATCACACCACGCCGCCGACCAAAATCCAAACCAACCAAAATGAAGACTATCTTTTTCCCGTCAATTTTGTCATGCGCGGCGGCTGGGAAATCGTCCTTGATTTTCAAGAAAACGGAGAAACCATTGCCACCCAATCCATCAACGTGAGGATTTAAAAAAATGCGGCGGAGTTTTTTGGTCTTCTTGCTGGGGCTGGGCAGTCTGCTGACCGCCGACAGCTTGTTTTACACGGAGATACAGGGCGTAGTCGGCTATTCCTCTCCGGACCAGCGGACAATTTACCGCTCCGGGCAAATGGACGACGCGATGCAGTTAAACTCCCTCGGTTTTGACTATCTCCAGAAATTTTCCGGCGGGCGGGGGGACATCGGCTCCGCGGCCTTGCAGGCGCGGCTGGCTTACCGCGCTGACCAGAAAAAAACTGAAGCGCAAATCTACAACGCTTATTGGAAAAGCAAAACCAGCCTTGGCGATGTCTGGTTCGGACATAACCGCGTCGCCTTCGGTCTGGCGGCTTACTGGGATACCCATGCCGACCTGCTCCAGCCGTTGCCGATGCATGGCTTCGGTTATGACCGCGACTGGGGCATTGGCTGGAGCAAGGACACCCTCGACGGCGGTTACCAAGCGGCGTTGACCAGCGGCTCCGGCCTGCCGCTGCGCACGGACGGTAATTGGCTGGCCACCGGGCGTATCGCGCGCGGCGCATTGGGGTACGATAATTACAGCGTCGGCTTGTCCCTGCTGACGGGGCAGACCCCGGAAATAATGGGCTACACGGTCATGGACACGCGCTTAAAAAAACTCGCGCTCATCAATCTGGACGCGGCCTACAATTATGACAACCTGGAGCATAAAGCGGAGATTGCCCTGGGGCGCCGGGAACAGGACGACACGCTGGCTGTTTTTTACCGTTGCGGCCTGAATTTAGGAGAGGAAAACCGCTTAAAATTAGAGGGACAGTATGTCTATACCAGCGTATACACCCACGCCCGGACAACGGACAATACTTGGCTGGGCATCGGCGCGCTATACCGTCTGACCGCGGAGTTGACCAGCCGACTGATGTACGAGTGGCAACGCGCCCTCGATGAATATAAAATAGTGGCACAACTCTACGCTTACTTTTAAAGAATAAATTAAGGCCTAAAAATAAAAAGGAACTACTTATGAAAAAAATTATCTTAACTCTGTTGCTCTTCTGCGGGCTGTTGGCCTCAAGTTTTGCGGCGGTCGGCTGCGACCTCAACGACCCTGACCGAGATATTTTGCGTATCGGCGCTTTTTATGGCACTGCGCCAGGGCCGCGCCTCACTTACAAAACCGAGTATCTATCCCTGACCAAGCTGGGCGGCGAGAAAACTTTACGCGCAGTGGAAGAGCGGCTGGGCGATAAATTTTCCGGCCTGTATGAAACTATCGATGTCCCTTACACACTATACACACTGTATCAGGGCGACCAAATTATCGGCTATATCCACGGCATTAACCAAAAAGGCAAATATGGCGGGCTACAGGTGTTCTTGGCTTATGACACCGCGGGCAGCATTAAACATTTTTATTACCAGAAACTCACTTCCCGCCAGGCCGCTGAACTGCGTTCGCCAGAATTTGCGGCGCAATTTAGCGGATTGTCGCTCCAAGATTTTTTAAATTATGCTGTGCAGACCGGCTCCGGCGGTAGCAGCAAAGTACAGGCCATTAAGAATCCCAGCCCGGAAGACGCGGCGGATTTTCAGGCGACCCTGCGTGCGGTCAAAAAAAACCTGATTTTAATGGACATCTTTGTCTTCAATAAAAGCCAATCCATCAGTAAAGGAGACTAACCAATGAATATCTTTCAGGTCGCTTACAAAAATCTTTGGCGGCGCAAAACGCGTACTTTGTTTACGTTAATCGGCATTGCGCTGTCCACTTGGGTGCTGGTTACGCTGCTGGGTTTCAACAAAGGCTATGAGCAGTCGCTAAATGAAAATATTGAGGGCATGGGTTTTCAGATTGTCCTGACCGCCAAGGGTTGCCCTTACGAGGCCGCGACATTGATGCTCAAAGGCGGGACAGGACTGCGCTACATGCCTGAGGCCTTGGTGCGCGACGTGGCGCAAAAAACAGAAGTGGCCGCGGCCGCCGAGATGCTGATGCACGCCGAGTTTGACCCGAATAAAGGTGAGAGCGGCGGCACGATTGTCTATCTGGGCATAGACCCCGCGACCTACTCGCCGATGAAACCATACCTGCAATTCGCGCAAGGGGACTGGTTTGCCTCCGCCGCCGCCGGCGAAGTGGTACTCGGCTACGAGGCCGCCGAATTGGAACAGCGCGAGGTCGGCGACCTCATGCTCCTGCCCGGCAGCACTCAAGAATATAAAGTGAGCGGCATACTTAAACGCACTGGCACGCAGGACGACGGCATGATTTTCCTGCCGCTCCAAGCCGCGCAAAAAGTTTTCGACAAAGCAGGCCTGCTAACCATGCTGGGACTGCGCCTCAAGCCGGAAGCCGACCAGACCGTTTTTGAGGAAGAATTGTATCAATTACCGGACGTGCAGGTCGTGTCCATGGCACAGGTCAAGAACACTATCTTGAGCCTGGTCGCCAGCGCCAAAGTCATCGTCCTGTCCATCGCTTTCATCGCTTTTTTAATCGCCATGTTCGGCGTGTTAAATACGGTGCTGATGTCCGTCTTCGAGCGTTTTCAAGAAATCGGCATTCTCAAGAGCATGGGAGCCTTGCCCCAAAACGTGTTCCAAATGATTCTCATCGAGACCACCCTGCTCTGCGCACTGGGCAGTTTGGCGGGCATCAGCTTTGCCCTGGGTTTTTCCAGCCTCTCGGAGACGGCCATTCGCCAGCTCCTGCCTTTCACGCCCAATGGACGGCTGATTATCATCGGCTGGCCGGTCATAATTTTTTCTTTCGTTTCCATCACGCTGGTCGGCATCGTCGGCGGAGTGTATCCGTCGCTGCGCGCCGCCGCAATCCGCCCGCTGGACAGCATCAGGAGTGAAGAATAATGGACACTTTCATCACCGCCCAGAACCTAACTAAGATATACACCCGCGGGGCAGAAAAAATTTACGCCCTCAATGGAGCAACGTTCAGCATCGCGCGGGGCGCCATCGTCTCGGTCGTCGGAGCCAGCGGTTCGGGAAAAACCACGCTGGTCAATGTGCTGGGCTGCTTAGACAATCCCGCCAGCGGTACGCTGACCGTGAACGGCCGCCAGATTTTTGCGGGAAAACTAAAACTCTCCGAGACAGAATTGACCAAAATCCGGCGGGAAATATTCGGCTATGTGTTTCAGAAATTTTTTCTCCTGCCGACCCTGACCGTAAAAGAAAATATTTTACTGCCGTCCGTTTTTCAGCCGCGGCTACGCGCCAGCGGGGACAGGCTGGCGGAAATATTGCAATTGCTGGGCATCGCCCACCGCAAAGACCATCTGCCCGGACAGCTATCCGGCGGCGAAATGCAGCGCGTGGCGATAGCCCGGGCGCTAATCAATAATCCGTCCGTGCTGATTGCTGACGAGCCGACTGGCAATCTGGACAGCAAACGCTCGGAAGAGATAAAAAGTTTATTGCTGGATTTAAACCAAAAACAAAACCTGACCATTATCCTCGTAACACACAATCCAGAATTGGCGAAAATTGGCAACCAAATTTTAGAATTAAAAGACGGCACAATCCAAGAAAGTTAATAAAAAATCCTTGACAAATTAAAATTGTTCCTGTAGTATATACTACTAAACCTATAGGAATTACGTAATATTATTTTTTAAATTATTTTTTTAAGGAGAAGCAACATGACTTATAAAGACGAAACAATTTTACTGCACGGCGGACAGTCCGTCGACCCGGCCACCCACGCGCGCGCCGTGCCGATTTACCAGACGACTTCCTATGTCTTTACGGACACCGACGACGCGGCTGACCTTTTTGGCTTAAAGAAATTTGGCAATATTTACGGCCGCCTGATGAATCCCACCTCGGACGTTTTTGAAAAACGCCTCGCCGAACTGGACGGAGGCGTGGGCGCACTGGCTCTGGCTTCCGGGCAATCGGCAATCACGCTGGCCATCATCACTCTGGCCCAGGCGGGGGATGAATTAATCTCCCTCGATAACCTTTACGGCGGCACGTATAACCTTTTTCATCACACGTTGCGCAAGCTGGGTATCACGGTAAAATTTGTCGACTCCAGCGACCCCCGGAATATCGAGAAAGCCATCACGGACAAGACCAAGGCCGTTTACGCGGAGAGCATCGGTAATCCTAAAAACAACATAACTGACCTTGCTGAATTGACCAAAATCGCCCATCGGCACAATCTGCCTGTCATTTTGGACAACACCGTTTCGCCGTATCTGCTCAAGCCAATCCAGCACGGCGTGGACATCGTGGTCTACTCCGCGACCAAATTTATCGGCGGCCACGGCACCAGCTTGGGCGGCGCGATTGTCGACGCTGGGCGATTTGACTGGGCGGTCAAGGAAAACGGCAAAAGTAAATTTCCCTTGATTGCCGACCCCGACCCCAGCTACCATGGCCTAAATTTTGTCGAGGCTCTCGGCAATCTGGCTTATATCCTCAAGGTACGCACGACCGTCCTGCGCGACATCGGTCCCGCCATCTCGCCGTTCAATTCATTCCTGTTCCTGCAGGGCTTGGAGACCCTGCACCTGCGCATCGTCAAGCACTCTGAGAATGCTCTGGCCGTGGCGCAGTATTTGGCCAAACACCCGAAAGTCGCTTGGGTCAATTATCCCGGCCTGCCGTCCAGCCCCGAATACCAGAAAGCACAGAAATATCTGCCCAAGGGCGCGGGGGCCATCCTCGGCTTCGGGGTCAAGGGCGGCCTAGAGGCAGGCAAGAAATTCATTAACGGACTGAAATTATTTTCCCACCTCGCCAATGTCGGCGACGCGAAGTCTCTGGCGATTCATCCGGCCAGCACGACGCATCAACAATTGTCGGCGGAAGAACAGGCGGCGACCGGGGTTACGCCTGACTATATTCGTTTGTCCGTGGGTCTCGAGCATATCGACGACATCAACGGCGACATCGAGCAGTCGCTCAAAAATATTTAGGGAGGAAACTATGGCCAAGATTTATGAAAGTATTACCCAAACCATCGGCAACACACCGATTGTCAGGCTGAATAAGCTGGGCGGCGGTCTGCCCGCCAAGGTGCTGGTCAAGCTGGAGTCTTTTAATCCTCTCTCGAGCGTCAAAGACCGTATCGGCCTGGCGTTAATCGAGGCCGCCGAGCGGGACGGACTAATCAAAAAAAGCACCACCATCATCGAGCCGACCAGCGGCAACACGGGCATCGCCTTGGCTTTCATCGCCGCCGCCAAAGGTTATCGCCTGATTCTGACCATGCCAGAGACGATGAGCATCGAGCGCCGTCAATTGCTCAAAATTTTCGGCGCAGAGCTGGTCTTGACCGAGGGAGCCAAGGGCATGAAAGGCGCGATTGAGAAAGCCGAAGAATTACATCGGAATACGCCGGACAGCTTTATCCCCCAGCAGTTTGACAACCCCGCCAATCCAGAAATCCACCGCCAAACAACCGCCGAAGAAATCTGGCAGGACACTGACGGCACGGTAGACATAATCGTCGGCGGAGTCGGCACGGGCGGCACGTTAACGGGAACGGGCGAAGTTTTGAAAAAAAGAAAGCCTACGCTGAAAATCATCGCGGTCGAGCCGACTGATTCTCCGGTGCTGTCGGGCGGCAAAGCCGGTCCGCACAAAATCCAAGGCATTGGCGCGGGTTTTGTGCCGCAAGTTTTCAATCCCCAAATCATCGACGAGATTATCCAAGTCAAGCACACGGATGCCGGGACTACCGCCAAGGCTCTGGCCCGGGTAGAAGGCATACTCGTCGGCATATCCAGCGGCGCGGCGCTTTGGGCCGCCCTCGAAGTAGCCAAACGCCCCGAGTCGGCTGGCAAAAATATCTTGGCGATACTACCAGACACTGGCGAGCGGTACCTGTCCACCTGGCTGTTTCAGGAAGAGCCAGCGGTTTAAGGGGCAGGCGGAGACTGCCTTAATCTTAATCTCGCCAAGGTTTCCTCATATTCGGCATCCAGATATTGATATAGCAGGGGTAGCGGCGCCCCATCTTCTTTGCGCAAGAACTTGAGAGACCCGCTGTTCTCCGGCAAATCCTGCAAAAATTTGTCCGCCGCCTCCAGCTGATGAATCAGGTCATTGATATAGGCGGTGTACTCTTCCTGCACCGCGATTCTCGTCTTGAGATAATCGTACTTCCCGATGTTTTCTGACGACGGGGCGGAACGTCTTTGGCGATGCCGGAAGACCGCGTAAGCCTGCGCGACACCGAGAGAGGAAGCCTCCGCCCTGGTTACATCGTAATAAGCCGGGCGCAGTTCTTCCTGCCTAAAAATAAAATTGCCGTTTTTATTCAACTTGTACAGGGCCAATAATTTATAGCCGTGCCGCGCGATAAGCTTGATGGACTCAATAATATACTGCCCTTGCTCCGGCGTAAAAAGCCAATGCGGATTGAGCCGCACCCAGCCAGGCTTGACAGCAAAAATCCCTTCCTCTTCCACCACCCTGCGCATCGTCTCCGAATCTTCCTCGCTGATGCCCAGCAAATGATGCCCGTACTCGCCGGCACAGGAACAGCCTGGCCGGGTCTGAATGCCCAGCAAGTCGCTCAAAACCTGCGCCACAAAATTGGGGTGCAGATAATTACCAGCGTACCTGACATTAAAAGGAAAAATCGGCACACGCCAAGGCAAATCCTTATCGCCGTACAGCACAATATTGGGGTCGCTCAACAGATAGCGCAACAAGGGTTCCGACAATTGCCGCTCCAATTTTTCAATATTAGCGAAGCCGATTTTTCGGTAAGTCAGCTCCATAGCCAGATAGAGGCGGCGGATGCCCTCCCCGTTGGGCGTTCCCGAGGATTCTCTCTCCTCAATGTCTCTGGAATACACTTGCCGCCAAGGCGAGACATGCCAAACTGTGCCGCCCCCCTTAAAGGACGGGTCGTTCTCCGCTGGATAAATAGCCTTATTGAAAACCAGCAAACCTGTGCTGCCCGGACCGCCGGGCAGTTTGTGCGGACTGGCCACCACCGCGTCTATCAACGGCAGGCCAGCGGCCGTGCGCAAAGACAAATCAATGGGCCGATAAGCCAAAGAGGCGGCATGGTCATAAATCGTCAACGCGCCATATTTCTTGGCCAATTCCGCCGTGGCCACAATGTCCGTAACATGCCCGGTAACATTGGAGGCCGCCGAGAGCGAGACGATAATCTCCCGCCCTTGGGCCTGAAGCTTCCGCAAAATCTCCTCATAGGCCTGCAAATCAATCTCCAAGAGATTGTCCTGCCTAAAGGGAATAATGATTTTTTCCGCCAAAACACCGTCATAGGGCAGGCTATTGCTGTGATGTTCCTGCCCGGTAATCAGCACGACGGGACGTTTTTTTTCGGGGATAAGCCCTTGCCTCAGCTCGTCAGCGATACTGGTCAAACTCTGCAAGCCCTCGTCCCACGCGGCAATTTCCTGCCCTATCCACTCCTTATCCTCTCTCTTGGCCCGCGCCAGCTTCTCTGTCCATAGGGCTTTCTGTCGCTGGGAACGCTCGATTTGCTTGGTCAAATCCGACAGCCGCCATTGGTTCGCCGCGTCCAAGCGTTCCTGCGTGGCCGGGGCAATATCCAGTCCGAGGATTTTGAATAAACGCTCCACGGCACCGGTCGTCCCCTGCCCAATCGTCAAAACTTTATAAGTATTCCTGTCCGCCTTGAGTAAATCTTTGATGCCATCCACCGCCGTCTGACGTGAAACGTGCGAGAATTTTGCCGCCTCATTGTTGGCCGTATGGACATTGCCGAAAAGTTCGCCAAACCACATTTCATGCTGAATCGAGAATTCGAATTGCTTACCCTGCGCGGTATAATCGGCATAGAGCTGGCGAACCCGCCCAAAAACCGTATTGATTACCGTGCCGTTGCCCAGCAAATTGCCGCGGAGAAATTCTAACTGAGGTGCCAGCGGCGAACCGTCCGCAAAAATATTATCCGGCCACCCGGACTCGCCTGTAAAAACCAGCCTTTCCTGGTCAAGCCCAGTCTCCTCGCCGACCAATTCAGCTACCCGTTGCTTCAGCGCCTCATCTGACTCTAATACGGAAATAAATTTGGCTAACATAACACAGACCTCTGCTTTCTTTTACTTGTCTGCAGAGGTCTGCTCGATAGTCTTACTTATTTATTTTGTCGATGCCCTAAAAATGTTTTATTTTTTTAATATTACTTTATGCACCTGCGTGTCGATTTGCTCGATGCCCAAAACATAAAAACCCTGCTCAACGGCGGAACGCGGCACATTCTCCAGCGGCTCGCCCGACGGCAACAGCACTTCCAAAATATCGCCGTCAGCCAATTTGCTCAAAGCCAGCTTCGTTTTGACAAAAGTCATCGGGCAATGTTCTTCGGTAATGTCCAAATACTGCGTCGCCATATTAAATAAACAGCGTCGTGCCGCCCTCCTGCAATTCCAAAAACGAGCCGATGCCGATAACTTTTTTGACTTCAGGAATAAAATCGTCCTTTTGCAGGGCGAGAAGCACTCCCGCCGTCTCGCAAGCGTAAAAATTCACGCCCAGCTTGATGGACGCATCAAGCAGCTCGTCGACCCCGGCCACGCGGCGTTTCTTGGCCAGATTGCCGAGCAGTAGCGGGCTTAAACCCGCAAAATTCAGGCGGGAAAGCGGCAGATTGTTCCGCCCGCCCAGCAGGAAATTGAAAAACCGCGCCCGGAAACCTCTGCCCAAGAAATGGCGGCCACGTTTTTTCTTGATGATGTCCAGCCCAAAGAAGGTGAAAAAAAGATTGACCTCATAATTCAAAGCCGCCGCGCCCGAGGCAATGGTAAATGCCGCAAAAGCCTTGTCATAATCCCCGCTGAAAACTATGATTGAAATTTTTTTCTTTTTCTCCGTCATGATTTTGCTCCTCACATTTTTAGGGGATATACTAAATATATCCTATATGATTAGTATGATATAACGAAAAAAAATAATTGTCAAGAACTATTTACTCAGCCCAGCGCCACGTCCAAAATCATCATCAGCAGAAATCCGCTCATAACCGCCAGGGTGCCGAGATTGGAATGTTCCGCCAGATGCGCCTCCGGGATTAACTCTTCCACGACCACGTACAGCATCGCCCCCGCCGCAAAAGACAAGAGCCACGGCATACCGGGAGCGATAAAACCAGCCGCAAACACCATCAGCAAACCGAACAGCGGCTCGACCACGCCCGACGCGCAGCCCAGCAAAAAAGCCCGCCCCGCCGACAGACCCTCCTGCCGCAGCGGCAGGGCGACGGCGGCGCCTTCCGGAAAATTTTGAATGCCAATGCCCAGCGCCAAGGCCAGCGCGGACAGGTACAAAGACTCACTGCCGTGCTGTGCCGCCAGCGCCAAGGCCAGGCCGACCGCCATGCCCTCTGGAATATTGTGCAGTGTTACCGCCGAAATCAGCAGGGTCGTCCGCTTCAGCGAATTGGACACGCCCTCGCGCACGTTCGTAAAAGCGTGCAGATGCGGAATGAACCTGTCCAGCCCGTACAAAAAAAGCACACCGAGAACCAAGCCCCCGGCGGCGGGCAACCAGCTAATCTTTCCGGCGGCGGCCGTCTCCTCAATCGCCGGCAGGAGCAGACCAAAAACCGCCGCGGCAATCATCACGCCTGCCGCAAAGCCGAGAAATAAAGTCTGCATCACCTTGCTCGTCCGCCGCTGAAAAAAGAAAACCAAGGCCGCGCCCAGACAAGTCATCAAGAAGATGAAGCCCGTGCCGCCTGCCACCCAATAAAAATCACGCATAATTATTTATCATTTTTGCCGCAACAACGCGTCCAAGGCCGCTATGATTTCTGGTGTATCCCATTCCATACTGCCCAGCACCCTGGCAACAATCCGGCCTTGGCGGTCAATAATATAGGTAGTCGGAAAAGCAGTTATTCCATAAAGCGCGGCTAGCCGACCGGCAGAGTCCAACCCCGCCGGAAAAGCAAGCTTATTTTTCGTCATAAAAGCGCGCACGTCTTCCGGTCTTTCCTGATAATTTATCGCCAGCATGGCCAAGCCCTGCGGTCGCAATCTTTGATAGAGCCTCTCCATGGACGGCATTTCCTGCCGACAGGGGGCGCACCAACTGGCCCAAAAATTCAGGACCACCACTTGGCCGGATAAGTCTTGAAGATTCAGGACACCGCCGTCCGCCAAGGACACAGTAAAATCAACGGCCGGGCTGGGCTGGCGCAAAATCGGCACATTGGCCGCGGCAAAAGCCTGGCTTATTTCCGGCACGACAGCGGCGTTCCGCACAGCCTTGTCTCCCGCCGCCAGACTTAAAGCAATCAAACAAAAAATTAAAAATATCTTACGCATAAAAAAAACCTTTTTAAACTTGTCTGTTTAATAACACGGTCAAAGCCTGAAAATGTCCGGTCAGCACCAGCAGACCAATGATTATCAATAAGACACCGCTGATTTTCTGAATAATCGGCAACACCGAACGCAGTTGCGCGGTCAAGCGCCAAGAACGTTCCAGAAAAAGCGCTGCCAACAGGAAAGGCAGTCCCAGACCAACGGAATAAGCCGCCAGATGCAGAGCCGCCGTCCCGGCCTGCCCGCTCTGCCCGGCCAGCAGCAAGATGCTGGTCAGTATCGGGCCGATACAAGGTGTCCAGCCGACACCAAAAGCCGCACCCGCCAGCAAGGTACCGCCCGTACCCCGCGACCAGAGCGCGAAGCGGAAGCGTTTCTCATAATTTAAGAAAGACAGAAAATCAAACAAAATATTCAAGCCCAGCACCATGATAATCAGCCCGGACAGCCAGCGCAAATACAGCGTCAGCCGCCCCAGCAAATAAAACCCGCTGGACAAAAGCAGGCTCAGAACGATAAAAACCAAACTAAACCCGCAGATAAAACCAAGGGTTCTGACTAAAAAATAACCGTTCAGCGGCGGCGCGTCTTGCTTGAGCTGTTCGGGGGTGAAACCGCCCAGCAAACAGAGGTACGAGGGAAGCAAAGGCAAAACGCAGGGCGAAAAAAACGAGAGCAACCCGGCGGCAAAAGACAGTCCTAGCGACATATTAGGCATAGCTTTTTAGCATAACATATTCGTATAAAAATTTCCGCAGTATGCGGCGAACTCCCCCGGCTTTCGGAACCCCAAAAAGCGGCCTACCAGCCGGGGAAGTCATTTTTTCTGTTCGTCCCGACCGTATGGTCAGGAACGTGCCGTGCGCCAACACGCCCGACGACTGCGCCGGGAATACCTGTCCGGCGCAGAAGTCCCAGTGCGCAACCAGCGCACGGAGCGCACGCCTTCGCGGGCAAGGAATCACCCGCTCGGCAGGAAATAAGGCTGGACTGTTCTAGTAATCTCAATGCTTCCGTGGAAACATCGACTCTTAGCGAGAACGTACTGGCAAGGCGAAACCCGATATTATTGTTGCGATTAGGCGGGTTGTTGTTATTGCGATAGGACGAGGCAAAGTTGTTGTTGTTGTCGTTGTTGTTGTTGTAATCATCGCCGGGAGAGTCGTTATATCGATTAGTTGGATTATCATAACGACGCAAAACACGATTAGAGGCCTTTCCCTTATTCCCTACAAAACACATGCCGACTAAACAAGGCCTCGGCCAGCCTGTACGTATCACCCCATTTCGCGTGGCCCAGCCAGCTCGCCAAGGAATAGCGAATCCTCTGCCAGGC
>BGZO01000027.1 GCA_003864475.1 Candidatus Termititenax persephonae | reverse complement strand
AGGACTTAGAGGATATGCGGCGCAAAGAGTACACCTATATGCTGGATTTTAACTATCTGCGCAAGAACAGGAACAAAGACAACCAGACACCGTGGGAGATACTCAGGCAGGACTGTCCGGGGGCTGAGGTTAACGCGCTGAATTTTCCTGTGGTGTTGATTGAGGACCACAATCTCAAGGCTATTCGGGCTTTTTCTGCCATGCATAATCCTGACCTTTCCGGGTATTTATCTGTTGCCCCGGGGGGTTACCATGTCTCATGCCTAGCACAATTTTTTCTGGGGGATTTTTTTGTTGAATTTTGCCGTTAAAAAAAATTATTTGGTTAAAATACCCGCGACATTATGCCATTACAGTGCTAAACTAGTTTTTCTTATGACCACCGAAGATTTGTATATCAAGGGCGCGCGCGTCCACAATCTGCAAAACATCGAGGTAATAATTCCGCGCAATACGCTGACCGTGATTACGGGCGTGTCCGGTTCGGGCAAATCCTCGCTGGCCTTTGACACGATTTACGCCGAGGGGCAACGCCGTTATGTCGAGTCGCTCTCCGCTTACGCGCGCCTGTTCCTCGACCAGATGGAAAAACCCGACGTGGATTTTATCGACGGACTGTCGCCCGCCATCTCGATTGACCAGAAGAGCCGTTCCAAAAATCCGCGCTCGACGGTCGGCACGGTTACGGAGATTTACGATTATTTTCGTCTGCTCTTCGCGCATATTGGAGTCCCGCACTGCCCCAAATGCGGCAAGCCGGTGCATAAACAGTCCGCCCAGGAGATTGCCGACAGGATTGCCGCTAAACCGCAAGGGACAAAGATTAGCATCCTCGCGCCGCTGGTCAGAGGGCGCAAAGGCGAGTACACCAAACTTTTTGAGGACTTGCGCAAGAAAGGCTACTTGCGGGTGCGTGTCAACGGCATTATCTATCAGTTGGATGAAAAAATTCCGCTCAATAAAAACCAGAAACACATTATCGAGGCGGTCATTGATAGGCTGGCGGTCAGTCCGGAAAACTATCAAAGAATTTTCGAGTCCGTGGAGGCGGCGCTCAAGGACGGCAATCATCTGGTCGAGGTCCTGACTATCGCCGCGGACAAAACAGAAACCAGTGAGTTATTTTCGGAATTGTTTACCTGTACGGACTGCGATATTTCGGTGCCGGAAATTTTGCCGCGCACTTTTTCTTTTAATAACCCCTACGGCGCGTGCGCGGAATGTAAGGGCTTGGGGCTGACCTATATTTTTGCGCCGGAAAAAATCGTCAATCCCGAACTGACGCTGGCCGAGGGTGCGCTCCTGCCGTGGGCGGCGCAGATGCGTGGTTTCATGGGACAGATGATTCAATCCTTGGCGCGCAAGTATAAATTTAATCTGGACACGCCTTTCCGAAAACTGCCGAAGAATATCCAAGATATCTTACTGCACGGCACCCGCGACCGCATTGATTTTCATCTGCATTCCCGCAAGGATGAATCCAAATATTATGACTGGTCAGGGCATTTCGAGGGCGTGATACGCAATCTGGAGCGGCTCTATCATCAAACCGAGTCCGAGCAGCGCAAGGAAGATTTGGCTAAGTACCTGACGGTCAAGCCTTGCACGGCCTGCGGCGGCAAGAAATTGAATCCTGTCGCGCTGTCCGTAAAAATCCGGGAGAAAAATATCAGCGACCTGACGGCCTATGCGGTCAAGGATTTGCGGAGCTGGATTGCCAGTCTCCAGCTGACCAAGACCGAGGAGACCATCGCGCGGCAAGTCTTGAAAGAAATCAATGTGCGTTTAAAATTTTTGGCCGATGTGGGGCTGGATTATTTGGCCTTGGGACGTGCTTCCGCCACGCTGTCCGGCGGCGAGGCACAGCGTATCCGCCTGGCGACGCAGATTGGTTCTGGACTGGTCGGTGTGCTGTATGTCTTGGATGAGCCGTCCATTGGCCTGCATCAAAAAGACAATGCCAAGCTGCTGGCCAGCCTGAAACATCTGCGCGACCTTGGCAATACGGTGATTGTCGTGGAGCATGATGACGAGACGATGCTGGCGGCTGACCATTTGATTGACATGGGTCCCGGGGCGGGCAAACTGGGCGGTCGAATCGTCGCCGAGGGTGCGCCAGCGGAAGTACTGAAAAATCCCCAGTCTTTGACTGGCGCGTTCTTGGCGGGGCGGCAAAAAATCCCGGTACCCCAGCGGCGGCGCGCGGGCAACAAGCAAAAAATCACTTTGACCAATGTTGCCGAGCATAATCTCAAAAAATTGACCGTCAGTTTTCCGTTGGGTAAATTTATCTGCATTACTGGCGTGTCCGGCTCGGGCAAGTCCTCGCTGATTACCGACACGCTCTATCCGCTCCTGATGCACAAATTGCACGGCAGTTCCCTGCCGCCGATTAAGTACAGCAGCATCAAGGGCGTGGAAAATATTGACAGCATTATCGTTATCGACCAGGACCCTATCGGGCGCACGCCGCGCTCCAATCCCGCCACCTACACGGGAGTTTTCACGCCCATCCGCGAGTTGTTTGCGCTGACCCCGGAGGCAAAACAGCGCGGCTATCAGTCTGGACGTTTTTCTTTCAATGTCCGGGGCGGACGCTGTGAGGCTTGCGAGGGCGACGGCATAAAAAAAATCGAGATGCATTTTTTGCCGGACGTGTATGTGCCTTGCGAGGTCTGCGGCGGCAAACGCTATAACAAAGAGACGCTAGAGGTCCGCTACAAAGGCCATAATATCAGCGAGGTGCTGAACATGACTGTCGAAGAGGCCTACGGGATACTGCAAAACATTCCGCAGATTGAGCGCAAGCTGAGAACCCTGCGGGACGTTGGTTTAAATTATATCCAGCTGGGGCAGTCCGCCACCACGCTGTCCGGCGGCGAAGCACAGCGCATCAAGCTGGCGACAGAATTGTCCAAACGTTCGACGGGCAGGACGCTCTATATTCTTGATGAGCCGACGACAGGTTTGCATTTTGCCGATGTCTCCAAGCTGATTGAGATGCTCAACCGCTTGGTGGACAACGGCAATACGATTATCGTGGTGGAGCATAATCTGGATGTCGTGAAATCCGCCGACCATATCATCGACCTTGGCCCGGACGGCGGCGACGGCGGCGGGGAAATTATTGCGGCAGGCACGCCGGAAGAAGTGGCCGCCCAGCCGCAGTCTTATACCGGGCAGTATTTGAGGAGAATTCTGTAAAAAGATAAGTCTCGTTTCACAAACAATTCAACAGCAATTTATTGGTAATTATTTTTTGTTGGCTCAGGTAGGCTTCGGTCAGCGCGTTGAAGCAGAGATTGTTGACCTCGCGCGCGATACCCGCCGTGGCCAGATGGATAATCGGGTAAGTGTCCGGCGCAAATAATGTGTCCGGGTTGCCGCCCGAGGTGCGGATACGAAAACGGACGTATTCTTTCATCTCCGCCAAGTCAAAAGGCAGCAGTTCCTCCTGCACATACATGCGGTTACGCAAAGAGTTGTAGCTTTCATGCTTGATGCGGCGCAGGAAAATCTCTTCGGTAAAAAGCAAAATCGAAACCATTTTCATTTGTGGCAATTCGATGTTGGAGATTGTCCGCAGGATATGTAGCGAGGACGCTTCCAGAAAATGCGCCTCATCAATCATAATGACCAGCCGTTTGCCCTTAGGATAAAGCTGTCCGATGACATAATCCTGCAAGATGCGAATCATGTCATAAGTTTGCGAGGCGTTTCTGAGCAAATGCCCCAGTTCCAGTTCCAGCAGGACTTCTTTGAGCAGGGCGGACTTGGTCATGCCCGGCGAGACCAGCACCACTATGGTCTGATATTTTTCTTGGTCGAGGTTGAGCAGCAGCAGCTGGGTAATCAGTGTCTTGCCGCTGCCGGACTGTCCGCAAACCATGGCCAGCGAGATGTTTTGCTCCACGCTCATTTTCATCTTTTGGTAAATATTCCAGTGTTCCTTGGCCTTGTAAAAATAGCGGACATTGACCGCGTCGCCGAAAGGATTTTCCGCCAGCCCGAAATAGCGCAACAGGTCAAGACTGCCGTTGTCCAGCTCGGTCTGTTTTTCGCCGGAAAGAAATAGGCTGGAAAAGTCTTCGATAGATGATTTAACCATAACAAACCTCCATAAACTAGTTATAGGTTAACGTTTAGCGCTATTGGTGTCAATAGATGTTAATTGCAGATTAACCCCTGAAAGGCAGGAAAAG
This sequence comes from Candidatus Termititenax persephonae, assembly GCA_003864475.1. Lineage (GTDB taxonomy): Bacteria > Margulisbacteria > Termititenacia > Termititenacales > Termititenacaceae > Termititenax > Termititenax persephonae. The sequence goes on along the minus strand of BGZO01000027.1, from coordinate 19,056 downwards.
GGTGCGACCGAGGGCGGAATTCCTTGCGCCCGAGGAAGTCCCAGCGAGCAACCAGCGAGCGGAGTGCGACCGAGGGCGGAATTCCTTGCGCCCGAGGAAGTCCCAGCGAGCAACCAGCGAGCGGAGCGCGACCGAGCCTGTATTTCTTTGCGCGGCGCGTCGAACTTAAAAGCGAAGCGAAGTTAAGTGAGACCCACGAGCGCGTGAAACGCGCGACGTGTGGAAGTACCCCCGACCGACAGCGGCAACCAGCCGCGGAGGAAGTCCCAGTGCGCGACCAGCGCACGGAGTGCCGCCAACCAGGCTGGAAAAGGGTACGACCGAGCCTGTATTTCCTTGCAGGCGAGGAAGTACCCCCAGCCAACCGGGCTGGGGGTATATTTCAGAAAAAAGCGGGTATATATAAGCATTAAATGATTTGAAAGGCAGGGGTTGTTATGGAAAATTGCCAGAGTTATGTGAGGTTTTTACGGGCGTTGGCGAGCGAGGAAAGGCTGGCCATCTTAGAGGATTTGGAGCGGAACGGTGAAATCAACGCCAGCAAGGTGGAGAACAAATTTTTCATGGAGCAGTCCACCGCTTCGCATCATCTGAACGTGCTGTACAAGGCGGGCATCATCGAGCCACGCAAGACGGGGCGCAATATTTTCTATCGTTTAAGGGAAGATTCCTTGCAGAATTTTTACGGTGATTTTCTGCAGGCCTTGAAGAAAAAAGAGCAGGCCAAAGCGCAGGAAAATACGATTGCCATAAACAGTGAAATAAAATAACCCTGCGCGGCAGAAGCAACCCGCGATGCCGTTTTTATCAAACCTTGCGAACCAAAATTCACAAGGCGGGTCGTCCGAATAAGCCAGACGTTAGCACTTGCGGGGTTTTAGTTTTGGGAAACGAAAAACCCACGACAAGTCCCCAGTTTTTATACAGGTTCCAGGTTTATATAAATAAACACGTACACCGCAGGCAGAAACCATTATACCATAATCAGTTGGCCGAGCCGCCAGCACGGCTTTCGACAACTGCCTAGGTTATCACGCACTGATTGATGTTAGCAAAGTACCCGAAGCGGAAATTAAAAAATGGACACCGAGCAACCGCTCAGTGTCCGAAAATGACGATTCGAACTGTATGAAAATTACCGAATCGGCTTAAAATTCTGGCTGGCTTTGCCCGTTAAAGTAATGCGCAGGAAATTTAAAACATTATGCCCGATGAAATGCAACGGGCCTTCCGCCAGCAGACGGCGCGCGGAAGTATGCACGCGCATCTTCTTGACATAAACGACCTTGCCCAGCTTGCGGACGCGCAAACCCAAGTCCACGTCCTCGGCGGTAACGAGGTCGGCGCGGAAGCCGCCGATAGCGTCGTAAGCGCTTTTGCGTATCGCAAAATTTTGTCCCGACACGTTATCGCGGCGGATTAGGCGGCCAAAGTTCAGAAAAATAGTATTATAGAAGAAAGCACCCAAAAATTTCAGGAACGCGCCGCAGTCCCGCAGATAGACGGGACCATAGGCACAGACGACCCGCTCGTCGGCAAAGGCTTCCGCGATGCTCTCCACCCATTGCTGTTCCGGGGCGGTGTCGGCATCAGTGCAGGCGACAATCTCGCCGGACGTGGCGGCAAAACCTTCCGCCCGCGCCAGCGACACGCCTTTGCTGACCTGCCGCACGACTTGCCAGCCGGCCTGGGTACAAAGTTGCGGTGTAGAATCACTGCTGGCATCGATGGCCACCATTTCAAAATCTTTATAGGTCTGATTCCGAAATGAATCTAAGCAGGGCTGTAAATATTTTTCCTCATTCATGGTAGGGACAACAACTGATATTTTAACCATGTCAACTCCTTAAATTAAAAGAGCCGCTTAGAATTTCTAAGCGGCTCATCGACCACCGCGAAGATTATCTCTTCTTGGCTTTTTTTACGGTCTTTTTCTTTTTCGCCACTTTCTTCTTCGCGACTTTTTTCTTAGCGACCATGCTGACACCCCCTCTGTTTGTTTTTTTCACAACGGCTCTTTTATCTTTAACGACAAAAGTTACAGCCGCTTGCGGACACTTGACTAACCAATACTAATCTAATACAAATGCGCAACAGAAGTCAACCTTTTTTCTAAAAAATTTTCAAAATTATTTTCAAAATTATTTCTGTGTTTGCCCCAAAAATAATTTTTCTAAAAAATTAATTTACTACCAGCACCGAATTAGCAATATTATTTTTTATTTTGACGTTGGTGTTGGCGGGGTCGGTAACCCATTGCCCGTCCACGATAAATTTGTACTCGTACTGACCGGGATTTAGTTCGATGGCGGTTTCCCAGGCCCCGGTCTGGTTTTTTTGCATCGGCTCTGGCCGCCAATTATTGAAAACACCGGCGACTTTTACGTCGCGCGCCTCGCCGTGGTAAGCCAGATTGATGGCGCGTACCAACTGGCGGCGCATTTCGGTTTTGGTGGTCAGCCGCGCGCGCTTACGAAAACCCCACGACAGCTTGGTCCAGTCGATGATTTCCTGCGTGAGATTGAGATAATCGCGGAAAGCCACGCCACAACGCTTGCTCCCAAGGTCGATGACGGATTTACCCCGCCGTTGTGAGGAATTAAATTTTATCGAGCGACGGATTCTTTGTTTAAATAAATTTTCTTCGCCGATGATTTTCTGCAAGTCTTCCTCAAACTCTTTGTTGAAAGTCGACTTGTGGTCGTAAAAAGTGATGACGTGCCGGATGTCCAGCTCATGCTGTGCCTTGACTCTCAGCATCTGGATGGTTTCCCGCAGTTTTTGCACGCCAGCCAGCGAATAAAAACCGGAATCAATCGGCACAATGACGTGCGAGGAGGCCAGCAAGGCGTTGACGGTCAGCAAACCTAAACTGGGCGGGCAGTCAATGATGAGGTAATCGTATTGATTCTTGACTTTGGCCAAAGCGTTGGTCAGGCGTGATTCACGCCCGGCCTTGCCCGCCAGCGACTGTTCAAAAGCGGAAAGCAAAACATTGGAAGGTGCCAGCGTCAATCTTTCTGTCAGCGGCACAATCACGGCGGACAGCGGCGTGTTTTCCGCGCGCTCATCGATGACATCAAAAATTGTCCGTTCCAAGGAATCTGGATTACAGCCTAAGCCCAGCGTGGAGTGTCCCTGCGGGTCCATGTCCACGAGCAACACCCGATACCCCCGCCGCGCTAAGCCAGTGGCGATATTAACCGAGGTGGTGGTCTTGCCGCAACCGCCCTTTTGATTGATGACGGAGATTGCCGCCATATTTCCCCCCGTAACGCGCTTAATTAATTTAAGTATAACAAAGGAAGCGGACACTGACAATGCAAAAAATAATCTTTAAGATTATTTTATGTTAAAATACCCGCGATGCTTTTCATTGACGAAATAAAATCCGCACTGAAGTATGACCCGGCCTGTCGTTGGTGGGAAGTCTGGCTCTATCACGGGCTGTGGGTCGTCTGGATTCATAAATTTTTGCATGTTTTGTATGTTTGCCGCGTCCCGATAATCCCGCGGCTGATTTCGCAGCTGACCAGATTCTTGACCGGCATTGAGATTCATCCGGGCGCTAAAATCGGACGCGGGGTTTTTATCGATCACGGCTCCGGGGTGGTTATCGGCGAGACCGCCGAGGTTGGCGACAATTGCCTGATTTATCACGGCGTAACGCTGGGTGGCACCAGCACCAAACGGGTCAAACGCCACCCGACTGTCGGCGCGAACACGATTATCGGTTGCGGCGCGAAGATTATCGGCAAGGTTCGCATCGGGAGCAACTGCAAGATTGGGGCGAATACCACGATTTTGAAAGATGTGCCGGACAATTCCACGGTGGTCGGTATGCCCGGTCGCGTGATTATCCAGAATGACGAGCGGGTCGATAATGATTGGGGTAAAATGCCTGACCCGGTTGAGGATACGGTGGTGCATTTAATCCGCCGGATTGTTAAATTGGAAGAAGAATTGCAGAGGATTGAACATAAGTAATGCAGGTCTATAACACATTAAACCGCCGCAAAGAAAATTTTGCGCCGCTCAATCCCGCCGAAGTCAATATGTATGTCTGCGGCGTAACGGTCTATGACTATTGTCATCTCGGCCATGCGCGGGCGTATATTGTTTTTGATATGATTCGCCGTTATCTGTTGCACCAAGGTTACCAGGTGAATTATATTCAAAATTTTACGGATATTGACGACAAGATTATCCGCAAAGCCAGCGAGTCGGGGCAGAGCCAGCAAGAGATTACGGAGAAATTTATTCGAGAATATTTTACGGACTTTGACCGCCTCGGCATCCTGCGGGCGACGGATTATCCCAAGGCCACCGAACATATCCCGGATATTATTGAGTTAATCGGGACGCTGGTGCGGAAAGGTCATGCCTATGCGGTGAACGGCGATGTTTATTATGATGTGGCTTCTTTTGCGCAGTACGGCAAGTTGTCCGGTCGCAGGCTGGATGACAATGAGGCCGGGGCGCGCGTGGCGGTGGATGATGCCAAGAAAAATCCGCTGGATTTTGCCCTGTGGAAAGCGGCGAAACCCGGCGAGCCGTCTTGGCCGTCGCCGTGGGGCGACGGGCGGCCTGGCTGGCATATTGAGTGTTCGGTCATGTCCATGAAGAAGTTGGGCAAGTCTTTTGATATTCACGGCGGCGGGCAGGACTTGATTTTTCCGCATCACGAAAACGAGATTGCCCAGTCCGAAGCGGCGACGGGACAACCCTACGTGAAATACTGGTTGCACAACGGCTTCGTCAACATCAATAATGAGAAGATGTCCAAGTCGCTCGGTAATTTTTCGACCATCCGGGATATTCTGCAAAAATATGACCCGGAAATCCTGCGCTTCTATGTTTTAAGCACGCATTACCGTTCGCCGATAAATTTTTCCGAGGAGCAGCTCGTCGAGGCGCAGAAAGGTTTGGCGAAATTATATCAGGCGGTGTGGGAGAATACTCGGCAGACCGCCCCCCAATCGCCTGCGGCGACGACCGCTCAGTCTGCTCCGCAGGCAGCTCAGCCCATCGCTACTGCGGCTGACCCGGCTTCGTGCGCAGAGAAATCCGCGCTCGCCAGCCTGGCAAAGGGGAGCAGAGAGTTAGTTTCAGAATATGTTTCTTTTGAGAAAGAATTTACGGATTATATGGACGATGACTTTAATTCGGCGGGCGCATTGGGCGTGCTTTTCAACCTGGCCACCGTGGCTAACCGCGACCGCTCGCCGCAAGCCGCTATTTTATTAAAAAAACTCGGCGGCATACTCGGCCTGTTGCAAGCCGAAAAAAAATCTGCGGAAATCCCGGCGGAAATCACCGTGCTGGCCGAGCAGAGACTGGCCGCCAAGAAAAATAAAGACTTCGCGTCTGCCGATAAACTGCGGGCAGAAATAACCGCCCAAGGCTATGCTATTAAGGATACGGCGCAGGGATTTATAATAAACAAAATATAAATTTATACCAAATTATTCTCATTGGCATATAAACAATAATTATTTTCAAAAAGATGGCCGCTAATGGAATGAGCGATATCTGAACAGCCGCCTTTGCAGACCGCACATATTCTTTTAAAAAATTAAAGAATATATTTTTGGGAGAATCTATTTTGTCCAAACTGCCAAAATAAGTTAAAATTGCCTTAATGAGTATCAGCAGAAATACTCGTGCCTTAATTCACAGGGCTTTGCGCGAAGACGCGCCGCGCGGCGACATCACTTCCCGTTATTTTGGCGGACGCTGGCAAATGGCCAAGGGCAAAATCATTGCCAAGGCGAACGGTGTTCTTTGCGGTTTAGCCGTTGCCCGCTATTGTTTTCGTAAAAGTTCTTTCTGCACGGATTATGCGGACGGCGACCAGATAAAAAAAGGAACGGTTATTGCCGAAATTGGCGGCAGATTGAACGACCTGCTCTTGGCGGAGCGGGTGGCCTTAAATTTTCTCCAGCATTTGAGCGGCGTAGCCACGGAAACCAATAAATTAGTGAAATTGCTTAAAGGCACGAAGGTTAAATTACTTGACACGCGCAAGACCATCCCCGGACTGCGCGAGCTGGAAAAGTACGCGGTGTGTTGCGGCGGCGGGCAGAACCATCGGCTTGATTTGTCGGACATGGTTTTGGTCAAAGACAATCACTTGGCTGGCTTGCGGTCCGGCGCTTTACTAAAGCGAATTAAGCGTTTTAGATTCTGGCGGAGCGCCAAAAAGATTGAGCTGGAAGCCGCAACCTTGCGGCAGGTGGAGGATTTTTTGACGTTACCAGTGAACATCATCCTGCTCGACAATATGCCCTTGGCGAAAATAAAAAAAGCCGTCGCCCTGCGCGCCAAACTCAATCCGCAAATCAAGCTGGAGATTTCCGGCGGCGTGAGTGAGAAAAATATCAGAACCTTGGCGGGAAGCGGCGTGGACTATATTTCTTGCGGCAGGATTACACATTCCGCCGCGGCTCTGGATATTACTCTTCTGCTGGACGCTCAATGACCAAGACCCTGCTCATTATCGGGCATAATTTCTCGGGCAAGACCGCTGTTTTCAATAGCCTGACTGGCGGCACGGCGCGGCGGACAGCTTATCCGGGGACGGCCATGCGGCTCAATGTTGGCCGCGCCAAGATTGGCGGGGAAAGCTACGAAGTGCTTGAGGCTCCGGGTGTTTACACGCTGATTCCCACTTCGGAGAACGAAACTGTTACATTGAATCTGTTGCTCAGATTACAGCCGGCCAAGATAATTTTTACGGCCAACGAGGAGACGCTGGAGACGGGTATCCTGATTATGATTCAACTGGCGGAGCTGGGCATCCCTTTCGTCATCAACTATCAGGCGGAGACTGTCTCACGGCAGGAATATTTTTTTGATACGGACAGGCTGGCGCAGGCTTTTCATGCCGAGGTGGTGGTGGGCGTGCCGATTATCAGTCCTAATACGGCGGCTCTCAAAAAGGCTTTGGGGCGGAGTCATAAGCCGCGCTGGGTGGGCGGATATTCCCGCAATATCGAGAAGATAATCCAAAACTTTGAGCAGGATTTTAAATTTATTCCGTCTGCCGCGGCCAAGGTTTCGTTGCGGTTTATCTGCTTGATGCTTCTATTTGGCAATAAAAATATTATCAACTGGTTGCGGCGGGCGTTTACACCGGAAGTCCGCGGACGGATGCTCTCCTACGCGCAAAATAAATATGCCGTCGCCTACTCTTTCACTATCGCCAACCGCTGGGAAAGCCTTTCCCGCAGTCTTTTTCAGGAAATTTGGCAACAGGATTCGCCGCTGCCGGACGGGGGTTCACGGTTTTTTGAGGAGTATTCCCTGCGGTTTTTCTGGGATTTATTGCTGGCGGCGGCGGTCTTGTCCGCGCTCTTTGCTTTTGTTCATTTGGTCGGGGGTGGTCTGCTGGTACGGTTCTTCTATGACGAGTTGTTGAGCAAGTACCTCGCGCCCTTTTTGGCCTATATTGTTACGAGTCTTTGCGGCGACAATCTGGTCTCCGCTTTTTTGGTCGGGCAGTACGGCATTTTGACCAACGGGCTGGCTTACGCTTATGCCCTGCTTTTGCCGATGCTGGGTTCTTTTTTCTTCGGCTATGCTTTCTTGGAAAACACAGGCTACAGCAAGCGTTTGAGTTTGACGTTCAATAAGTTTTTGCGGCTCTGGGGCTTGAACGGGCAGGCGCTGCCGGGCCTGCTCTTTAGTTGTTGCAAGGTCGCGGCCTTGAATAAATCTGTCGCGCTACGCACCGGCAAGGAGCGGACGGTCAATCTGCTCTTGCTGTTGTTTTTTATTCCTTGCGTGTCCCAGCTGGCCATCATCGTCAATCTGCTGGCCATCATTCAGTTCCGGCACGCGCTGATTTTTGCCGGGGTTATGGCGTTGCAGATGCTGTTGATTTTGGTTTTAAATAATCTGCTCGTCCGCCAGCCTGCCAACAGCTATATAGCTAAGGTAACCCCCTTGCGCCGCCCCGATTTTACCAAGATTGCGGTAACGACCTGGATTTATACGCGCTGGTATATCGTGAGGCTCACGCCGCTCCTGCTGGGAGTCTCGGCATTGCTTTTTGCCGCGCAGGTTACGGGACTGCTCGAATACTTACGGGGCGCGGTCGCGCCGCTGATTCGGACTTTTCTGGATTTGCCGGAATCCTTTACGGACAGCGTGGTGCTGGGACTTTTCCGCAAGGACTTGGGCGCGGTCTCGCTGTATGATTTGGCCAATAACGGTATGCTTAATTCTATTCAAGTATTGGTTTCTTTATTATTTATTTCGCTCTCCGCGCCGTGCCTTGGTTTTGTCGGGGAGATTCGGCGGCAAAAAGGCTGGGGCTGGGCGGTTTTCATTTTTACCGCCGCCACGGTTTACGCGTTTGTGGTCGCCGCGCTGGTCAATAAAATTTTGCATATTTAGGAGGAGCAATGGTCGCAAGGAACAAAGAGAAAAACAACGCAGAGCGTGCCGCCGCGGTGTTGAAAGTTTTTTGTAAAGAACTGCTGGGGTTGACCGCTAAAAAAACAACCGAATATGTGGAGACGCTCTTGCCGGAGCTGACCCCGGAACTGCTGGAGAAATACTGTGCCTTGATTGGCCATGGCTATTTGCACAATATTGCGCCCGGACCTTGCTGCGAGCAAGCCAGAAAATATAATGCTCATACCGTGCTGCCGCTGAACCGTCTGCCGCAGGGACAAACGGCGCGGGTGGTTTATGTGCGTGCTTCCCAGCATCCTGCGCTCTTGCGCCTGTACGAGCTGGGCATTTATCCGGGCCAGCCGCTGCGTATCCAACAGCTTTACCCAACTTATATTCTGGCCACGGAGCAGGGCAATATCGCTATCGACGGCGAACTGGCGAAATTTATTTTCGTGGCAAAAACTTAAAGCCACAGCCGTGCAGGACGGTCGGCTGTTCAAAATAACGCCACAAACGCGGATACTCATGGCAAAACACTGGCCGTAACCAATTGTACGCGCCGCACAATCCGTCAGGGCGCAAGCGCTTGCAAGTGAAAACCATTACGCCGTCCTCGATAAAACTGCCAATCAGCCGCAGATTGTTAAAGTAAGCGTTCCACCAGATTGCCAAATTGCGTAGCCAGCGTACCCGGAGCATCCGCGGCTCCATGCCGATTAAAATATTCCGGCAACATTCGCCGCATTTTCGGCAACGACCGGAACGCCGATAGGGGTAAGGGATAATCCATCTGGCCAACGCCCTGTACCAATAATCAAGCCAAGATATTGCCCTGAGCAGGATAACCAAACTAAATTTAAAAATATAAATGCAAACCTCCAGAGAAGAGCATCCCGGCATTATCGCGGTCTTTGCCCTCGATGGTGGGACCGACGGAGTAACGTTTTTCCAGGCCGATTTCCAGTCCGAGAAACAGGCCGTTCACGCCCAGCGGCGAGAACTCCACGCCGAATCCGCCGTTGCTGACGGTGGTGCGGACATTATTGTCAGGATTGTCTTGGTCGCTGTGGCTGTCCGTGCCGCCGCCGCCGTAGAGGTAGCCGGAGAAAGGCGCATTGAAAACCACCTTATCCGCCAGCCAGTAAAGCAGGCGGCCACCGAAGTAGGCGCGGCTGTTATTTAGCCAGCCGAAAGCCTGCAGGCCCCACCGTTCCGTGAACCACCATTTGGCGGACACGCCGCCGAGGCTTGCCGTGCTGGTCAGGGCGGAAGCCTGTGCGCCGAGACCGAAATTGCCGCGCGTCTCGCGGATGCGCGCCGCCTCGACATCTACCGCGCCGCGGTTGGCGACATTGGTCTTGAAATCCACGAAATGTGCGGTCGGGACAGTGCGTATCTCGCCGTCGCCGACGTGGTGCGTCCGGGCGTAGATTTTTTTGCCGCGGTAATTCACGACCACATAATGGTCCCCAGGGTCGACCTCGTAATTTTGTACGGCCTCTCGGCCAGCCAACACACCGTCGATATAGATTTCCGAGCTGGGCAAATCGGTAATAACGTTGATTCGCCCTTTCTCGGCCAGTCCCAGCGCCGCCACTGCCAATAAAAATATTAAAAACTTTTTCATCTCCCGGCCTCCTTAAAAATATATATGACACCCGCCGCTAAATTTCAGCCGGAGAACTTCGGACGATGGTTGGTCCGCGTCCGGCGAAAAATAACGGGTAAAAATTCGTTCCACACCGATTTCCCCGCTCCAATGCGCCATTTTCAAGATGCCTTCGCCAAGACCGATTAAGAACTCTGCCAGTAGCACGTTCAAGGCTGAGCTTTCATTGCTGATTACGACCTGTCTTGTTCTTGTGCCGCCGTCGTTTTTAAAAAAATCCGCGATTTTAAATTCCAGCCCCAAGGCCGCTTCCAGCAAATCGTAGGTTTCGTTTTTGTTTTCGTCAACAGTGTTGAGGAGAGCCGAACGCCCGACACCCAAAGCCAAATAGGTGGTAAAAGTGCTGTTCTGAAAAACCGACTCGTTGAGCGAAAAAAGCAGTCGCCCGCCTGCCCGCGTGTCTTGGTTGTCGTCGAACTTATTGGCGTAGCCGACAGCCTGCAAGCCAAGCTTCTCCCCCGGCCACCATTTGAGGCTGAGTCCTGAGGCCGGCGACCCGCCATGCCAGCCGAAGGCCATGTTGCCGCGCGTCTCGCGCACCCGCAGGGCTTCCATCTCGAGAGAGCCGCGCGACGGGACATTGGTCTTGTAATCCACAAAATCGTCCAGCACTATTGTCTCGGTTTGGCCGTCCTGCGTCTCGATGGTTCGCGACTTGAAGACGGCGTTGTTTTTCTTGACCTGCAGATAGTGTGTGCCGGCGGACAAAGGATGCTGCACGACTTGTTCCTTGGCGATAAATTGTCCGTCAATGAAAATTTCGGCAGCACTGTCCCCGGTAAAAATATTGACTTGCCCAGCGGCCAGAAGCAACGCGCCGAGGATAATGAAAAATATGATTTTTTTCACTATAATAGTATAAATGAAGCGTTTATTTTTGGGTATGCTGATGCTCGGTATGTTGCTGGCGGCGGGCAGGACTGTTGTTTTACCCGGACAGGTTTATCTCAAGGGGACAGTTTCTCATGTTTTAGAACACTATGCCGATGACACCGAACGCCTGCTCCGGCAGGTCAAGATACGTCTCCGCCGGACACCGGGCAGCAAGAAAGAATTTGTGGTAATTGAAATGCCCGCCGGAACCGAGTTGTCCGTCGGCGACAAGCTTCTCCTGCGCCGGACAGGCGGGGACAATTACGGCCTCAATAGTTCGGTCGATGATGGTCTGGCTTTCTGGGATTTTGCCAGAGAAGGTAGCGTGGTTTCGCTGCTGGTTCTGCTGGCGTTTAGCCTGCTCCTGACCAATAAGCGGAATTGGCGTTATCCCGCGGCAATCGTAGCCAATATTTTCTTGCTGGGTTTTGTTTTGCCTTTTTGGCTGAGCCGACACTTGCCGCCCAGCTGGTTTACGCTGGTGTTTTGCCTGTTCAATACGGGCGTGGCCTATTATTTACTGCCCTCGCGCAAAATCTTTCCGGCGGCGGTTGCCTCCCTGCTGGGTTCTTCCGGGGCTGGCCTGCTTTACGCTTGGCTGATTCACAAATATCAGCTAAGGCCGCTGGAGTTTTTGCAGGCAGATTTAGGTAATTTTTTTGCCTTTCCCCGTTATTTGGACGCGCATTTACTGGTAATCATGAGTTTTTATCTTTGCTTGTTTGTTATTATTTTTCTGTTGAAAGTTTCTTGCCGTAATGCGGTTTATGAAAATATTCGTTGGTTCTTTTTTCGGCTTGTCCAGTTGTTTAGTTTTTTGGCGGCTGGTCTGCTCCTGCCGTTCCTGTTGTTTTTCCAATTGAGCAATCTGGAGCTGGATTACCTGCTCAATTATGAGCCGTTTGTCTATCTCTTCTGTAAATTATTTTTGTGTTTACTGGCAATCCAGTTCAGTTGTATTATTTATGTGGTTTATTATTATAACCAAAATAAACCGACTTTTGCCAGACACGCGGCTCTGCGCGAGTTGAAAACCGCGCCCGCCAGTAAACTGGTGATGTTGCAGAAAATTTTGCAGGAGCAGGGGGCGGAGGCCTTGACCGTGCCGCGGAAAAAGCCGCGGAAGAAAGGGAAGAAAAAATGACGAAATTTAAAACGTATCAACAGTTTTTTTTGCTGGCCTTGGCGGTGGTTATCTGCGTCTTGAGTTACTTTATTGTCCGCCCGATGCTGACTTCGGTGCTTAGCGCGATTATTCTCGCTTATTTGTTTTATCCGCTCTATCTCTGGTGGCGACGGATTCTGGTGCGCCTGCCGGAGAAGCTGTGCAGCCGCTTGGCGGTAATTTTAACTATCGTGGTAATTTTCTTGATTTTTTTGATACCTCTTTTTGTCTGCATTGCCCTGCTTTGGTCAAAGATTAAGGAGGCAGAATTTTTCTTAAGTACTTTTCTGCCGCAAATTTTGGCGGGCAATGAATGGGTGCAACAATTGATTGCCTTGCCGTTGCTGCGCGAGCTGAATATTCGCATCGATTTGTGGCAGATGTTCGGTGCGGTCTGGGCGCTGGTTTTCAAAACTTTGCAGACTATCTTTACCCAATTGCCGGTGCTGGTTTTAGGCACGATTGTCGCATTGTTCATTACTTACTATATCTTGCGCAATGCCCAGTCGATTCTAGATTTTTTGAAGGAAATTTTTCCGCTCTCCAACCGCCAGTATGCGCGTATCAGAAAAGACTTTAGCGGGCTGGGGCGCGGCATGATTGTCAGCCAGCTGGCCATCGGCATTGTGCAATTTGTTTTGATTACCGTGGCCTGCCTGATTTGCGGCCTGCCCAACGTGCTGATGCTCGGCACGCTGGCCTTTGTCGTCGGGTCTATTCCCTTTATCAGCGCGGTGCTGGTCTGGCTGGGCATTATGATTTATATGTTCATCTCCGTCGGCTTGCATTGGCAGACGGTTTTCATGTTTATTTATGGTTTGGTGCTGGTCTGCAATGTCGAGAATTTTGTGCGCCCCAAGATTCTTTCGGACAATGTGCAGATTAACCCTGTTTTTATGCTGATTGGTTTTATCGGCGGTTTCCTGCTCTTTGGTATTCCCGGCATTCTCATTGGCCCGTTTATTCTGACGATGTTTGAGCTGGCCTTGGAAATTTTCAAGCAATTAGAATAGAACCAGCCGCGGATTGTGGCGGCAGATTTAGCCAATGCCGAAACTAGAAAACAAAATCGTTTTGCCTTAACGCTTCGTAGGCCGCTATCGCCACGGAGTTGGCTAGATTCAGCGAGCGGACATGGCGGGGGTTGAGGGGAATAGTTACGGCGCGTTCGAGATTTTGGCAGATTAAGTCCGCGGGCAAACCCTTGGTTTCTTTGCCAAAAACCAGATAATCCTGCGGTTGATACTTGATTTCTGTGTACAATTTTTTGGCTTTAGTCGAAAAAAAGAAAAGTCTTTCCTTGCTGTTTTTGGCCAGAAAATCCGCTAAATTATCCCAGAGGACGATTTTTACTTTGTCCCAATAATCCAGCCCCGCGCGCCGGACTTCGCGGTCTGTGATGGCAAAACCCAGCGGCTGAACTAGGTGCAGGGTCGCATTAATCCCGGCGCAGAGGCGGGCAATATTTCCGGTATTCGGCGGGATTTCCGGCTCAACGAGGACGATATGCACAATTTACTGTTTAAATTTCTTAAAAACAATTATCGCATTATGCCCGCCGAAACCGAAAGAAGTGGACAGCGCGGCGCGAATTGTCCGCCGCACGGACTGGTTCGGCGTGAAATTAAGTTGCGGAAAATTCGGGTCAGGCGTTTGGTAATTTAAAGTGGGCGGAATCAGCTCGGTCTCGACGGTCTTGGCGAGAACGACCGCCTCAATGCCGCCCGCCGCGCCGAGGCAGTGTCCTAGGGCGCCCTTGGTCGAAGAAATGTTGACCGTGGTGTCCCCGCCGAAAACACTGGCGATGGCCTGGCTCTCACACTTGTCGTTCAAGGCCGTCGAGGTGCCGTGGGCGTTGATGTAATCAATCTCCGCCGGGGCTAGCCCGGCCTCTTGCAGAGCCATGCGGATGGCGCGTGCGCCGCCCTCACCGTTGGGCGCGGGGGAAGTGATGTGATAAGCGTCTCCGGTCGCGCCGTAGCCGACCATCTCGGCGTAGATTTTTGCGCCGCGTTGAAGCGCGCTCTCCATCTCTTCAAGGAACAAAACTCCCGCGCCTTCGCCCATGACGAAACCTGAGCGATGCGCGTCGAAAGGACGGCAGGCTTCTTGGGGATTGTCATTGTGGTCGGCACATAAGGTTCTGGCCGCGCAAAAACCGCCCAAGCCCAGAGGTGTGATGCAACTCTCGGCGCCGCCCGCGATGATTGCCCGAGCCTTGCCGCATTTTAGCCAAGTAAAAGCTTCGCCGATGGAGTGGGTGCCGGAGGCGCAGGCGCTGACCACGGAGAAGTTTACGCCCTTGGCTCCCGTCTGAATAGAGACCATGCCGGTCGCGCTGTCCGCAATCATCATCGGCACGAGGAAAGGCGACAGGCGTGCCGGACCTTCCCGCAAAAGCTTAGTTTCCTCTTCCTCGATTTTTTCTAAACCGCCAATGCCGCTGCTGACTATCACGCCGACATTTTCGGGGTCAGACTTGATGTCAAAACCGCTGTCTTGGACGGCCTCCAGACTGGCCGCCAGCGCAAACTGCATGAAACGCGCCATGCGTTTGGCTTCTTTTTTTTCGACATTCCAGCGGCCAATGTCAAAGTCCTTGACCGTCGCGGCAATCTGCGCCTTAAACGGCGAAACGTCAAAATCCGTAACCTTAACAATGCCAGTCTCGCCCGCCAACAGGCGCGGCCAGGCCTCTGCCGTGCTGTTACCGAGGGCGTTGACCGTCCCGACACCAGTTATCACAACTCGTTTAGTCATGTTTCCGCCACCAACTCCTATAATTTTGACAGATTGTGCGTTATGCCACGCTCTCTGCTTCACGCACCATATTTTCCATAATTTTCGCGGCGGGCAAGATTTCCTTGATTTTCCAAGCATTCGCGCCGGAAAAAACCAGTCCGCCTTCCACATCGCCAGCCATCGCTTTGAGCAGGCGGTCGGAGATACAATATTTGTATGAACAGCGCTTCAGGCATTGACTCTGACAGCCGGAAAATTCCACCGTACCGTCCTCGATTTGCCTGACTAGTTTGTTGCGGATAGCGCGGCCAGGATAACCGACAGGGCTGTACATTTTCACGATGTCGCCCTGCTGGCAGTTGAGATACATTTGCTTGTAAGCCAGCGGTGCGGAACACTCATCCGAACAGACAAAACGGCTGGCGATTTGCACGCCGTCCGCGCCCATTTTTAGATATTTGGCGATGTCATAACCGTCCGTAATGCCGCCCGCCGCCAAGACGGGAATGGACTTGACCGCCGCCCGCACCTCGGGAAAAATCTCGTCAATAGAGCGGTCTGTGCCGAGATGCCCACCGGCCTCTGCGCCTTCGACGACCACGGCATCCGCGCCCAGACGCTCCGCCATAAGCCCGGCCTTGGCGGAGGACACGATGGAGACCAGCGCGGTTTTGGTGCCTTCGACCATTTTAAAAATCTCGCGCGAGAAGCCCGCACCCTGAAAAATCATATCCACCCTGCGGTCGAGGCAGGTCTTGACCGTCGCGGCGAACTCGCGGATGGCGTACATGATATTGACCGCCACGATTCCCGGAGTCAATCTGCGGCAATTATCCAGCTCGCTGATTAATTCGTCGCGCCCTATGGCTGACGCGCCGATGACCCCAATACCGCCAGCGTTGGAGACGGCCGCCGCCAAAGGCGACAATGAATTTTTAACGGACATTCCGCCCTGCACGATGGGAATTTTGGCCGTGAATTTTCCAATTTTAAGTTCTTTTAATTTCATGCCCTTTGCTTTCACCGCCGAAGTTTTAAAATTAAAGAGGGATAGCGGACTATCCCTCTTTAATCAGTCTTATTTGCCTAAATGTTGCAAAATGTAAGACACTGCGTTGCCGACGGTTTTCAATTTCTCGGCATCTTCATCAGGAATCTCGGTGTCAAATTCCCGTTCCAATTCCATGACCAACTCTACCGTATCCAAGGAGTCAGCGCCCAAATCATCAATGAACGAAGCTTCTTTCGTTACCTCGCCCGGGTCAACGCTCAATTGTTCTACAACGACTTTCTTCACTTTCTCAAAAACTTCTTGCTCTGTCGCCATTCAATTCACCCCCTCCTTCTATGAGAGTACTTTGCCTGTTAATTAAAAAACAGCGTTCTAATTATGTCAACGGCACTTTGGCGAATGCCTAGCAGACTGCGGCATAATTAGCAAGAGGTATTTTATGGGGGTTGCATCAAGATACCTTAACAGTCTATACTTTATAAAGATGCCAGAGCAATATTTAACAGTTACCCCCCCCCCCCCCCCCCCCACACACACACACACACCACCCCATACGCAAAGCGAAAAATTACCAAGCTAATCTGGCTGATTGGCAGGAGTTATTATGTTGTTAGGTATTATGGCTGGACGGTGCTGTGGTTATCTGTGGCCAGCAAAATCTTTAACCACAAAATCTTAGTTCTGGAAAAGTTGAGGCTCCAATTTTTTAATAAGTTCCTGGACAGGTATGTGAAAGATAATAATCGTGGTGAAAAATTCTTAGACATCAACGGCGCGAAATTGCCGGACATAAGATGGAAATTATGTTTTTATGGTTTTGAAGATATTTTCTTAATAGCTTGTTTTTATAAAAATAACTATGCCAAAGAGAATGTTTTGAAACTTGACCAATACCTGAACGAAAGTCCTTATGAATATCAAGATGAGAATTTTGCGGTAATAGTGGCGAGCGGGGATATAGTCATAGATGCGGGAGCGTGGATTGGTGATTTTAGCGCTTATGCCTGTGCCAAAGGGGCAAAAGTCTATGCTTTCGAGCCTGTACAGGAAAATTTTTGCTGGCTGGAAAAAACAGCCGGCTTAAACAAAGACACTGCGGGTAAAATTTACCCGGTCAAGAAAGGGCTGGGTAGCGTTGATGCCCAAATGGAAATTAGTCTCGACGAAAAAAATAGCGGAGCGCATAGCCTAATCCTTAAAGACCAAGCGACGCTTAAAGAAATGATAGAGGTCATTACGTTAGACAAATTTGTGGAGGAGAATAATATCCAGCAGATTGATTTTATCAAGGCCGACATTGAGGGCGCCGAGCGGGAGTTGTTGCGCGGCGCGGCGAATGTCCTGAAAAAATTTGCGCCCAAGCTGGCCATCTGTACTTATCACTTGCCGGATGACCCGCAGGTCTTAGAAGAAATCATCAAGAATGCCAATCCCCGGTATCAAGTCGTGCATTTGAGACATAAATTGCTGGCGGCTGTCCCTTAGGACTGCATGGTCAGCCCGCCGCATACCGCGATGGTTTGTCCTGTAATATAGGAGGCTCTTTCCGAAGCCAGAAACAGAACCGCATCGGCGATGTCCTTGACCTGCCCCATGCGCCCGAAAGGGATTTGCTTGTTGATGCTGGTCTTAATCTCGTCAGTCAGCTTGTCGGTCATCGCCGTAACGATAAAGCCCGGGGCGACGGCGTTGACATTGACGTTGCGCGGGGCCAGCTCCCGTGCCATAACCTTGGTCAGGGCGACTATGCCGCCCTTGGACGAGGCGTAATTGGCCTGCCCGTAATTGCCAAAAAGCCCGGAGACCGAGGCGATATTCACGATTTTACCGGAACGCTGCTTCATCAGCACGGGCGCGGCGGCTTGGGACATGAGGAAGGTGCCTTTGAGATTGATGTTCAGAACCAAATCCCAGTCCTCTTCTTTCATCCGAACAAATAATCCGTCGCGGGTTACGCCCGCGTTATTGACCACGATGTCTAAGCCGCCGAGTTTTTCTTGGGTTTGCTTGACCAGGTTCTCGACCTCGGATTTGACCGTAACATTGGCGGGAATGGCGGCGGCCCTGTCCCCAAATTCTTTGGCGGTGGCCGCGCAAGCCTCGGCGTTCACGTCTGAGATGACGACCTTGGCCCCCTCGGCAATAAACGCGGCGGCGATTTCTTTGCCGATGCCCCGCGCCGAGCCGGTTACGATAACCACCTTGTTGTCAAAGTCTGTCATGTCGATGCTCCTTCTAAAAAAAAATTGTTGAACGTTTTTTTACTTCCCGGCAAGCCAAATCAAACCGCTGCTTGAGCCATAGAGGTTTGTATTTTCTTGACCAGCCCGGTTAAAACTTTGCCCGGCCCGATTTCTTCAATAGTTGCCACGCCGGATGCCAATATTTTACGCACAGATTGCGTCCAGCGTACAGAGGAGAACACTTGACGGTACAATAAATCTCTGATAACGGCGGCCTCCCGTGCGTAATCGGCGGTAACATTGGCGATGACGGGGATTTGGGGGTCATGGATGTCCACAGTCTTCAGGCGTTGTCGGTATTCCTCGGCGGCCTCCCGCATCAGGCTGGAATGAAAAGGCCCGCTGACCGCCAGCGGCACGACCCGCTTGGCTCCGGCGGCAGTCAGGTCGGCACAGGCTAGCGGCAATTCAGCATTGGTGCCGGAGATGACTGTCTGTCCTGGACAATTGTAGTTGGCAATCTCGACCCCCGGGTGTTTAGCCAAGATTTGCTCGATAAGCTGGTCGTCCAGCCCCAGCGCCGCCGCCATGCCGCCCGGCGCGGCGCGTTCCATACATTCGCCGCGAAAACGCACCAAGCTGACCGCCTCGCGAAAATCCAACGCGCCAGCGCAGACCAGCGCGGAGTACTCGCCAAGAGAATGTCCGGCCACCACGGCAGGGATGGTGTTTTTGGCTTGGAGCAGGGCGACGGACACGGTCAAAATGGCTGGCTGGGCGTTGCTGGTCTTCTGTAAATCCTCCGCCGTGCCGGCAAATATCAAATCGGTCAGGCTGAAACCAAGGGTCTGATTGGCGGCCTGAAAAACCTCTCGGGCCGCTGGATTATGGTCATATAAGTCCTTGCCCATGCCGGGCGACTGCGACCCCTGTCCGGGGAAGACAAATGCTGATTTCATTCCAACTCCCTTGGTGCGATTTTTTCAGGTCAGATTCTAACCGATTTTAT
>BGZO01000026.1 GCA_003864475.1 Candidatus Termititenax persephonae | reverse complement strand
GACCCGCTGAACAATATAACCACGTACAGGACGGACAGGCTGGGGCGCCTAGACACAATAACCCTAGCGGACAACAGGGAGTACCGATACACATATGACGAGGTGGGCAGGCCGACGAAGATGACGTACCCGGACGGGACGCACAGCGAGAGGAGATACGAGGACGGGAACAACTCGACGCTGGCGTACGACGAGAACGGACACGGTATGGAGTACTGGCGCGACGCGCACGGGAACCTGACGAAGGTGGTGCGGGGGGACATACAGGGGGCGGGGACCATCCGGTACGAGTACGCGCTCGACAGTTTGAATAAGTACACGACACCATTGAGGCACGAGACGAGCTTCGAGAACGACCTCTTGGGCCGCAGGCTAAAGAAAACCCAGCCGGACAACACGTATGAGACGTTCGAGTATGACGACAACAGCAACCTGACTAGGCACACGAACTACGAGAACAGACAAACAAATTATACGTATGACGGGCTGAACCGCATCAAGCGGGAGACGTACCCGGACGCTGGACACAACGTGATTTACACGTACGACGAGGGCGGGGCAAATGCGAACGCGCTGACGAGACTGACGAAAGTGGAGGACGGTAGCGGGACAACGGAGTACAAGTACAATAGCCTGGGGCTGATAACAGAGGAGAAGAAAGAATTAGAGGGCGCAACGTATGTTACGGCGTATGAATATGACAACACTGGATTACTGCAAGGCATAGAGTACCCGCAGACGCACGGGCAGAACATAAAAGTGTCCTATGAATACGATGAGCTGGACAGGATAAAGGGATTAAAGCTGAACGGGGCGGCGCTAATCACGAACACGTACGACAACGTGGGGCGGCTGACGCGAAAGGACTACGGCAACGGGGTGAGGGAGACGTACAAGTACGATGCCAAAGACCGCTTAACAGAACACGAGGCGAGGAAGGGCGACGGCGGCCAGGTGTTCCTGTACAAGTACGAGTATGATGCGGCGGGGAATATGGTGCAGAGGGATATCACAGACGGGAATGTCCTCCGCCGGAGAGATAGTTATGAGTACGATTATATAAACCAGCTGAGGAAGGTGGACCTGCCGGGGAGCAGGGACCTGGAGTTGGAGTACGACAGGCACCTCAACCGGACGGGGATGGCGCACGGGTTCGGGACGACAACATACAATTACGACACGGCCATGAACACATTGCTGGAGTACAGGGAAGACCTGGACGGGGACGGGGCGTACGAGCGTTCCGTGCAGTACGCTTATGACAAGCAGGGGAACCCGACGCAGAAGAGGTATGTGGACATCCGGACAGGCACGCCGAGGGAAGTGGCGAGGGAGACGTACACATGGAACGACCGGGACGAGCTGACCAAAATCACGGGCAGAGTAACTGAAAGCTACGTCTATGACTACAGAGGGCTGAGGCATATAAAGGATAGTAACGGAGACATAACGGAATATGTCTACCTGCAAAACAACCAACCCGCCCTAGTATATGATGTAACAAGCAATTCATACCAAGGGTTTATATATGAAGGGAATAAGAGAGTAGCCAAAATTGCCCTGCACGCGGCAAGACCGCCCACGACGGAAATATTATTGAACAATTACCAAGGGTCTGTAATCGCCGTGCTTGGTGAGGACGGAAGCATAAATTACCAAAAATATTTAGATCCCTGGGGAAACATGCGACCGAGCGTGGTGTTCTCTGCGCGCGAGGAAGTCCCTGTGCGCAGAGGCGCACAGGGTGAGATGGAAGTAGGGAATCCAAGTAGTAACATAAATTTCCAATATACGGACAAAGAGTTAGATACAAATACAGATTTATATTATTTTCAAGCCAGATATTATGACCCATACACGAACCATTTTATGGGGAGAGATAGGGTACATTTAGAGGACAATCCCATGAATTACTTCGGGATGAATGCGTATTTGTTCGTGAATAACAATCCGATGAGGTATGTGGATGCGGATGGAGAGTATTCTATACATGTATATTCAGCTAAACATGGTGTGCCAGGTAGACTAGTTCTTTTTAATGCACAAAAACAAGCTGTGGCGCAATATACTACTAGAACAAGTGGGATTAACACAAAACGTAGTATTGCTGGAGGAGATACGCCCATTGCTACATATGTAGTTGATAACAACCGTATCCTTGGCGGAAAGGAAGATTCTCGCTTAGGAGAAAGTTATGGAACGGGATGGATTGGAACAACTCAGCAAACAGTAGCGTCTGGTAGTCGCTGGGCAAGTCCTAAAAATTCTATTGGTATTCATGGTGGTGGTTCAAATAAGGAACTTGTGCAAGACCCTTATGCTTTATTACAAGGATGGGCAGATACAGAAGGTTGCATAAGAATGCAGAATCAAGATGTTAATAGTTTAATACAACAGGTAAAATCTCTTGAAGCTTCAGAAATAGCCAATAGTCTTAGCGAAGGCATTAAAAATCCAATAGATTACATGTATGTGTTTAATTATGAAGATAAAGTCCTGCCGGATTTTTCTGTAAATAATCTTGGCCTAGGAATAGGAGAGAAGAAATAATATGCGTACACTATTTGTTATCTTTATAGTATTTTTAAGTAATGGTTGTAGTAATATGAACAATAAACCTGATATTGAAATTATTATAAGACAATTGATTGCAGATGGGAGAGTTTTTTGTCCAGTTTTTGTTAATGGAAACGAAATATTGTATAAGAGATATGCTCTTGATAAACCACTAGTTTACTATTCTAAAGATGGTTTACCCTATCCAGATCCTTCAAAGATATATGTTTTTGATTTATCTAGTAATACCACCAAACGATGGTCAGGTGTTCAGTATGATGGCTATCATATAGCTAGAAATAAGTTGTATTCGGGAGAATATGAAGAATATGTTAGACATATTCCAAACCAATTGTCAGGAGATGGTCGATATATAGTTTCGGTTAATGAATATCAGGAAGAGATGGTAATTAGGAGAGATATTCTTATAATTAATAATATGAATAACACATCGATTAATATAACTGCTCGGTTAGAAAAAAAATATTCAAGTGATTATTATTTTGTATTTTCTGGTTGGTCTTTTGATAATCAGTATATTTTAATTGTACAAAGTCCCGGAGACTATTATTCTAGATTATATGTTTATTGTATTAAGTCTGACTCATTTATAGAAGTTAAGAGACCAGAAGATAGACAAAAATCAGTGATTGGTTTTAGTTCATGGAGTCCCAGTGAGAATAAATTTGTATTTTACGTGGCAGAAAGTACGGAAAATTCTTTTTCTACAGGAGATGCTCCTTATGGGGATTTATATCTTGGTGAAATTAAAAAGAGGTGATGCTTATGGGTATTATTCGTGGAAAAATCGGACAGGATAATATCTACAACCCGGTCGGAAATATAACACAGAGGGACATCACGGACGGGGACGGGACGTACGAGCGTTCCGTGCAGTACGCTTATGACAAGCAGGGGAACCCGACGCAGAAGAGGTATGTGGACATACGGACAGGCACGGGCAGGGAAGTGGCGAGGGAGAATTACACATGGAACGACCGGGACGAGCTGACGAGGATAGAGGGACGGGTTACGGAAAGTTACACGTATGATTACAGAGGGCTGAGGCATATAAAAGACAATGATGGCAACATATCTAAATACATTTATTTACAGAACAGCCAGCCCGCGCTCAAGCACAGCGTAACGGACAACACCTATGACGTGTACATATACGAGGGGACGAGGAGAGTGGCGAGGGTGCGGTTCGACTCCGCTCACCGCACGGAGACGGAGATATTCATAAACAACTATCAGGGAAGCCCGGTAGTGGTATTGAGTGATGCGGGTGATATTAAGTACCAGAAGTACCTAGACCCATGGGGAAACATGGAGATGGAGATAGGGGAAGCATCGTCCAATATAGAGTTTCAGTATACGGATAAGGAACTGGATGAAGATACAGGTTTGTATTACTTTCAGGCCAGATACAGAGACCCGGTGGACAACAGGTTTTATGGGAGAGACAGGGTACATTTAGAGGACAATCCCATGAATTACTTCGGGATGAATGCGTATTTGTTCGTGAACAACAATCCAATCACTAACTCTGACCCGGACGGACTGGAACCGAGTCCATTTGAGGCTGCGAATATGCTGCAATATGCCTACGGGGTTAAAGATGCGAAATTGAGCGGCGGTTGGGAGGCCATGGGGGATTCAATGAATCAATTCCAGCGGTCGTTGGGGAATGGGAAAATGGAGTATGCCATGGCCCAGCCTGGCACGAACCCGTTCAGCATACATGACTGGTCTGAAAACATAAAACAGCCGTTTGGTAAATCTACCGACATGCCTGAATTCCTTAAAAATGCAAAAAAATTTAATAGTGATTATGAAAGTTCAGAAGTTACTTTTCTTGGCCATTCCAAGGGCGGGGCAGAAGCGACAGCCGCCGCATATATGACAGGGCGAAACGCGATAGTTTTTAACTCGGCCTGGGCAAATGTGAGCGCTTATGTTAAAGATCCACAGGCGGCCACTGTTAAATCATACGCAGTGCGTGGGGAGATTCTGGGCGCCGAGCGCAAGATAGTGCCATATATATTTGGACAAAAACCCGGGAAAGACTATGTGCTGCCCAGCCAGACCTCTATACTTGGTATGCCCTTTATGCCGGCTCCTGTGCGCGCCGCGGCAGGCGTATACAACCATATGATGGGGCCGACACAGCGGGCCGTGCAGAAAAATAAAAAATGATAAACAAGAGAATAATAAGCATGAAAAATAAAGCCACAATTATTTTTATTATTTTAGTTTTGTGCGGCATACAAGGCTGTACGTATATGGACGCAATAAATGTCATAAAGATAGACGAGGCGAAAATTAGGGCGAGGCTAAAAAGCATACAGGCATTCATTGTTGGTGACGGGAGACACTACATATATGAGGCGGCCATATTTAAGAAGACGGAAGCATGGGAATTAGCCAAAGCGGTAAAAGCGCAAAATGTCCGAAAAATAAAGCGTAT
The DNA here is from genome assembly GCA_003864475.1 of Candidatus Termititenax persephonae. Taxonomy (GTDB): domain Bacteria; phylum Margulisbacteria; class Termititenacia; order Termititenacales; family Termititenacaceae; genus Termititenax; species Termititenax persephonae. Next base: position 18,947 of record BGZO01000026.1, on the reverse strand, counting down.
TTTAAATAAAAATCCCGAACTAATCGACTATCAAGACCCGGAGTATGGAGTAACGTTATTGATTTGGAGCATTGGGACGGAGAGATACAAGTCAGCGAAAGCCTTGCTGGAGATGGGAGCCAGCGTGAACATCAGAAATGTATACGGGGAGACGGCTTTATTCGTGGCATCTGGATATTCGTGGGTGGATTATCAGGCCAAGAAAGACCCTAAGTATGCGAAGTTGTTACTCGAATATGGAGCAGACCCGAATATATGTTCCCTGGGGAACCCGACAGGAAAAACTTATCATGGAAATGCACGATATGAGCCAGAGCCTTATATCAGCCCGCTTATGCAGTCTATTCCTTGTGGGATAGAGAAAACGAAGTTACTGGTCGAGGGGGGGGCGGATGTTAATTATAGAACCCCATTGGGTTGTACGGCAACTGAGGAAGCGTTGGGTATGGGGGGAAGGGGTGGGGGGCCTGAGTATGCTTACTATTTGATAGTGGAGAAAAAGGCAATAGTTACCGAGCCATATAGGCATAAGGTTGATGGGCGAGAGCTTTATTTGATAGAATATTTGCGTTCTCCCCAGTGGACATACCCACTTGACTCCGAGGGATACAGGATCAAGATGGAAATAGTTGAGGAGTTTGCCAGACAGGGGGTTGATTACTGGGCTAACCAATATATACCTCCATTTGCTTTGGAATTGGTAAAAAAAGATTATCCGAATGATTGGGAAGAATATATTAAAAAGTTTTAAAAATTATTAATTTAATGTGGAGTCTTGGAATAAGAACGGATTATTAATTATGCAGTGCCGAGGACACGGAGATGGCGGGCAAACCAGCGAATAAAAAAAGGACTAGTTTAACCCAGTCCTCTTTTTTTTTAAACCAAATCCCTTTACTTACTTGCCAGCTACCTGTGTAGTCTGAATGACAAACAGAGCGAACGGCAGTGAAACAGTATTGGAATCCACATACACTACTTCCGTGATTCCGCCGTTTTCTACCGCGGCTTTCACCCCGGCATCGCCGATGGTTATCAGCCCAAGTATGGAATAACTAGAGGCCAAGCCGGTCTTGTCCGGTACGGCTGTCGAACCAGTGGCAATCACCGGAACTGTTACATTAGAAAAAAGCAGGCCGGCAAAAGACTGGCTGACCAATAGAGCCAAACCAATAGTCATTATTAATAAGTTCTTCTTCATAAATTCACCTCTCTTTCTTTAAATAACCGTTTCTTTCAATAACCGTAGACAATAGTTTTATATTTAGCCACGCCAACTAAATTTAGAAATAAAAACGAAGCTTCTTGATAATCGATATAAACGATATTTTTTATGCCGCCGTTCCGTGCCGCGGTCTTGATGCTGGCATCGCCATAGCTGATTAACCACAAATAAGAGCCGGAATAACTTTCCCCTTTTTTTAATTCCCCGCTGGCGACTTTTTTCTCCGCGTCCAGAGGCAACGTGGTGTTGACTATAGGGGTGGCCGAAGCAAGACTGATTATTAACAGCATTACGGTAAATAAATTTTTAAACATTTAGTAACTCCTTTAACTTTAAAATATTAGCCCCAGCGAAAAACTTAACTCGGTGGCTTGGGCTTCCTCTAGGGAAGAGGTCTTCTTCGAGCCAACCGTAGACTCATGCGTAATCTCATAAATCACGGTTCTGTATTTGGCCTCCAGAAACCAGTCCTCCGTGATTTCCACTCCCGCCAAGAAAACCAAATTTGGCTTGTAGCCAGTCAGGGTGTATTTGTCTTTAGTATAGCCGTCGTCTGAACCGCGCAGAGACTCGTGCGCAAAACTTAACGAAAAAGTGTAGGCCGCCCCCACGTAAACAGAGTTGGCAAAGTATTTTTTAACCCCCACATCGGCCAGTAAAGCAGTTGCCCGCCCGGCATAAGGTCTGTGAAAAAATTAAATTATTAGTTTCGGGAGCCGCAAAAAGGAAAGCACACATACACCAGCATAAAAATGCTACTCGTGATTTTCTCATGTTTCTCCTTTATTATTTTATTTTCTGATATTTGCTAACTTTTTAAAACTTCTACAATGGTTGTTGCTATTTATTATGAATAACTTTAGCACTTATAAGCTACTTTTTTTATATTGTCAATATATATTGTCAACGGCTGTTTTAAAAAAGCCCATCTGCCGAAACTTGTCGTAGCGTTCGGCGGTAATTTCCGCGGTGGCTTTGGTTTTGTACTCAGCCAAGAATTTTTCAATCTCTTGGCGCAGATTTTGCGCGGCGGCCTCGTGATTGTTATGCGCTCCGCCCTGCGGTTCGGGAATGATGCCGTCAATTATTTTCAATTTGAGCAAATCCGGCGCGGTTATTTTCAATGCGCTGGCGGCGGTTTCGGCCTGCGCCGCATTGCGCCAGAGTATCGACCCGCAAGCCTCCGGCGAGATGACCGAGTAGACCGCATAAGCCAGCATCAAAACTTTATTGGCGACGGCGATGCCCAGAGCCCCGCCGCTGCCGCCCTCGCCGGTTACGATAGAGAGGATAGGCGTTTGGAGCTGGGACATTTCCAGTAAATTGTGCGCGATGGCCTCCGCCTGCCCGCGCTCCTCCGCCCCCAATCCAGGAAAAGCCCCCGGCGTGTCAATCAAAGTGATTAACGGGAAGCCGAATTTTTCTGCGGTACGCATGATGCGCAGCGCCTTGCGATAGCCTTCCGGCTGGGGCATACCAAAATTGCGGTAAATATTTTCCCGCGTGTCATGCCCTTTTTGATGCCCGATAATCGCCACGGGTTGCTGGGCTAAGAAAGCCAGCCCGCCGACTATGGCCGGGTCGTCGCCGAACAATCGGTCGCCTTTCAGTTCCACGAAGTCCGTAAAAATCAGCCGGATATAGTCCAGCGTGCTGGGGCGAAGCTGATGCCGCGCCACCTGGACGATTTGGCTGGGCGAGAGACTTTGGAAAGTTTTTCTTTCGGTAACGGCGGCGCGTTCTTTCATCTCGCTGATTTCTTTGTCCAGATTGAGATTTTGTTCGCGCGCGAGAGTCTCCAGTTCGGCGATTTTGTCGTAAATCTCGGCGAGAGGTTTTTCAAATTCAAGCAATATTTTTTTCTTGGTACCTGTTTCGGCCATTTTATTTCTCCTGCTGAACAAAAAATTTGAGGACTTTAGCCAGATAATCTTTTAAATCTTGGCGTTCCAGCACCGCGTCGATGAAACCATGTTCGGCGAGATGTTCGGCGCGTTGAAATCCTTTGGGCAGTTTCTGCCGAATAGTCTGCTCGATGACGCGCGGGCCGGCAAAACCAATCAGCGCGCCTTTTTCCGCCAAGTGTATATCGCCGAGCATGGCGAAGCTGGCGGTCGTGCCGCCCGTAGTCGGGTCGGTAAAGACCACGATGTAAGGCAGCTTGGCCGCGTTCAGCTTGGCGATGACGGCGGCTGTTTTGGCCATTTGCATCAGCGAGGTCAGGCCTTCCTGCATCCGCGCCCCGCCCGAAGCGGTAAAAACGACCAGCGGCAATTTTTCCGCCAAGGCTTTTTCGGCAGCGCGGACAAATTTCTCGCCCAGCACCGAGCCCATACTGCCGCCCAGGAAAGCAAAATCCATAATGCCCAAAATGACTGGATATTTGTGGATAGTCGCCGTGCCGCAGACAAAAGTGTCGTTATGCCCGGTCTTGCTCTTGTTTTCGGTCAGCCGGGCTTGGTAACTCTTGGTGTCCGTAAATTCCAAAAAATCCACGGCGGACAATTCGTCGGCAAACTCCCGGAAGGAATCCGCGTCAGCGGTCAGGGCCAGCCTCTCGGCAAAAGTCAAGCGGAAATGGTAGCCGCAGTTGATGCAGACTTTGTGATTGTCCTCTAGGTCTTTTCTGTAAAAAATAGTCGCGCAGGACGGGCATTTGACCCACAGGTCGCCGGGGATGTCCAAGCGCTCGGCAGTCTTTTCTGCGGCAGATTCTTTCTGCCTGCTGAACCATTCCAAAACCGACATAGGTGTGGTATTATACCGACCGCTTCGGCAAATGACAATGAAAAAAAAGGAGCAGGAATGGCAAACATTAAATCGGCGAAAAAGAGAATAAAAACCACCGAGCGGAACAGCTTGCGTAATAAGGCGACACGCTCGGAAGTCAAGACTTTGCGCAAACAGGCCGAGACCGCCTTGCAGAAAAATACAGAGGGCCGGGACGCTCTGCTCCAGAAATATTTGGCGCGGGTGGATTCTGCCGTGTCCAAGGGCGTGTTTCACCGCAACAAAGCCGCGCGGCTGAAAAGCCAAATCCTGACCAAAGTCAAGAAAACAGCCAAGAAATAAAATAAGTAAAAAAAATAACAGGTGTGTATTTTTGCACAGATTTTATTGATGTGTCATAAAAAGCTGTGCAATTTTGCCCATCACAGGACGGCGAGTTTGGCCTGGAGGCAGGCCGCTTTCAGCCTGTCGTCCAGCGTGCCGACGGTCGCGTTTTTACGCCGGGCGAGTTCTAGATAGGCGGCATCATAAGCTGTCAAGTCATAGGTCTTAGTTATCTCCAATAATTTTTCTGTGTATGCGCCGCCAAAACTGCTGTCCGTCGAGAACGCATAATTCAAGAGGCATTGATTAAGTTCCAAAACGGTAGCCCAGTCCAAACGTTTGCGCTTGACATTATTGCGGAAAATATTGGCCATTTCGTACCACCAGATTTGCGGCACATAAACTTCTGCGTCCGCGATGACATTTAAGAAAACTTCTTCCCACCCGGCCGTTTGCTCATCTGGCAGAAGGCAGGACGCGCAAAAAGAAGCATCCAGAACGTACAACATCAACGTCTGCCTTTGCGAAGGTCAGTCAATAGATGGTCAATAGTATAATTGCCCCGGCGTTTGATTCTACTGCGTGCCAGAACGAATAATTGTTTTACTGCTTCTTGACGGCTGACGGCTTGGTCGGGGAGCGGGACTATTTTTGCTACAGGTTTGCCCCGCCTAGTTATAATATAGCCCTGACCAGCCGCCACGTCCTCTAATATTTGCGAGAAATGGGTTTTGGCGGCAAATGCTCCGATGCTTGGCATGTTTGTACCTCTATAGACTAGTCTATCAAACTAGTTTGTTTGTGTCAAGTATTAGTTTACAGCTTGATTTTCCTGTTTAAACAAACTAAAATACAAAGACAACGGTGGAAATTCTAAAAGCCACCGCTAATACCTAAAAAGGGCGGAAACGGAGGATTATGTTTCCGCGCCCTTGTTTCAAATATTATAAAATCTTTTGGGTCTGTAGTTTTGTTCTCTTTTGCCTGCTGGCCTGTGAGCGCGACGCTTTTGTGCATTTAGAATATGCCGCGCGTTTTTTCGAGCTGGGCATGTATGAACAGGCGGTCGTGGAGTTAAAAACCGCCAACCGTTTTCTCCAAGACGAGCAATATTTCCAGCAGTCGATGTACCGCGACTTGATGTGGGGGATTATTTATCTGAAACAAGGCGAGCAGGCGCAGGCGGTGGAGAGTTTTCGCCGGGCGCTGGATAAGGCCCCCGAGGAGACGCAGATTCGTTTACTGCTGGCTTCGCTCTACACGCAGCAGCAGGATTTCGTTTCCGCGCTGGAACTTTTTCGCGGCGTGAAAATATCCATCACTTACGGCGGCGAGGAATATCTGTCCGGCCTGCAGGCTTACTATCAGGGCAATCATCCCGTGGCTCTGCAGTACTTGCGGCAGGCGCTGGCTAGGCTGGACGAGGAGTACATAATTTTTTCCGCCGACCAGCAGATTACCGCGGAGCAGCTGCGGCTCTCGATTTATACTATCTGCGGCGAGGCCTGTCTGCACACGCAGGATTACGCGGAGTCCGCGCGTTACTTCACGCTGGCCCTGGAACTGGACGAGTCCAACCGCCTGCTCGACGCGAAATTGAAAATCGCCTTGCTCCAGAATCAGCTGCTCAATGAGCCGCGCAATTCCGGGCTTTACGCCAGCCTCGGTTATTATTATTCCCTGCTCAATCTGCCGGACAAAGCCGCCGCTTATTACCGCCAGGCTTTGCTGGCCGCGCCCCGCTCCGCTTCTGCCTTGCTGGGACTGGCCTTGGTTTACAAGGACAAGCAGGATTATGCCGCCGCCCGGCAATGCCTGCTGGAGGCCTTGGCGCAGGCGCAGGACAAGAAGTTGCTGGCCGCTGTCTGTTTGGAGCTGGGGCAGATTTACGCTGCCGAGGCGGAACATGCCCAGGCCCTGACCTATTACGCCGACGGCTTGCGGGCGGACCCGCAGAATTTTAGCCTCAAGAGCGAAAGCGCCCACGCGGCCCTGCTCTTGAAAGAAAAAATGCAGCCGCCGGATTATGACTTGTTGCTGGAGCTGGCCGAATCTTTTGCGGCGCGGCAGGATTATGCGGGGGCGCTACGTTACTACGCCGCGGCGGACGCTTGGCGGCAGGACAGCGCCGCGGTACGCCTGGGCCGCGCCAAGCTTTATTACGCGCAAAAAAACTATGCGGCGGCGCGGAGTTTATACCTGCTGGTTTTAGCCGAGGAACCGGACGCGCCGGAGGCTCTGGCCGGGCTGACGGACACCTATCTGGCCGAGGAAGAGTTTGGGCTGGCCGGGCGGTATCTGCAAAAAGCCTTAGCCAAAAATCCGCACAATGTTTTTCTGCGCAACAAATTGGCGCATGTTTATTTTGCTTCCGGGCGGGCGCAGGACGCGGTGCGGGAGTGGCGGTATGTCCTCGACCATATCAACAATCAGGAAATGGCGGACGTGCTGGCCAAAATAATTGAGGTTATCGGATGAATAAAATAATTTTCTGCTTGAGTTTTTGTTTGCTGCTGGGGGCGGAGAGCGAACCCTACAAAATCTCCGCCGCGCCGGACGGTAGCCTGCTGCTGGCCGACCCTTTCCAAAATCAGATTCGGATTCGGCATCAAGACAATACCGAGGATTTGCTTCAGCATAATTTCAATCAGCCGCAGGCCGCGGTCATGGCGCGGGACGGCGCGTTATACGTCTTGGACACGGGCGGACAACGGCTCTGGAAATTTACGCGCCAGAACGGTTTCCAGCCAGCGGGTGTCTTGACGGGCTTTCGTTATCCGCGCGATTTGGCTTTGTCGCCCGACCAAAAATGGCTGTACGTACTGGACAGCGGTACGCAGAAGATTGTGCGGGTACAACTGGACGGCTTCCAAAAATCCAGCAGTTTTGGCGACCTGCATAATCCTTACGGCTTGGACGTGGATATTTACGGCAATATTTTTGTGGCGGATACGGGAGCCGGACGCATCGTCAAATACAGCCCGGCAGGCAAGTTGCTTTTGAGTTTTGGGCGTACGGGGAGCAGTCCCGGCGAATTGCTTTTGCCACAGGATGTGGCTGTCGGTTTGAGCAAGAAAATTTATGTCGCGGATACCGGCCAGCAAGCCGTGAAGATTTTTACGGAGACGGGAGAGTATGGGGGGCAGTTGCGGGAAGTGGCCGGACAGGCGGTGCGTTCTCTGGCTTGGGCGGACGGGGTGCTGTGGCTGTCCGCCGCTGGTCAAGCCTTGCCGCAGAGCCTAGATTTGGCTTACCAGGTCAAAAATATTACGCCAGAAAATCTTTATTTTTCACCGAATAACGATGGCGTGAAGGACGCGGCGGTTTTTCGTATCGAGACGGATACTCCGGCGGTCAGCGTCTTGGAAATTTTTTCCGACGGTGAATTGCAGGAAACAGTGGAGAGCGACCAAAACCTCTTGGTCTGGAATCCCCAGAAAGTACGGGCAGGGATGTACAGTTATTTTCTGCTGGTCAAGGCGCGCGACGGGCAAAAAGAAGCGGTGTTGCAGGTCGGCGAGCTGTGTATTGATTTGCGTCCGCCCGTAGGGGAGGACTGGCGGGTCAGCCCCGCCGCTCTCGTGGACACTGTACCCCTGCTTTTCAGCGCCGAGTCTAAAGAAGATGCCGCGCTGAATTACAGGATTTTTGACCAAGACCAAAAGTTGGTTTATGCGGCGCAGGGTACGCAGTACAGCCTGCATCCCACAAACAGCTGGGCTGGATTTAATCAGGCGGACGAATTGCGCAACGGTAAATACCGGGCGGAAGTTACGCTGACCGACAGGGCGGGCAATACTTCGAGTGCAAAAAATTTGACTATTTACGTCAATATTGAGCATCCGATTTTGGATTTTGCGGCGACCTCGCCGCCGGACGCGGACGACAGCGCCTTGACGGGTTTGCAGCTGCGCCTTTTGCGTCCGGCGCAGGTAATTATTTCCTGCCAAAAAGATGAGGACAGCATGGTTCAGATTTTTAAGCAGACCTTGCCTGCGGGCGAACAGTTTGTGCCGCTGGCTTTGGGCGAACTGGCCGGGACACAGTATCTTCTGCATATCTCGGCGGCGGGCGGCGGCTATCAAGACGCGCTGTCTTTGGTGTGCGGCAAACCGCGGCTTGAGGATTTGCGGCACAGTCCAGAATTGCTGGCTTGGGAAGCGCCGGATTACCGCGCTTTGGCGGTGAGTTATAAATTGTCCGGTGCGGACGGACAGCTCTATCTGACCGCCAGACTTTGGCATCAGGGCAGGCTGTACAAAACTTTATTCTTGCGGGAACCCCGCCGCCGCGGTCTGCAGACCGACCATCTCGCCGCCGCCGCGTCTATGCCGGAAGGCGAGTACACTTATGAGTATCTGGTCGAGGACAGTTACGGCAATGCTGAGCGGTATTCCGGCGATTTTGTTTTTATTAAGCGGCGGCCACAGCTGGCCGCGCTCACTTTAACCCCGGCGGCAATCTCGCCGGCCAACCAAGACGGCGTGCAGGACAGCGCGGTCTTTGATTTTTCCGCACAAATTTCTGAATATTTGCCGCAAACCACGGTCGGGGTGTTTTTACAGGTTGGCTCTGTTTATGCGCGGGAATGGACGGCGCAGGCAGGCTCTGTCCAGGCGGCTTGGGACGGGCGCGATGCGCAGGGAAATTATGTCAAAGACGGGGAATATTTATATGAACTAAAAATCAAGGACGCAATGGGGGTTTTCTCGCCGCCCGTAACGGGCAGCTTGGTCGTGGCCAACTCGGCGGCCAAAATCGGCGCGGTCAGCGTGCGGACAGACAATTTGCCCTCGGGGACTATCGCCGCGCTGGCTGTGGAGTTGAAAGATTTTCCCTTGCGCCAGCAAATAGTCTTAAGTTTGTATGACTCGGCGGGTACTCTGATTGAGCGTTCTCCCACCATCGACATCGCCGCGCCGCAGGATTATGCCTTTGCTTTGCGGGAAGAATTGGCGGACGGCTATCATTTATCCGGCGGGCAGTATTATTACAAATTGCAGATTGTCGACACGGCGGGCAATGATTTTGAATATGTTTTTGCGCCGACGCTGAATTACACAGACCGCGTGGAGATAATCACCAGCGGACAAAAACTTTCACGGACCGGCCTTGGCCAGCGCAATAATAAACGCGAGGTGGCCTATGTCAAGGGCGACCCGGTGCCGCTGAGCGTACGGGCGCACGACCAGCGCGCCTATTATACGGACGCGTATTTTTATTTGGATGTGCGGCAATATGTTGAGTTGACTCTGAATGACAGCACTTCCGCTAAGCAAGGCGGCGGGCGCATTGAGGGCGTAACGGGCTGGGTCAAGGGCTGGTACGGTCTGCTTGGCCCGGGGCAATACCGTTTGCGCGCCACCTGCGCGGAAGCTTCGCGGCACTCCACCGACGCTTTTGTCGCTTTTGTGGGACATGACGTTTGGCATAGACCTTTGGACAAGAGTACGGCGGAGACGCAGGCGGATTCCGGTGATTTGGACAAGTATGATGCGATGGCCGGGGAACGCGCATTTTGGCTGAGCCTCACAGCGCAAACTATTCAGACGGACGATTATGAGCATACGGTATTTGCCGAAAACGGCAGGATTTATTATCAACGCCGTGGCCGCGGTCAGGACAACGGCACGCGTCCCTTATTGCTTTCCAGTCCTGAGGCCTGGTCTGCCGACCCCTCACTGGCCGCTGACGAGAATAATGCCGTGCGGGTCGCCTGGGTGGAGCGGCAAGGCGGGGTCTATAGCGTGCAGACTCTGTTTATCCCGGAAAAATATCTGCCCCTGCGCGGCGACCCGGCAGTCAGCGCTTTCAGTCTGCGTACTGCGGCGGCGGAAGCGGGCGGCGTGGCCGCAAGTCTGGATGACCTAGCCCTAGAGATTAGCCGACAGATTAATTACCCCAATCCTTTTGCGGACGGTACGACTATCCGCTACCACTTGTCCCGCGATGCCGACGTAACCTTGCGGATTTACAACGCCGCTGGCCAGCCCGTGCGCCGCCTAGATTTTTTTGCCGGGGCGGAAGGTGGCCGCGGCGCGACGCTTGGCGACCCTTACAACGACGTGGTTTGGTCCGGCGACAATGATTATGGGCAGAGCGTCCTCAACGGAGCGTATGTTTACGAAATCACGGCGGACGCTGGGAACCGGACGGTCAAGGTGCGCGGCAAAATGCTGAAGTGGCGGTAAATAAGATGAAACGTAAAATTTTGTTATTGCTGTTTTTATTTAATTATGGTTCGGCGGCTTATTCCGGCGGACGGGAATACGCCGTTACGCAAGTTGTTCCGGCGGCGGGCGCTTTAAGTCTGGGCAATGCCTATGCCGCGCATGAGGCGGACGCGGTTTCTTTTTGCTGGAATCCGGCCAGCCTAGCCTTTGCCCAAAGGATAGAGCTGTCCACTCTGCAAAGTCATTTGACTACCGACGCGGATTTTTTTGTTCTGAGCGGCGCACTGCCTCTGCCCAAGATTAATCTGGGCTTCAGTTGGGCGCAGCTGCAGATGTCCGGTATTCCTGAGACGGCGGCGGAACTGGATAACAATGAAGTAATCAGCGGCGGGCTGCTGACTTATGCCGAAAATTCCGCGCTAATCTCTTTGGCGGGAAAATTAAACGCCGTGCTGGGCTGGGGAGTCAGCTTCCGTTACTTGAATCAGCAGGTCTGGACAGCCTCTGGGTCAGGCTGGTCGACGGCCGTCGGCTTATTCTGGCGGTTGCCGCGGGTTAATTTTGGCTTGGCCGTGGAAAATCTCAGTTCGTATCAAAAGTATGATACAGGATATGTTGAGCATTTGCCGCCGACTTATTTGCTGGGAGTCAATTGGCGGCTGGGGACAAAATTTGCTCTGGCGCAGGATTGGCGGTGGCGTGCTGATGGGCGGCGGGTGCAGTCTTACACTGGCGCGGAGTTTTATCCATTTCAGCGCGTCCGTTTTGCGCTGGGCTATCTGGCTGAGCGCTGGACTGCCGGGGCCGGTTTGGCTGTCGGGGCGGTCAGGCTGGATTATGCCTATGCCGCGCAGAATGACTCCGCCCTCGGCTCTGACCAATATGTTTCACTGGGTGTGCAATGGTAAAAAACGCTTTTAAATTTTTTTGTTTTTGTTTGCTTCTGTTGCCGCTCTGGGCTGGCTCGCCTGCGGTCGGGCAATTGCTGGCTGGCGTAACCCAAGTGCTTTTGCGGGGCAATGCTTTGCCAATTTTGACCGGGGCTTGGGACGAGCGGCTGGAGCGGCCAGCCAGCAGTTATTACCGCAATATCACGGCTCTGGCGGATGGCGCGCGCAGCCGGGTTTGGCGGGCTTACGCTAACAGCCGCAGGCAGACACTGGTTTACAGCGCGGCGCAGGCCGTCGACCTTGCGCTCTTGCCGTTGTCCGCCGGGCAGCGAAAATATTTTTATGATGAGTCCTCTGGACGTAAATACTGGCAGGCCGACCGCCGCGCGGCACGGGCGGCTTTTTTTGCGGATTATGCGGCCGACCGCCGGCTGGGCGTGGATGATTATTTAGAAAATATTTTACTGCCGCCCGCCCCCTATTTGGCTGACCTTTTCGCGGTGGACTTGCCGGACTTGCCCAATCCGCATGCCGAGAAGTTTGTCCCGCCGCCCTTGAAAGTCAATCCCCTGCCCAGGCCTGACCCGGTGCCGCGTGAGTTGGATAGTTTTCAATGGAAAGTCAAGCCGGAAGTGCTTTACGGAGCGCGGCGGCAAATCGCGCCTGATGTCTTCATCCCAGAAACAGACTTTGCCATTGCGCTTAAAATCATCTCACCCCAGGGCGAAAAAATTACCAGCGCAGAGGCTTTGGACGGCCTAATCCCTCTGGTGGCGATAGTGCCATTGCCTGCGTCTAGCCCGCCGCGCCTTGTCTTTAAGCCGCCCAAGGTTGGCTTACGCACCACACGGAATCTTGCTTTTGTCGAAGAGACGCTCCGGCAGACCGCCGCAGGCCAGCCTTGGGTGGTGGATTATGTTTTGCCGGAGAGCGTGCAGTCCGTGGAGTTTGCGGTGCTGGACGGGCAGGGCAGGCCGCTGTATCTGCGCCGGGAATCTTCGCCCGACCCACGCGCCCCGCTGCCTTTTGTCTGGCGGTCGTCCGGGCAGGGCAAAGATTTTTATGCGACCTTGAAAGGCTATGACCGCCAAAATACCGTAACGGAAACCGTGCCGCGCCAACTGCGTTTGGCTGGTTCCGCCGACCAAGACCTTAGCTACCAGCAGGTCGCCAATGAGCCTTTCGAGGATTATTACGGCTTGGTTGAATTGTCCGCCATCTGGGAACGGCAGGGCTTGCATAAAATTTATTTTTGGCTCTATGGCACGGAAGACGCTTCGGGCAAACCGCTGGCGGGTTCTATTTACGCAACGTTTAGTTCCTTTGACCCGCTGCTTTCCAGCGTGAGCGCACCGTCCGAGACTCCGCGCGGGGTCAGGCAGAAAATTAAAGTGCGCCTGCTCGACCCAGACGGCCAGCCGATTGCCGCCGCGCGGACAGAATTTTTTTCCAGTCGCAATCGGCAGAAAACGGTCGACAAATTTTGGCCGCCCACCGCCTACACTGACGCGCGGGGCGAGGCGGAAGTGGAGTTTGTTTCCGAGATTGTCGGTGAGGCGGAAATATCTGTGGTGTCTAATCAAGTGCGGGTCAAGGCCAGCCCCGCGCTGATTAAAGTAAGGGAGTAAAAAATGCGGCGGTTTTGGCTGATTTTATTTTGCTCGGTGCTGGCGGCGAATCCCGCCGCGCTGACCCTGAATAGTCCGGTGGATAGTTGGCGGCAATTGTCGGTCGAGGACTTGGAATTATTGCGGGCCTCTATCGAGGCGCGGCGGGGCAGGTTTTTTGACCATCAAGACATTCGCGCATATTTGCGGCGGCAGGACTGGTATCAGCCCAATCCTTATTACACCAGAGATTTTCTGAGCAGAGCGGAATTGAAAAACATCGAGTTGATTAAGGAAATTGAGAACAGCAAATTACGCGAGGGTTTGTATGACGAAAAGGAACCTGTTTTTTAGCCTAGCCTATTTGGCGCTTAGCCTCGGGAGCTATCCGCCCTTTAATCTCGGTGCGCTGGCTTGGCTGGCTGGCTTGCCCTTGTTTTTCTTGCTGGAGTCGGTTCATTCCGTCCGTTTTTATTTTGGTTTGGCCTTAATTTATAATCTGCTTTACTTTGGCTGGCTGGGGCGGACTAATCTTCCGGGCTGGCTGTTGCTCAGTCTGCTTTTTGCGCTGGGCAGTCTGCCGTGGCTGGGGCTGGTGCGCTATGGTCTACGTAAAAACTGGCTGGGGCTTTTGAGTTTGTTTTTGCTGGGCGCGGAAATCTTGCGCGTCAGTACGGATTATCTTTTGCCCTTTCAGATAGTCGGCTACACGCAGTGGAATATTTCGCCTGTCCTGCAATTGGCGCGCTTAGGCGGGGTAGGGCTGGTCTCCTTTTTTGTTTATTCGGTAAATCTTTTGCTCTATGCTTGCTTAAAAAACCACGGGGCCATCCGCCGCTACTGGCTTTGGCTGATTTTCTTGGCCGTGGTTCTGCTCTGGGCCAATATCCCGCCGCGCTATTCTGTCTCCCGGAAAATCCGTGTCGCCTTGATTCAAACCAACCTGCGTTTGACCGAACAAAATCTGGACGACACGGAATTATTCTGGCGGACTTACGAGAACGCCTGTCTGGCGGCGGCGGCGGAGCGTCCAGATGTTTATATTTTGCCGGAAGTTGCCTTGCCGCGCTCTTTACGCGCTGACCGTGATGCCGCCGCCCAGCTCAAACGCCTGCTGGACAAATTGGCGGCGGGGATTATTTTGGGCAATCGTGATACGGATAATTTTGCCCTGCGTTTCAATAATAATTACAATGCCGTTTTTTATATTGACCGTCAGGGCGTGGTGCGGGGAACGCATTACAAACAAAAATTGATTCCTTTCTTGGAGACGGCGAATTATCATTTGCCATTCCTGCCCTATTTTGTCCGCAATAAGATGCGGGCGGGGATTTATCGGCGCGGGCAGGACGTTAATTTGCTGCCGCTTGCTCCCTCGCTCAATGTCGCGGCGCTTATTTGCTATGAGGCGGTGAGCGGCGCGTATCTGCGGAAGTTCACGCGGCAGGAACCCGCCTTCTTGGTTAATGTTTCCTCGGACGGCTGGTCGCGGTCTTTGACCGAACACGAGTTAAATCTCTATTTCAATGTTTTTCGCGCGGTGGAGAGCGGACGTTATCTTGTCCGCGCCGCGGAGGACGGTATTTCCGCGGTGATTTCGCCGCGCGGTAAAATCTTAGCCGCGCTTCCGGCTTTTACCAGCGGCTGTCTCGTTTATGAAGTGCCGTTTTAGCAGAGCATCCCGCAGATAATTTTTTTCCATCCGGGAGATGTTGGACTTAATCAGCAACGGGTCATTACGCATCCGACCTACTCCTTTCCGGCTGTTTTTTGCCAGCCGCTGTCTGGGTTTGCCGCAAGATTTATGCCAAGTGATTTTTTGGTGCAGATAAGCTGAAAATTGAAAGCCCGCGAATCGAAATTTCTTAGATTTTTACGATTTTTCGCACAATTTGCTGGTTTTTAAATTGGAACAAAATTGTGTAAGTCCCGGACCTGGCTGTCGGTATGCTGATAGTGGTATCGACCGGGATATTGCGGACTTGGGAATCGGGGTCAAGCACGGCAATCTCCTGCAATTCTTCCGGGTTGAGATTGGCAATGACGATGCGGTTTTTTTCTGCGACGATGCGCGGTTGAAAACTGCTGGGGGCTTTGGCCGCGCTGACCGCCGCCGCTGTCGTGATTTTAAAATCAAAACCGAGGGCGAATAAAAAAGAGTCAGCCAATTGCGACTCCGCGGGGCGGAAGAGCAGGGCGAAATCACAATGAAAGTCCGCGTAACGCAGTCCCGAGCCGAACGTCAATTCTTGATTGCTGTTGTAGCCGCCGCGCAGACAGAAAATATCGCGCATCAGCCAAGATTCCATCCCAGCCGCCCAGCCGCTCAAGTCCTCGCTGAAAAGGTCATAGTCGGCGAAGAAATAATTGTCAAAATCAGGCAAGCGCAGGCGATAAGCCGCGCCGACGGTCAGTTTACGCGCCAGACTTTCCCGAATGCCCGTGTCCCATTCGAGATTGGAAAAAATATTGCGCAGAACCGCGCCGAACGACCAATCCTGACCGAGAGTTTGGATTAAGCCTGCGTCCGCCGCGAAGCCGCCGGCCTGATGTTTGTCGAGGACGCGGCTGATGATTTTGTAATTCACTCCGCCGTACAGCCCGGCGGCATTGAGCGGCGCCGCTGTGGACAGATTGATAAACTGATATTCATCGGAGAAAGACCCTTCCTGCACGGCCTGCCCGAGAAATTCGCTGGTGCGCGGAATATCGTTGATGCTCTCCTGCACATAATTAAAGCCGAACGGCGCGGCGCCATTGCCGAGCAGCAGCCAGCCGTCCAAAGAAATATGATTGACCAGCCCCAAGTTTTGGTAATAAGTGAATTCCAAGCCGCTCTTGGCGGGAAAAACCAGCCCTGCCGGATTCCAATAAGCGGCGTTCAGGCCATTGGTACGCGCCGTTCCCGCGCCGCCGCAGCTCAAAACCGCCAGCCCGGACGTTCTGTCCAGCAAATCGACAGGCGCGGCACAGCAAGCGGCAATCAAAAATAGTCCGATGAATTTTTTCAATCAGCCCCCCAACTGTCAGAACGTATGTTTATAAAATCTTTTTGCCAACGAAAACGACTGAACTTTCTTGGCCGTTTTCTGCTGGCTCATTGTCCTTGATAGATTTGAGCGCGGCAATCTTGGCTCGGCGGAAACGCTCCTCGCGGCTGAGCGGCGTAAACTTGCTCGTGCCGGACGGTTTGCCGATTCTCACGATATTGCTTTGTACCTCGAGGGAACAACCGCAATTTTGGCAAAATTTGGAGTGGACTTGATTTTCTGTGCCGCAACTGGAACAGGTTAGCATAACATACCTCCGTGTTAAGTGGACATTACTATACACCAAGCGGTGGGTTTGGTCAAATAAAAATCACGCTTCCGTATTAAAACTTGACCGCTTGGCCTCAAACTTATTTTTGGGCGAGAGTTTGGGATATTTGGCGCGTTCCTCAATGATAGCGTCAATCAAGCTGTGCAGTTTTTTCATTTCCGAGGTCGAGACATTTTCGGAAAATTTGGATTTGCCCGTATTGATGTCGAGAACTGTAATGCCGTTGTCGTTGATGACCTGAATGTCCTCGCGGATTACACTGCGCCCGGGCAGGACACTGTAGGCGGCAAATTCGGGATTGTAGCGGTCGCGCAGGGAAATAACAAACAAAAACCGCTGATTGTTGCTGATGTCTTTGTCAGACGGATAGGCGATGCCGTTGGGGTGCGTGTGATACACGCCAAAAAAAATTAAGCCGTGTTTTTTGGCAAACTCGTGGCCGCGGAGCATGTCCTCTGCTGACATGCCAAATTCCCGGCGCTGGTCGCCGCCCGCCTGATTGTAGAGCGGCATTACGCCTTTTATCACGCCGTCCGAGGAGCCGCACAATATCCCGCCTGTTTCGTAAGGATAATTTTCCTGCGCCTGCCGCATGATGAGGTCGTATTGATGCTGAGTAATGATAAACATGCCGCATTATCTTAACGCAAAAATAACATTTAGCAAATTTTCTTTTAACAGGCCGCGCCTAGACTGGGCGGCAAGTGCGCGGAAGAGGACGCAAAAAAAATAAGGAGGAAAAATATGGAAAAGTTTATGACCAGAAATGTGCGAAAAAATCTCAAGAGAGGGGCGGCAATCTGTTTAATCTGCTCGGCGGTTTTCGCCGCGCCGGGCTGGTTTGTGCAGACCGATGTCAATCAGGATTTCAGATATAGGTTGCATGATTACGCGAAAGAAGACACCTTGAACGGCGCGTCTCGTTACCGCGAGCGTATGCGTTACCGTCTGGGCATCACTTCCAAGATTAATGATGAGTTTTCGGTCGGTGTCCGGCTGTTGACTGGCGACGGCTCGAACAAATCAACGACCCAAACTCTGGACAGTGAATTTACTAAGAAGGCTTTCAATCTTGACCAAGCTTACTTGAGTTATGCCCCGGCTTGGGTGCCGAGCGTGGCTGGTAAATTCAAAGCCACCGTCGGCAAGTTTGATGTCAAAGAAGGCGTTTATACGGCGACCAACGGGGTCTGGGACAGTAATATTTCCTTGGAAGGCAAAAATCTGAATTACACTTACAAGGATTTGGGTGTTAAGGGTCTGGATTTTTTTGCTAATATCGGCAGTTATGTTTTGGCCGGGGATGTTAATAACGGCGTGAAAGAACAGGATGACGGGACATCAGTTAGCGGCGGCGGTTCGCCTATCGTCTTGGAAGCCAAACAGCTCGGTATTAAATGGAAAATAGCCGACTATAGTGTGGAAACGGCTTACGCTCAATACACCGTGCCGGCTTGGAATCATTCCTATGGCACGGAGCCGAGCATCAAAACTCCTGATGACAAAGCGCTGGAGCATATCGCGGTAAAACTCGGCGCTAATCTGACGGTTCCGTATTTGGAAAAAGTCGCCCTGCTCTATGAAGATATTGTCAATCGCAATGAGATTGGCATTATGAAGTCTAAAAGTAACACGACCAGCGGTGAACCAGACAGTGTTAGCGATAAACACGCTTCAGCTTACGGTATTGAATTTGGGGCCAAAATTGGCTTGCCGTATTTGAAAGATTATTCCCTGCGTTATCTGCAACGCAAAATAGAGAACGGCGTGGGCTGGGCATATATGGAGGACGCGCATAAAGACCCGAATACGGAAGGCTCGCAAATCGCCTTGACACTGGGCATTGTGGATAATGTTAGTTTCACGATTGACCAGTATAGCCTGAAGTATCTTGACCCGCTCAATGACAGTAATGTGCCGTGGACTGACACGCGTTTTGAAATTAACGTGAAGTTCTAGGATTTTACAAGAAATACCAAAAGGAGAGAAAAAATATGAATAAAATAAAATTAGGATTGATAACTTTGTTGCTGGGCGCGCTGGGTTTTGCCGATTTGCTGGGTGCGGGCGCGACATTTCCCCAGCCGCTGTATTCCAAACTGTTCACGGTGTACAGCCAGCAAAAGGGCGTGAAGGTTAATTATCAAGGCATTGGTTCCGGCGGCGGCATTAAACAGCTGACGGAAAAGGTCATTGATTTTGGCGGCACGGATGCCTATATGAGCGATAAAGAAATGGCGGCGACTGGCGCAAAAATAGTCCATATCCCGACCTGTATCGGCGCGGTGGTCATCGCCTACAATCTGCCGGGCAATCCCAGCCTCAAGCTGACTCCCGCTTTGGTCTCTAAAATTTTCAGCGGCGCTATTGCCAAATGGAACGACCCGCAAATCGCGGCGATTAATCCGGGCTTGAAATTAGACGGCGATATTTTTGTGGTCCATCGCGCAGACAGTTCCGGCACGACCTCGATTTTTACGGATTATCTAAGCCAGATTGATTCCGCCAATTGGCAGATGAATAAAAATTTTGTTACCAAATCCAAAATGGCTGTCGGCGGCAAAGGCAATTCCGGTGTGGCGGGGCTGATTAAGCAAATGCCCGGCGCCATCGGCTATACGGAGATTGCTTACGCCAATCAGAATAAAATGAAATATGCCGCGGTGCAGAATAGTTC
>BGZO01000025.1 GCA_003864475.1 Candidatus Termititenax persephonae | reverse complement strand
GGGGGGGGGTAACACTGTTTTAATTCTCCTTTTGTTATTCTGTAATCTCCGGTAATTCTAACGGCGTGCCAAAGTCAAAATCCCTTTCCGCCGCTCTGCCGATGAGCATATCATGACACCGCGGCGGCAGTCCAGCATTTGGGCGGATTGACCGAATATTTTCTTCCGTAAATTTTTCGCCCTTCTTAATGTCCTTGACCGCAAAAAGCGAGCGGGCTGCCCAGCGATTTTTCTCATTAACAGTGTAGTCCACTTGGCCCAATGTTTTTTCCGCCTTGCGCACCGCCTCGGCCATTTGCCTAAACTCCTGCGGCTCCAGCGAAAACCCCGCGTCCGCGCCGCCCAGCTTCCTGTCCAAAGTAAAATGTTTTTCGATGACCACCGCGCCTAAAGCCACGGCGATTATGGCCGGCTCGATATTCATAGAATGGTCAGACAAGCCAATTTTCACGCCCTGCGGGGAGAATCTGGCAAGCAAATCCTTGATAGTCAGCAGATTCATGTCCTCAAGCTTGGCCGGATAGGCGCTCGTGCATTTCAACAAAGTGATGTCCTGATTGCCAACAGATTTACAGGCCTCCACCGCTTCCTGCATCTCAGCCAAACTGGAAATGCCCACGGAAATTATCATAGGTTTTTGCCGGGAAGCCGCGTATCTTATCAGGGGATAATCAATCGCCTCAAAGCTGGCTATCTTATATTTAGGCACCTTGATGCTCTCCAGAAAATCCACGGCGGTCTTGTCAAACGGTGTAGAGAAAAATTCCAGCCCAATCTCTTCGGCATATCTCTTCAACTCGCCCTGCCATTCCCACGGCGTGGAGGCCTCTTTATATAAGTCATACAAATATTTTCCGTCCCAGAGCGTGCCACCCGAGATTTTAAAAATATCCGTCCGGCAGTCAATGGTTATAGTGTCCGCCGTATAAGTCTGTAATTTTACTGCGTCCGCGCCGGATTCCTGGGCGGCCTTGATGATTTTTTTGGCCAATTCTTTGTCCCCGCAATGGTTGGCAGACATCTCGGCAATGAGGAAAGTTTTTACTTGTTTTTTCACAGCAACTCCCAGTATCCGCCGTTGGTTCCGCCTCTTCTAGTTATTTTTCCGGCTGATTTCAGTTTATTCACCGCATACTTTACCGCCCTATCCGTGATTCCCAGAGTAACAGCAATTTTATTAACCGCAATCTTGGGATTATTCTTGATTATTGCCCTGATTTTGTCAGAAGTTTTTGGGGAAGTTTTTGGGGAAGTTTTTGGGGAAGTTTTTGGGGAAGCCAAAACCTTATTATTCCGTTTGCTCTTATTACTGTACAAGGTTACCAAAATACCGCCCCAACATTCCGCCAGTTTAGGTTTGGGCAGCCCGGCCTCGCGGCAAGCCTTAGAAATTCGCGCGATACCGCTGCCCCACAAATCAATATAGCCACCCTTGAAACAAACATCCGCGATAAGCGGATTGCGCGGATGAGAAGAGTGTTCCTGCCTTAACTCACGCAAAGTTATGCCTTCTGGCAAAGCCCCCCCATTCCAGATGGAAATCTTGTCATCATAAACTTTAATCTGCGTCGGGGCGCCCAGATAATTGCGGTGAATCAAGGCATTGAGCAATATTTCTCGTAAAGCCGCCACCGGATATTCCGGAGCCTCCACCCGGTTTAATCCTCGAAAAGAAATATGGCGCACCAAAAATTTATGGTCAAGCTGCTGCAACACCGCGTCTAAAATCTGAATGATATTGCCGCCCTCAACTTCTTGAAACAGAATATCTGCATCGCTGGCACCAAAACGCCCGATTTTGACATAAGCATTGATATAAAACTTGCCAGGCTCCCTGCCAAATAAAAGAATCGCCGCCCGCCGCAAATGCCCCTGCTCCAGTAAACGCAGTTTTTTCAATAAAACAACCGTGGAAACATTTTTACTGTACGGCAACCTGCCAGTCTGCGCGGCCATTTTCAAAAACAATTTGACAGCCTTGCCGTCAATATCCTGCAAGGTGGCGCGCCGCTCAATCACCTCGTCCCAAGTGTGTCCGGAACGCTTGAGCAAAAAATCGTTCAACGCCGTTCCAGTTAATTCCTGTTTGACACTGCCGCTACGGTAATAATACCGTCCTCTTAAAGAAATTGGCACAGTATACCGCGGAACAGTGATTTCTATGTAGCTGGCCTCATCACGGCTCAATAAATTTACTTCCGCTGAGATTCCCAGCAAATTTTTAATTTTATTGGGAATCTCATCCATCAAAACTTTATAATCTGTCAGTCCTGTAACTTTACCGGAATCTGTCCGGCCAATATATATTTTGCCGCCCTGCGCATTGGCAAAACCGCAAACCCATTTCAGATAATCGTCATTCCAATTTTGCTTATATTCTATATTTTGTTTTTCCGCCATGATTGCCATTATACAATAAAAATTTACTTGACAGCAGATTCACAAAATCCGCGCCGGGCTTCTGGGCGGTCTCGATGATTTTCTTGGTCAATTTTTTGTCCCGCAATGGCGGCAAACATCTTTGTTCAGCCAGCCAAATCCCCGTCATAAATCAACAGCATCCCACAAGCTAGAAGTTATCGGGTTCCGCGCAATGTGCATAACAAATCAAATGCAGGCCTCCGCCCAATAGGCATTTATAGTTCGGATTCAGCGATTTTATATACCGCGGGACCTCCACCAAGTCATTTCCCCTGTGATACACGCAAATCGCCAGCTCCGGCCTGTATCTCTTGATCGTCTCCGCCGCGCCCGTCAAGGCCTCCAATTCCGAACCCTCTATGTCCATCTTGAGGCACAGCCTGCCATCCACCGCGATGTTCAAATCATCCAGTCTCCTAACATCTACAGCTGACAGGGATGTTGTTGTGTTGTGTTGTGTTGTGTTGTGTTGTGTTGTGTTGTGTTGTGTTGTGTTGTGTTGTGTTGTGTTGTGTTGTGTTGTTATAGAAGAAAGATGAGTCTATGTCTGATTCAGCAAAATACGCTTTGCCGTTCACATTACCCAATCCGTAGTCATAAGCCGCCGCCCGCCCGGTGAGATTTAAATCCCTGATTTTCTGCTCCAATCCGGCGCGGCTCTTATTGTCCGGCTCGAAGGCGTAATATCTTTTTATCTTACTGCCGTAGGCTCCGTAGAGCAGTTGCAAGGTGTCTCCCGTATACGCGCCAGCGTCGCAAATCGTCAGTTCATTGTGCTCCAGCCGCGGGGCGGCCTTGCCATACCAATAATCCCCGTTGCCAGAAAAATCAATGACGTTACGTATCGGTTGAATCAAACAATTATTTTTTTCCTCAGCCACAATGATGCTTGTGATATTATTTACATAATCAACGTTCTCATATTGAGATTCAATGTTGCCAATATCAAAACGTCCCGCAAAAAACGGTTGGCATTCAATGAATGCATAAACTTCATTCGGAAATTCAGCCTTCACAATATTCTGCAGTATAGATTCATAGCACATAGAAGAAATTATGACTACCATGTCCGGATGCCCTTCAAGAATGGACAAGGCGCAAATCTCCTTGCCTGCCAAAAAATTTCCATGTTTGGCGGTGTCGCTGTCTATAAAACAAAATACCCGCTCCGCCAGCCCCAGTCGCTTTAGATAAGCATGACAACTTTTTCCAGAATATCCTGCCCCATATAAGACAAACTTTGCGTCCTTTAATTTCAAGAATTCGTTTGTAAGTAACTTGGACACAAAACCTCCTCTTACTTAATTATTTTTCTGCAACAGTTCAAGGATACCCAGTTGGGGACTAAACAAGAAACAAACCATTACCCCCCCCCCCCCCGAAATTGCCGGAGCCGGAGCTGGTGAACCAATTAGCATATAGCCGTCCGCCGAAAACCTCGCGCAAGCGCCCGGCAAATCCTCAACCTCATAGCAGATATGATACGGGCTGTTCTGAATTTTCTTCAGCAGAGGATGCAAAGGGGACTCTGCTCCAATTGGAGAAATTAATTCCAAAACATAGCCGCCGTTTTCTATAAAACAAATATCCACGCCCCGGGCAAAATCCCTTACTGCGGCTGACTTGACGACAAACCCCAGCCGCAGAAACTCTTCTTGCGCGGATGCCAAATCCCGAACTAAGTAACCGACATGATGAACATTCATGCCGATTGGTTTTCTTGAATCACGGCCAGTAAATCCGCCATAGTGTTCAACGTAGCCAACTTACCCAGAGGAAGCTTGATTTTAAAGGCCTTTTCTGTTTGGACAAAAATATTGACCAGAGACAAAGAATCCCAAGCGCGCAGATTGGTACTGTCCGCCATAAAATCCGTGGCCAAGATGTCCTCGTCCAAGACATTCTCCAGAATCTCACGGAGCTTGGTTTTGATTTCTGTTATTGTCATAATAATAACTGTTACCCCTTGGCCAAAATATATTCCCAGTCGGACCCGCCGTCTCGTTCCGCAATTTTAACAAAACCAATTGTAGCATAAAAATCCGCTGTCATTTTATTTTTGGGTGTCGGGATATAATGACCATGTATCTTTTTTATCTGTTTTTTCCGGCACCAGTCCAGAACATATTTAAATATTTCTTGCTCGACATTGCGCCGGAAAACCCGGCAGCTCATCAGCCACAAGCCAATGTCCAGCGTCTCCGCCCGACGCTCCGCGCTGAAAACGGCGATAATCCCATTGTCGCCAAACTTATCTTTCAAACCGCAACAAATAGTTAAATACTTATCCGCCAATAAGTTTTGCAGCTCCGCGGCGGACAAACGCTTGGTGGTCAGGTTGAACTGGTTCGTTTTATTAATCAACTGCAGGACTCGCGCAAAATTTTCTTTAGCTACCGGCTCTATGGCATAAGTCATCTGTAAGGATTTTAAGAAATCCGCATAATTAACTGACCCCTCTTCGGCGACCCGGCGTTGGTTATTCTGTTGATAATATTCTTGGCGGTTCAAATCAGCCTCGGTTACTTTAAGCGGTAGAAAAAAACCATTATTTTCTATATAATCAATAAAATCTAAAACATCTGAAGTGTCCACCACAGAAACACCCGCAACATTATGCCGCACCAATTCTCTTTCTGCGGGATTGTCATCCACGAAAACAAAACTGTCCGGCAGTAGGTTAAGTTTTTCCGCGATTTTCAAAATATTTTTGTCTTTATTGTCCCAGTTCGCCTCGACCGCTACAAAATCGTCAAGACGCAGAAACATCCTGGGGTCGGCGAAGGCTTGGACAACATCCTGATAATTATTTTTAGAACAAATCGCCAACAAAATCCCTTGTGCTTGCTGCCCCTTGAGATATTTCTGAAAATCCAAGAACGCCGCGCCGCGCGGAGTTTCCGCGCCAATTTCCAAGCCAGCCACGCCGTCATCACCCAAAATCCCGCCCCACAGTGTATTGTCCAAATCCAAAACTAAAACTTTTTTATTCAAACCCAAGCTGGCTTTAATTAATTTGGCAAGATTAAAGCAAAGCAACGGCACGGCTTCCAAAGCCAAAGCATATTTATAGGCATACCACTGCGCTGGATTGTGCCACTGAAGCAAACCATATTGCGCCGCCAAATAGTTAAGGTCATTGACCACAAAATTATCATGCTCCCCTGCATAAAGATAAATTTTTTGGTTAAGCCTGTTCAGGGAACGCAATTTGTCTATACTGGAAAAACCGTCCGGCGGCAACTCAAAATTATTCTGAATAATCATGGCCGAGCAAATCTCCGCCAGCTTGGCCCATACCTGCTCTAACTTAGAGGCATCAGTTAGGTTGCGGCAGGTGGTGTGAATATAAATAAAATCTGGATTGAATTTTTGCAGTTTTTTCGCATCAAACATAACATCCTCATAAAAATTGGCATAAGTCCCTTCCAAGAAAATTGGCCGAATCCCATAATTCCAGAGAAATATCTCCAAAACATCCTTAATCTCCCCGACAGTTGATCCGCTAAGCAGAGCGATTTTTTTCTCGGCAACGATTGCGCGTTTTTGCAATTCCCGGCGCAAAATTTTTTTTCTTAATAAAATATCAGCACCGTTTAGCGGATATTCCAACTCGCGCATCTTAACGTTCCCAAACTACGGCGGAAAAATCAAAAACTAAACGCAACATCTGCTCCATGGCAACGCGCCTCTCCTGCCAAAGTGTTTTAGTCAGGGACAAACCATTAAAAAGCCTGTCTTTACAAAGAAAATTATAACAAGAATTCTGCACAAAAGGAAACCTTTTTGTATGTAGCCTATAAACGGAAACATTTTCCGCTAAAACACGGCAATAAAGCAAATCTATTTTTAACACAGCAAAAACATAATTCAGCAGCAGGTGTTCCAATAAAGCACCAATCAGCTGCGCATTCTCAAAAAGATAAAATCCCCATTCGCAAGTTTTATTTTGATAATCTATGGATGTAAAATCCACAACCGCCGCCGGAACATCATCCAGATAGGCCAGAAAATAAAGTTTTGTGGCATCATCTTTTAAAGTTTCCAGCCAAGCAAAATGGGCTTTTTCTGTAATAATTTCTGTGTTAAACATTTGTTTTCTAATCTGCGGCAAATTGCGGTTGTGCAGAATAAGTCTTTTCTCTGTGTCATGCAGTTTTGTGAAGTTCCGAAAAAGGATGTCCATACCTCACGCCGCCCAAGCCAAACCGACATCCCGATCCGGGATATTACAGACAAAACTTCGAGTATTATTTTTTAATAGGGGGGGGGGGGGGGGTAAATATTTTCAATAAATATGTATGCCCATTTTTATAAAAAAATGCCGGATATTTATCATTATCAACAGTCCTCAAGAGATTGAACTGCTCATCCAGAGTTTTACTTGTATCAAGTTCGCTGTCCTCTGGTTTGCGCCTAGCATAATACGTACTTTGCCCATTTTGTTGACGCGGAATTATCGTCTTAGCTTGGTATTGTTTAACATATTCAAGACACATTGCACAAACTTTTTTTCCTAATTTTACCTGCCATTCCGCCAGCAACTCAGAACCATCGAGTTTCACTATATCTTCCAAATAAATATCACCGGAATCCATTTTTTCAACCGCTTCAAATAACGTAATCGGTATTTCGTTTTTCCCCTCTAAGATTTGCCAAGTCATCGGGGACCAACCTTTGCCATATGGTAATTTACTGGCATGGACTACGATATTATTCTTATGCCGTCGTAAATAATCAATAGAAATAATCCCAAAATAACTCAAGAAAAAAGCTATATCGCCAGACGGCAATTCTTTCTCGGAATGAATAACTTTTACACAATGTCCATTTTTTCTCAGCATTTCTGTCAGCAAAATATTATACTTATTCATCCAGCTACCTTGGTCGGTAAGTATAGTTATATTGAGAACCTTTTGCATCTAGCCAACCTTTAAATTACTGAAGCAACGTATTTTACAACAATATGCATAAATAGTCATTCAAGTTGCCAGCGTGCCAATCTTTGCTTAATAATATTTAGTAAGTTAATTTTATAATCTTGTCTCAATTCCGGGGCGGCGTTTATGATTGCGGCAAACTTGTCCAGACAACCAAGCGTTCTGTTAATCGGCGCAGAAGCCGGTATCCTCAAATAATCCGCCAAATATTGAAAACCCGCAGAACGGATATTGTTTTGCCGCCCCCCGGATGGCCAGATTCCGCATAGCCAAATCCAAAGTCGGTAGCCTTGCCCGGCCAAAAAGTTTCTTCAAACGGTAGCCGCGCCGACGGTGTCGCGCTCCACCACCAAAAGCAATCCATCAATCAGCTCACCTCAACCCAGCAAATGTCTTAAATACCGTATGTCCTCCGCAAAATCGTTTAAATTATCCTCAAAACTCTTGAGCGTCTCGACCGTTACCATAGCTTCCTGCGGCAGTAGAGTCAAAATCTTTGACATATCCAGCTGCCCCGCGCCGAGATGCGGATGCGAGTCGTATTCGCTGGTTATGTCGTCCACATCCGTCAAGTGAAACATCTTCGGCTTCAGCGGCAAAAAGTCCCGCACATAGGCATAAACATCTTTCTTCAAAGAATTGGCGGCGCAAATGGCATGGCCAAAATCCAAACAGAATCCGCAATGCGCTTGCTCCAAAACATACCCTGCTTCCTGCGGGCTATAGCCGCGGCATAGCTGGCCGCCCATTTTGGGCAGTCCGACATAAGGTTTGTTTTCCAGCAAAGCGCGCGGCTCATGGAAACCCGCCAACTGCCGGGCGGTCTCCTGTATGGTGCCGTCCACTCCGCCGTGAAAAATAATATATTGCACCTGCAATTCATCAGCAAATTGTTTTGTTTCTTTATATATTTTCGCGTTGCTGTCTTCTTTTTCTTTACAGGCTAGATTCAGACCATGCGCAAAATGCGGCGCGTGCAGGACAAAAGGGATTTTTAATTTACGCCATGCCTCCAGCGTATGAAGCGTGCCGGGAACGATATATAATTCGATATAAGCAAAAATATTTTCCTGATAAAGTTTCTGCGCCGCGGCATAATAAGTGTCCGTATTGACAGACCAAAGTTTTAAACCGAGTTTCATAAAATACTTTTAACTCTTTTTACTATCTCCCGCAAGTCCCGGTCTGTCAAAGCCGAATGCAACGGCAAAGAAATAGATTTACTGTAAAATTCCTCGGCGTTCGGAAAATCACCAATTTTAAATCCTCGCCCCCGGTAGTACGGCTGCGTATGCACAGGAATATAATGCACCTGTAAATTTAGAGCATTTTTTTGGGCTTTTTGATAAAACTCTTTTCTTTTCTCAACCAGAACAGGATACAAATGAAAACAGGCATTGGAAAAATCTCTTTCTGCCAAATGCGGCAAACCAAGATTTTCGTTGTAAAATCGCACTATTTCTCTGCGGCGTTTTTTAAATCTTTCCAGCTTTTGTAATTGTGAAAGGCCCAGCGCGGCCTGCATGTCGTTCAAACGGTAATTAAACCCTAAGTCCCTCATTTCATATTCCCAGTTTTGCGTGTGATACAGGCCATGGGAACGGAGATGCACAAGTTTTTCATATAATTCTTTATTATTTGTGGTAATCGCCCCGCCCTCTCCGGTCGTAATCGTCTTGACTGGATGAAAAGAAAAAACCGTCATGTCTGAAAACTCGCAACTGCCCACCTTTTTGCCTTGATATTCTGACCCGATAGCATGAGCCGCATCCTCCACCACAAAAAGATTATGTTCCTTGGCTAGCCCATAGATTTTCTCCATCGCACAGGATTGCCCGGCAAAATGTACCGGAATAATCCCTTTAGTTCTGGGCGTAATTTGTTTCACAATCTCTACGGGAGAAATATTGGCGGTGTCTTTTTCAATATCAGCAAAGCGAACTGTCCCCCCGCCATACAGCACACAATTTGCGCTCGCCAAAAAAGTTAAGGGACTGGTGATAATCTCATCCCCGGACTCGATATTCAGAGCCAGCATCGCCAAATGCAACCCCGCCGTAGCGCTGGACACGCTGACACAATACCGCGCACCAGTATAGGCGCATAAAGCATCTTCAAATTCTTTAATCTTGGGTCCGCCAGTTAAAAAATTGGACTTTAAAACCTTTAACACCGCCCAGCAATCCGCAAAATCCACGGACTGCCGCCCATAACCATATTGCTTCACGGCTACTCCAGTTCGCTAATCAAGCGGCGCATCTCCTCGACGCTCAGCCAACTGTCGTTGTTACCGCTGTGATACTCGAAATCCGGCGCTACTGGCTTGGCTCCGGGATAAGAATGTCTTACATACTCCATCTCAATCTGCGGCAAGATTATGTAATATTCGCCCAAGTCAAGCGTATTGCGGGCATCCTCCGCGGTTATCATTTGCTCGTGGATTTTCTCGCCCGGGCGAATGCCTATCTCCTTGATTTTTAGCCCCGGCGCGACAGCCTCGGCCAAGTCCGGCATTCTCATGGAGGGGATTTTCTTGACATACAACTCTCCGCCGTGCATTCTCTCTAATGCCGTCAGCACCATCTCCACCGCCTGTCCCAGCTTCAGCCAGAACCTAGTCATCCGCAAATCCGTAATCGGCAATTCTCCTGCCCCCTCCGCAACTAGTTTCTGAAAAAAGGGGATGACCGAGCCGCGCGAACCTGCCACATTACCGTAACGCACCACCGAGAATCTGGTCGGCTTGCTCCCCACATAAAGATTGCCGGCAATGAAGAGCTTGTCCGAACAAAGCTTCGTCGCCCCATATAGATTTATCGGTGAGCAGGCTTTATCCGTGGAGAGCGCCACCACCTTTTGCACGCCCTGGTCCATCGCCACATTGATGACATTTTGCGCGCCCAAAACGTTGGTCTTCACCGCCTCAAAGGGATTGTACTCACAGGACGGCACCTGCTTCAGGGCCGCCGCATGTACCACATAGTCCACACCCTCAAAGGCGCGTAGCAACCGCTCTTTATCCCGCACATCGCCGATAAAAAAACGCAGTTTTTCTTTATCTGGCAGAAATTCCGGCGAGTGTTCCATAACAAATTGCTTGTACTCATCTCGGGAAAAGATAATCACTTTCTTGACTTCAGGATGTTTGGTTAAGACCGTTTTGGCAAACCGCTTGCCGAAACTACCCGTCCCGCCCGTGATTAAAATAGTCTTGTCAGTGAACATTGCGCAACTCCTGTTTTTTTGCTGTCGCTCATTAGCATAATATTCTATTATTTTCTCACAACAATTACTCTTCATTTGAGTAAAAAATTTGTCTTGCCTGCCATTATTTATCAGCCAAAATTAATCCATTTTTACTTGAGTCAAAAACTTTTGATTATTAATTATTTAGGATTGATTGTACATCTAAAACAAAAACTTGTACATTTTTTACTCTGCGCTTAGAAATTCGTGCAATATCACCGCCCCGCAGCCGCCCCAGCAATTCTCCTTAACTCACCCTACTCCCACAAATTATTCAGCGGCACGGCGCGCAAATCCTTGCTGAAAGGAAGAACATATTTCCCGGTATAAAGCACGATGCCGTAAAATTTCTTGCGGCAGATATTGTCCCGAAACCACTTCAAATGTTTGAAATCCGCCGCGCCCACACCGGAACTGGCTTTTACCTCCAAGCCAATTATCTCTTTTTTAGTCTCAATTATGAAATCAACCTCATGTCCGCGATTGTCCCGATAATGATAAAGATTAGCCCCTGAACCAATATCAATCTGGGCGGCCAGCTGATTGTAAACAAAAGTTTCTATAAGCTTTCCTTTTTTATCTCCAGAAAACTTCACGTCTTGAATCTGCCAATTCAAGACCGCGCTCAGCAAGCCAGTGTCCGTTACAAATATTTTGTCCTGCTTGCCAACCCGGTCATAGCCGGTATTCAGCCATGGCGGCACCCTGTCCAGCAAATAAATATTCTCCAAGATATTCAAATATTCGTCCAAAGTCTGCCGGGAAACGGCCAAGCCGGAGCCTATAGCGGCTTTGTCCATGTATTTGGCTGAAAACTCACAGGTAACCGAAAACAATTTTTTTAAGACCGCCTGCCTTTTTATATTAGCAATGTCCCGCAGGTCTTTTTCGATAAGCGTATTGACGTAGCTTCGATGCCATCTCCGGCGCACCGCCATCTTCTTGGTCAAAGGTTCTGGGAAGCCGCCGTCCATAGCGATTTTTAGTATTTTTTTCTGGTCATAATTTTTATTCTCCACAAAAACTTTTCTGCTCAATCTAGCCAGAAGCAACGGCTGATTCCCCAAAATCTCCCCATAGGCAAAAGGCCTCAACCTAATCTTCTCCACCCTGCCTGCCAGAGATTCCTTAACCGTGGGCAAAGTCTGAATATTGGCTGAGCCAGTGATAAGATATCGCCCGTAACGAGGATTTTCATCAACCTCTTTTTTTATAGCCAGTATCAGTCCCGGAACTCTTTGCACCTCGTCAATAATCATAGTTTTCTTATCATGTTTTATGAACTCTTGAGAATCTCCTTGCGCCATTTCCAAAAAAGAACTGTCATCCAAAGTGCGGTACTCAAAATCTTTTCCCGCCATCTGCTTAGCCAAGGTTGTTTTCCCGCATTGCCTAGAGCCGACAATCAAGGTTACCCGCATAATCCCTAGAGATTCGATTATTTTAGCTTCCTGCCATCTCTTTCTAACAGCCATCTTATCAGCATAACACCCCTGCGGCTAAATGTAAAGTAGGAGCATGGCTAAATGTAAAGTTGACCTGCGGCTAAATGTAAAGTAGGAACATGGCTAAATGTAAAGTTGACCTGCGGCTAAATGTAAAGTAGGAGCATGGCTAAATGTAAACTGAAATTTTCTTTACTTGGGTTTCACGCTCAAAACATCAGCCTCTTTTTGGTATTGCTTCACTACCTCATTTATATTATCCGCCGCATAGACTAGCCTGCCTTGGTGCAAAATAATTCCCCTGCTGCATATCTCGCACAAATGATCCATTCTATGGCTGACAAATAAAATCGTCCGCCCGTCCTTAGCCACGCCGCGCATTTTGTTGACGCATTTTTGCTGAAAATTTACATCACCCACCGCCAAAACCTCGTCCATAATCATTATCTCCGCATCCAAATGCGCCGCCACCGCAAAAGCCAACCGCACCGACATGCCCGAAGAATAACGCTTGACCGGGGTGTCGATAAATTTTTCCACTTCCGAGAACGCCACAATCTCGTCCATCTTTTTGGCAATCTGCCAGCGTTTCATACCGAGAATTGTACCGTTCATATAAACATTTTCCCGCCCGGTCATTTCGGGATGAAAACCAGTGCCGACTTCCAGCAGAGAAGCGATACCGCCTTTGATTTTTATTGTCCCGGCGGTCGGCGCGGTAATTCTAGTCAATATTTTCAATAACGTGGATTTACCCGCCCCGTTATGCCCCAATATGCCAAAAACATCGCCGCTTTGCACCGTGAAAGAAACGTCATTGAGCGCCAGAAAATGCCTTTTGCGCTCCTTGTCATGCTTATGGTCGCCGGAGTCGGTCAAGAGACTGTTGGGGTCTTTCCGCCCAAACAATCTGCCGATGGCCGTCTGCATATCCATGAAAAAATCCCCGCTGGACACCAGCCCCAAGCGGTATTCTTTGTAAAGATGGTCTACTTGCAAAACGGTATTGGACATCAGGCTAATCTTACCCCAAGAAATGCGCCGCGTAAAATATTTACTATCCTCCGGCTCGCCTTGCCGTCGCCGTAAGGCTTGCGCGGCTTCGCCATCTTATCGTAAGCCCGCTTGTCCACCAGCAAGAGCCGCGCCTCTCGCGCTATGTCTTTGCGGCTTGTCCCGACCAGCTTTGCGCCGCCGACTCGGACACCCTCCGGCCGCTCTGTTACCTCGCGCAAGACCAGCGCGGGTTTGCCCAAAGCCGGAGCCTCCTCTTGCAGGCCGCCCGAGTCGGTCAAAACCAGCTGACATTTGGCCAGCAACCAGAGCAACCGGGGATACGCCAGCGGCTTTAGCAGATGGATGTCCGGCTCGCCTTGCAAGATTTGCCGGACAGGTTTCTGCACCTGGGGATTGAGATGCACGGGATATACTATTTGTACGTCTTTATTTTGCCGAACAATGTCGCGCAAGGCCAGGCAAATCTGCTCAAACTTTTTGCCGAAATTCTCGCGGCGATGTCCCGTAACTAAAATTATTTTCTTATCCTCCGCCAAGAAAGAAAAATATTTTGCATAAACCCTAGGATTTTGTTTGATTTTCTGCAAACCCCACAGCAAAGCATCGATGCCCGTATTGCCGACGACAAAAACATTTTTGGCAAGGCCTTCTTTTTTTAGATTCTTGGCCGCAGTTCTGGTCGGCGCAAAATGACCATCCGCCAGTTGACTAATCAATCTGCGGTTTAATTCTTCAGGATACGGCGCGTATCTGTCGCCGCTACGCAGGCCGGCCTCAACATGCAGTACGGGAATTTTGTGATAATACCCGACCAGCGCTCCCGCCAAAGCCGAGGTCGTGTCGCCTTGCACGACAATATAGTCCGGCTGGGTTGGCAAAATTATTTGACTTAGTTTTAATAAAACCCGCGCGGTCAGAGCAGAAAGTGTCTGATTTTTACGCATAATTTTGAGCTCATAGTGCGGCTTGATTTGAAAAAATTCCAAGACTTGAGCCAGCATCTCGCGGTGCTGTCCTGTCGAGCAGACGATAGAATCAAGCTCTGGGGCAGCTATCAGCGGGGCGAGCTTGACAGCTTCCGGGCGTGTGCCAAAGATGAACAAGCATTTTTTTTTATTCACGATTAGATGGTGTCCATGAAATTTTTCTCTACCCGGCTGAACACCACCACGCCCAGAAAAATAACCACCAGCGTAAAACAAATGCTCCACACCACCATGCGTGCGTCAAAATTACCTATGCCAAAAAAGGCATAGCGAAAAATCTCCATGACCGGGACCATCGGATTTAATAGGGCAATAACGCGCCATTTGGCGGGAATCATGGAAAAAGGATAAATAATCGGCGTGGCATACATCAGCAATTGAATAATGTAACTCATAAAAAACGAAAGGTCGCGATATTTGGTAGTCAACGACGAGGCGATAATCCCCAAACCCATGCCCATTACTGCCATGTGCGCCACCAGCAAGGGCAGAAGTAAAATACAAAGATTGGGCTGAACCGGGACACCTCTAAGAAAAAAAATGAAATAAACCAGTAAAAACAAAACAAATTGGATAGAAAATTTGAACAAATCACTGAAGACCGCGGCAAGCGGCACAACCAAACGCGGAAAATAAACCTTGCCAAAAACACCGGAATTGGCCAAGAAAGTATTGGACGTGTCCGACAAACAGGAAGAAAAATATCCCCAGAAAACCACGCCCGACACATAGAACAATAAGGGCGGCACACCGTCCGTCGGAATCCCCGCAATCCCGCCGAAAATAATAGAATACACGCCGGAAGTAAACAGCGGCTGAATCAGCCACCACAAAGGGCCAAGGATGGTCTGCTTGTAGGTAACCGTGAAGTCGCGGTAGACGTAAAGTTTTGCCAAGTCCCTATACCGCCAGACCTCACGCAGATTAATGTCAAACCAGCCGGTGCGTGGCCGGATAACCACGTCCCATTCCGGGTCAAGACCCAGGCGCGCGACTTTTTTCTTTATCTTGCGGAATATCCCTGCCATTTTCAAAAGCATAACAAGTCATGCTAAGATACGTCAAATAACCCTGAATCTTTTTCCTGCTGAAAGGAAAAATTAATTTTGAAATAAGGAGACATTGATGGCAAAAACAGCGCTCATCACAGGCATTACGGGTCAGGATGGGTCGTATCTGGCGGAGCAGCTTTTGGCCAAAGGCTATGAAGTCCACGGTATGGTGCGGCGCGCCAGTTCTTTTAACACCAAGCGTATCGACCATCTCTACAAAGATCAGCACAATAAGAACGTGAAATTTTTCCTGCACTATGGAGACTTGACCGACAGCAGCAATATCAACCGTCTCCTCGAAAAAATCGCGCCGGACGAGATTTATAATCTTGGCGCACAGTCGCATGTGCAGGTGTCCTTTGAGGTACCGGAATACACGGCACATGTAGACGGCATCGGCACTTTAAGATTTTTAGACGCTATTAAGGAAGTTGGGTTAAAGGACAAGACCCGGTTTTATCAGGCCTCGACCAGTGAACTTTTTGGCCTGGTGCAGGAGGTGCCGCAGTCAGAAAAAACACCGTTCTATCCGCGCAGTCCCTATGCCGCCGCCAAACTCTACGCCTATTGGATTGTGGTCAATTACCGCGAGGCTTACGGCCTGCACGCCTCCAACGGCATTCTCTTTAATCACGAGTCGCCCCGCCGCGGCGAGACTTTTGTAACGCGCAAGATTACGCTGGCGGCGGCACGCCTCAAAGCTGGCCTGCAGGATTGTCTCTACATGGGCAACCTCGACTCCCGCCGCGACTGGGGTTACGCCCCCGAATACACCGAACTGATGTGGCTGATGCTCCAGCAGGACAAGCCGGACGATTACGTGGTCGCAACTGGCGAGATGCACACGGTGCGTGAGTTTATCGAGTGGTCTTTTGCCGAACTGGACATGGAGATAGTTTGGTCGGGCAAGGACGCGGACGAAATCGGCAAGGATAGAAAGACGGGACAGGTCATTGTCCGGGTCGACCAGCGTTATTTTCGCCCGACCGAGGTTGAGCAACTGCTGGGCAATCCGGCCAAAGCCAAGCGGCAGCTGGGCTGGGAGCCGCAAGTAAAGTTCGCGGAATTAGTCAAGATTATGACCCAAGCCGACTGGGCAGAAGTCCATGGAAAAACAAAATAAGATTTTCGTCGCGGGCGCGCGCGGCATGGTCGGCTCGGCAATCGTGCGCCGCCTGCAAAAAGCGGGGCAGACCTGCATCCTAACACCTGGACACCAAGAACTGGATTTGCTTGACCAAAAAGCGACCGCTGATTTCTTCGCCCAAGAAAAGCCGGAGTACGTCATCGACGCGGCGGCCAAAGTCGGCGGCATCAAAGCCAATGATGTTTACTCGGCGGATTTTATTTATGAAAACCTGACTATGCAAAACAATATCATCCACAATAGCTGGCAAAGCGGCGTAAAAAAACTGCTTTTTTTAGGCTCTTCCTGCATCTATCCGCGCGACTGCGCCCAGCCCATCAAAGAGGAATATCTCCTGACTGGCCCGCTGGAAAAAACCAACGAGGGTTACGCGCTGGCCAAAATTGCCGGGATAATGCTGTGCCGCCTCTACCGCAAACAGTATGGCTGTGATTTTATTTCCGCCATGCCGACCAATCTTTACGGCGCAAACGACAATTATCATCCCGAAAACTCGCACGTCATTCCCGGATTGCTCCGGCGTTTTCACGAGGCGAAAATCCGCAACGCCCCACAGGTGGTTTGCTGGGGAACGGGCAAGCCCTTGCGGGAATTTTTGCACGTTGACGACCTTGCCGACGCGTGTTACCACTTGCTGCAAAATTACTCCGGGGCGGAGCATATCAATATCGGCTGTGGCCAAGACTTGACCATCAAAGCCTTGGCGGAATTAATCGCCAAAGTTGTCGGCTATCCCGGCGAATTGGTCTGGGACAAAACCAAGCCGGACGGCACGCCGCGTAAACTGCTCGACATCAGCAAGCTAAAAAACTTAGGCTGGACTTATAAAATTGACTTAGAAGCTGGATTAACCCAAGTCTATCAAGACTTTCTCCAGAAACAAAATCCTTAAAACTCACGCGGCTCGCCGCTAAAAAAACTACAAGGGATTGTCTTTCAGCGTCCAAATGCCACAGGGACACACGCCAGCGCAGATGCCGCAACCGATGCACTTTTTCGGTTCGGAGACGTATTTATAATCCCCAGCCTCTAAGACCACCCGCGTGATAGCGTTTTCGGGACAGGACTTGAGGCACATCTGGCAGTCCCGGCAAGAGCCGCAACTCACACAGCGCAGGGCTTCCTTAATCGGCTCACAGACCGCGGCGGGACTTTCTTCTTTGCTAAAATATTCCAACGCCAGCTTGTCCTGCGCGACACGCATCTTCGGCGGAACATATTCCGCGCCGAGCAGAGCGGCTTGGATGCGCAGGGCGGCCTCGCGTCCGCCGCCAATCGCCTCGACCAGCAGACCCAGCCTAGTCAAGTCGCCCACCGCGTAAACATTGCTCTCAAACAAGCGCCCCTCGCCAGTTCGCAAATAGCCGCGCGTCAATTCCGGTTTATCCAGCAACCCCTCGACTATTGGCACTTCGCCAATAGCAATAATTACCGTGTCCGCCGGCAGTACCCTGCCGTCATTTAGCTTCACGCCCTCGTCCGTAATGGCCTCGGTAAAGGCTGGCCAGATTAGTTTGGCACCCAAGGCCTCGGCACGTTCAATCTCCACCGCAAAAGCCGAGGGCTGCTGCACATCAATGGCCGTTACCTCTTGCGCGCCGCTTTGCATAGCGCCGAACACTACATCCATGCCAGAATTGCCACAACCAATGACGACCACTCGTTTGCCAATTTTGGGTTTCTCGCCATTATTAACTTTTTTTAAGAAATCCAGCGACGGCAAGATTTTTTCCTTGCCCGGCCACGACGGAGTTTTGGGCTGATACGCCCCGATGGCCAAGACCACAAAATCATAATCTTTCTTGAGTTCTTGATAGAGTTTTTTATCAACCGACGTGCCAGTCTTAAATTTAATGCCGATTGAGCGCAGACGCTCCAGTTCTTTTTGCAAAACCGTGAAGTCTAAGCGCTCGCGCGACACGGCGTTAAAAAGCTTGCCACCAATCTGTTCGTCTTTCTCATACACCGTTACGGCATGACCGCGCAGGCGCAAAACCCAAGCCGCCGTCAAACCGCCGACTCCCGCGCCAACCACCGCAATTTTCCGGCCAGTCTCCGCCGCCAGCGGGGGGGCGGGAATATCCGCGCTAAAAGTTCCTAAAGCCTTGATATTCAGCGGCGTGTCCACCCGGCAACGCGAACAGGCCTCCATGCAAGGATTGGGACAGACCGCGCCGCAGACCGCGCCGGGAAACGGCGTGTATTCCAAAACCAATTTATAAGCGTCAGCAATTCTATTTTGGCGTAGCAACGCAAATCTAAGCTGTGAGGGGATGCCCGCCGGGCAGGCCGCTTCACAAGGCGCGGAATAAATATAATTTTTCCATTCCGGGATGCGCAGGCGGTCAGCGGCATGATTGACCAGCGTTACCACGCGCCCGTCATCCGCATAAATATCGCCAAAAATACCGCCCGGCATATTTTGCAGCCATTCGTTTTTATGAAAATCCTTGAGCGCACCGGACTGGGATTTGGCGGCGGCATGTTCGGCATAAGACTTAGCAACAATCTTTTTCCACTGCGCCAAATCTTTGAGCTGTGGCAGCAGCTGTTCGCGCTGAATCTTTTGCAGAAAAAGCGGCAGACCAGCGGTCAAAAACTTTTTATCCTGTTCGTCCAGTTCCTCAATCTTGACTGTCGCCAGCGAAACCCCGCCCGGCTCGCCACGGAAATATACCGTGCCGCCGACCATACCCGCGCAGGCGCGGTCGCCCAGCGTCGTCAAGCCCGCCGGGGTGTCGATGCCGCAGACCACGGCAAGACCGCCACCCATAAATTCAAAACCAAAAGAACCGACATTTTTAAGTATCCACAGTTCCGGCGGGGCATAGGCCGGGTCGTGTTTCATCAGCGAGCCGGTACGGGTACCGCCGCGCCCGCCAATATATATCTTGCCGGAAGCCGCACAATGTCCGGCCGTATCGCCGCCGTCGCCGCGCACGATAATCTCGCCGCCAGCATTGAGCCAGCCGACATCCGCCGAGGTCGACCCCTCGACAATAATTGTCGTGCCGTCTAGGCACATTGAGCCAAGGCGCTGTCCGGGATTAGTTACTTTAAAAACCAGCCGTCCCTTGGGCGACCAGAGCGGCCCGCCAATATCATGCTGACCGCAGGCGGCGATTTCAAACTCCGTCTCGCCCTGCTCCAAGCCCTGGTAAACCGCCTGCAACAGTTCCTGCGTCGAGAGCCGCTTGTTATCAACTAAAGATTGTATTTTTAAAACCATTTTATCACTCCCAAAATACTTTAAATTCGGCTAACACGCATACGGTATTTTCAATTGCTCCGCCACCGCTTTATCCGTGGCCACCAGCGCATCGGAACGCCCGACGGGCAG
The DNA here is from genome assembly GCA_003864475.1 of Candidatus Termititenax persephonae. Taxonomy (GTDB): domain Bacteria; phylum Margulisbacteria; class Termititenacia; order Termititenacales; family Termititenacaceae; genus Termititenax; species Termititenax persephonae. Next base: position 4,716 of record BGZO01000025.1, on the reverse strand, counting down.
GGAACTATTGCCAATCGGAGCCATCAGCTTGCGTAATTCTTGGTCAAAAGCCCGCACATAATCCACAATATTTTGCGCGGCTTTGTCCACGTCTAAACGGCGCACAAGTTTTATGTCCTGCGTTGTAATACCAGTCGGGCAAAGTCCCGTATTGCAAGAGTTACAGCGGCTGTGGTCATTGCCGATACAGCCCATGAGCTGCAGCAAAATCTTACCGACTGACACACCGTTGGCGCCCAGACAAATCAGCTTGAACGCGTCCGCCGCGGCATTGCCAGTCATGCCCACGCCGCCCGCGCCCCACAGCGGAATCTGCCCCTGCCGCCCCTGCGCCACCGCCGCCAGATAGCAATCCCGGACTTTGGAGACTATCGGATGCCCCGTATGGTCCAGTGAAATTTCATTGGCCGCGCCCGTGCCGCCGTAAAGCCCATCAATAAAATAACCGCCGACGATATGGTACGGGTCGCGCAAAAGATTGTTGTAAATAGACACCGACGAGGCGGTCGCCGAAGTCTTGATGCCAACCGGGACACGGAACTTAAACGCCGCGTTCATCGAAAGAAACATCTTCTGCACCGACTCCTCAATCGAATACAACCCCTGATGATTGGGCGGCGAGAGCAAATCAGACTTTGGCACGCCGCGAATGGCCTGAATATGCGGAGCAACTTTGGCCGCCATGAGCAAACCGCCGTCGCCGGGCTTCGCGCCCTGACCTATCTTAATCAAGATGCCCGCCGGGTCTTCCTGCATCTCCGGCATGGCCTTGACGATGCGGTTCCAGCCAAAATGCCCGGAGGCAATCTGCAAAATCATATATTTTAAATATTTGGACTTGAGCAGGCGCATCGGCATACCGCCCTCGCCCGAACACATCCGCACCGGCAGATTGTATTTTTCATTGAGACAAGCGGCCGCCAGACAAACCGCCTCCCAAGCGCGCGGCGAAAGCGCACCAATCGACATATCGCCAAAAATCAGCGGATAAATCCAGCGCACTGGCGGCAAGGGTTTATTGAGACTCAGCTTGCCGTCCTTGACTGAGAGCGGCATCTTGTCCGCGGGCAGAACACGCCCAAAAGGCGCGAGAATATCAAAAGTATGCCGCTCCGCGTCCAGCGACGGGTCGGTCATCTGTGAAATGCGCCCGACGACAATCTTGTCAAAAGTCCTGTCGCCAGCATTCAGATTGGCGCGGCCACCGCGCTTAATCGGTGAACCGCCCTCACGCGCAAAAATCTCCCAACGGCTGTCCTCATTGCGGCGCGGACGAATGGCACGGTTGGGACAGGTTTTCTCACACATGCCGCAACCCACGCAATGCTGCTGGACGGTGGCCGTCTGTTTTATGACCGGCACGGCGTATCGCTCGCCTTCCAGCGGGGTCGGCACGTCGCCCTGCGAGTAGACATAGCTACGCGCCTCAACGGAAACCCGTATCGCCTGAAAAGTACAGGCCGCCACGCAGCTACCGCACAGCTTGCAGAGGCAGGGGTCCCACTCGATTCGCCAAGGCAGGTCGTTGGGGGTTAATTCATTGACTGTTACTGTTTCCACCGGGCTACCTCTAAATTATTATCAATAACCAGCATCTCGCGTTCGTTGGGATAAATATCTTTTTCCTGGTCGCGGTCAGGCAGAATAACATTCAAGCCGCACACCTCGGAGGAAATCGCCACCGTCTCGCCGTCGCCACCGACCACGACGGGACGCAGTTTTTTGGAGTCATTGACATTGATGACGCGCCCGTCCGGCAGCACGCCAATAATCGTATTCGGCCCATTAATCTCCAAATGCGGCAGAGACTGGCGCAGAGCCAGCAGGACGGCTTTGTCCTCGCGCTTGGCCAAATCCTGAAAAGGCAACGGGGTAATGACATGTTTGTAGTACTCCAGCGGCCATTTTAATTCATGCTGCAGATAATGCAGTGTGTAAAGAAAACACTGTGAGTCGGATTCGAAGCCGAGGTACCCGCGGTGCAGGGATTTTTGAAACTCCTTGTTTTTCACATAAAAAGTATTTTCGCCGTTGGCCAGCACCGTGTAGCCCTGCAGGAAAAACGGATGCGCCGCATAACGGACAATGGCGTAATTTGTATTCTGACGGCATTGGACGGTAATGATTTTGGCACAAAAGTCCGTGTCTTCCTGCCAGAGATTGAAATAAGAGCCGATGTCGGCGGGATTGCCAATTTCCTTGAGCGTCAGCACGTCCGGCCAAAAAGAATAAACAAACGCCGCGTCATTCTCCTCGGTCATCGCGCGCAGGGCCAGCCTAGTGTTAGTCAAGAGATTTTCTTTGACCGAACGCTCCGCGTTTTGGTACTCCGGCGGGTAGGCATAGACCTCGAAGTTATAGTGTTCCAGCAGGGCGATATCCAAGCCGGACTGCGGCTTGGTCTGCGGCGACCACTCAAAACGCAGGGTAAAACCTTTGCCCTGCATATAATTATGGATTTTCTCGACGCTGGCAGTATTCCCCGCATAGGACAGTAGCGGCAGGTCCTTATACGGCGCAAAAACACCGCCCAAGTCCTGCATAACCATCGCAAAGCCAGAATTATCATGCCCTTTTTGCTGGGGCAGCATCAGGTATAAAACTTTCGCCGGATGCGTGTACTTCTTACTTTTTATCGCGCCAACTCTACACATAGTAAGTGGAAATTATTACACCTCGGCAGTCTTTTGACAATAATAGCGCAGACACCCTCTAGAACGTATCGGCAATTATTTCCTGCTCAGCCTGCGAAAAAAACCGAGCCAGCCCGAGATGTCGGTCAACAGCTCGACGCGCCGCGTGATTTGCGCCACGTCTCTTAAAATGCGAAAAAATTGCCAGGCAATTAAGATAAAAACCAACAGTAAAACAGACCATAATACCTGTGAAACCAAAGCCAAGACAGCGCTTGTTTCCATAAAGAACTCCTATTTGTCTTTTTTATTTTTCTCGTCTTTTCTGCCTAACTTTTCCTCAATCTTGCGGATTTTGTCTTCAATAACCTGCTTCGCGGACGAGACCAAATTTTCCACATTTTTCACGCCGTCGTCGATGATGTCCTGATTTTCCGCCTTCACGTCCTTCAGCCATCTGCGGGTCTTCTCACCAGACTGCGGGGCAAAAAGCACGCCCAGTACTCCGCCCAAAACCGCGCCAATTAAAATACCCTCTAAGAAGGCCATCCCGCCGTGGCCGTATTCTTTATCGCGCATAAACCCTCCTCTTTTTTATTTAAGATAAACCTGCGCGATTATAGCACACCGCGCCTAAAACATTAAACCTTCCGCCCGGTCAGCCGCCGATAGGCTTCAAGATATTTGGCGCTGGTCTTCTGGACAATCTCCGCGGGCAGAGCGGGGACGGGCGGTTCTTTATTCCAGCCGCTGCGCTCCAAGTAATCGCGCACAAACTGCTTGTCAAAACTCTGTTGGGACTGCCCGGGCTGATAAAACTTGATATCCCAAAAACGCGAGGAGTCCGGGGTCAAGGCCTCGTCAATCAAAAGCAATCTGCCGTCGTCGGCCAGCCCAAACTCAAACTTGGTGTCGGCGATAATGATGCCCTTGCCCAGAGCGTCCCGCGCCGCCAGCCTGTACAAGTCCAAGGATTTTTGTTTAACCGCCTCGCCCAGCTCGCGCCCCAGCAAACCGAACATCCTAGCCTCGCTGATATTCTCATCATGTCCCGCCTCGGCCTTGGTGGACGGCGTGAAAAGCGGCTCAGGCAGACGGTCGCCTTGGCGCAGTTTTTCCGGTAAGCGTTGTCCGCAAATCGCGCCAGTTTTCTGATAATCTTTCCAGCCCGAACCATCCAGATAGCCGCGCACGATGCACTCGACCGGCAGGGCCTTGGTTTTTTGCACGAGCATTGCCCGCCCCGCCAGCTCCTGGCGTTGAAACTCCGGCGGAAAATCCGGCAATTCTACGCTCAGCAAATGATTGGGAATCTGCGCCGCGGTCTGCTCAAACCAGTAACGGGAAATCCCCGTCAGCACCTGCCCCTTGTACGGAATGCCCTCGGCAAAAACATGGTCAAAGGCGGAGAGACGGTCTGTCGCCACCAGCAACAGCCTGCCGTTGGCCTCATAGAGCGAGCGGACTTTGCCCTGCTTAATCGGCGCCACGCCTAGGTCTATCCGGGTCAAGGCAGTCATTTGACGGTGATTATATCAGACCTCGGCTTTCTCGACCAATTCCAAGATTTGGTAATCGCCCAGCGGTTTGACGGGACGCATGATGCGTTCCAGCGAAATTCGCAGAAAGCAACGCTGGCCGCGCTTTTTTGTGTAAACGATATTGACATAATTGTTTTCTGCCTTGATGAGCGTCAGTAAAAAACTCTTGGAGAGAAAAGGAAAAAGCAGGCGCAATAGACTAAAAATCTTGTGCTGATGCCCCGCGGATAAATCACAGTAGCGGAACACGCCGACCGACATGCCGGGCAGGGCCTCGCTGGCGGCAATCTCGTATTCTTTGGCATAAAGCACGGTGCGAAATGGCACATGACTGTAAAGGATTTTTTTCTGCATAACCCACACTCCTAAAAAAGATGTTTGACTTTTAGTTATCGTAAGTTTGGGAGAAAAATTTCACAAAACTTTTGGCAAGCTTAAAGCTATGCCGCTGAATAAATCCTCACATTTTCGTGAAACATTTTGTTTCACGGACGCAAATTTTTCGCATATTTAAGCCAAAAAATATAGCTTGACTTACCCCC
>BGZO01000024.1 GCA_003864475.1 Candidatus Termititenax persephonae | reverse complement strand
ACAGCTAGAATTTCACTGCTCACCCTGCTCAATATTGCCCGGGTACTAGGGGTAACGGTCCATAGTCTAATCGATTTTTAACTTTTAGAATTACCACTCATGTGCTTAAATATGCGTCATGAGCGAATCCGAAATCCGCACTCGATTTGCGCCCTCGCCCACTGGTTATTTACATGTCGGCGGCGCGCGCACGGCACTGTTCAACTGGCTGTATGCCCGCAAGAACAATGGGGAATTTATTCTACGCATCGAGGACACCGACCGGGCGCGTTCCACGCCGGAAGCTATCCAAGCCATCTTGAACGGCCTGCGCTGGCTGGGGCTGGACTGGGATGAAGGCCCGGAAGTCGGCGGAGCTTACGGCCCTTACTTCCAGACACAGCGGCTGGAACTTTACAATCAATATCTGAACGAACTGCTGGACAAAAAAGCGGCCTATGCCAAGGACGGCGCGGTCTACTTCAAGTCCACTGACCCCGACGGACATATCGAAGATTTTGTTATTCGCCGCTCCGACGGCATGCCCGTCTACAATTATGCCGTGGTTATTGATGACGCGCTGATGCGCATCACCCACATCATCCGCGGTGACGACCATCTCTCCAATACGCCGCGGCAGGTAATGATTTACAAGGCCTTGAATTTTGCCGTGCCTAAGATTGTCCATGTGCCGATGATTTTGGGCGGCGACGGGCAGCGTTTAAGCAAGCGGCACGGCGCAACTTCCGTCGAGGAATACGCCAAGCAAGGTATACTCCCCGAGGCCATGGTCAATTATCTGGCGCGGCTGGGCTGGTCGTATAAAGACCAAGAGTTTTTTACCCGCGCGGATTTGCTTGACAAATTTTCGCTGAACAAAGTCGGCAAAGCAGCGGCGATTTTTGACAATAAAAAATTAGCTTGGCTAAACGCCGAACATATCAAAAAAGCCCCGCCGAGCCGATTAAAAGATTTTCTGCCGCCGGAATATTTGCAACACCCCAAGATTGATAAGATTTTAGCGCTCAGCCAGTCGCGCCTAAAAACAACCGAGCATATCGTCAAGAGTTGCGCGTATTTTATTGAGCCAGACGTGGACATCCCCGCGGAATTGCAGAGCGAGGCGGACAGCATCAAAGAATATCGGTCTGCCCTCGCCGAACGCCTGAAAAATATTGACTGGCAGATTCCCTCTATCGAGCAGGCCGTGCGCGGTTTTGCGGCGGAGCAAAATCTCGACGCGGCCAAAATCATCATGCCGCTACGCATTATCCTGACCGGCTCCAATGTCTCGCCGGGAATTTTCGAAGTGCTGGAATTGCTCGGCCAAGACTTGACCGTGCGCAGGCTGAATAAGTGAGCGGCGCGGCGGCGGGACTGTTTGGTTATTTACGGCTCGCCCTGCTCTGGACTGCCATCATTTTATCAATGCCCATCGGTATTTTGCCTTTGCTGTTCTTAGCCTATTTTTTTCCGCGGCATGTGCGATTGATTGCCGTATGGTGGGGGAGAATTTTACTGTTGGTTTCTGGTTTCCGCGTAACGGTCAAGGGCGCGGAAAATATTCCCGCCGCACCGCTGATTGTCGCGTCCAATCACACCAGTTATTTTGATATTTTTATCGCCTTGGGCTATTTACCGCTCAATTTCAGTTTCGTGATGAAAGAAGAACTCTTTAAAATCCCCATCTTTGGCAAAGCGGTCAGAACACTCGGTTATTTCCCCATCAGCCGCCGGCATCCCCGCAGCGCCGTGCGTTCGATGAATGAACTGGCTCAATTTTTGCGCGGCGGCGGCACCATATTCATCTACCCTGAAGGCACGCGCAACACCACGCCTGAACCGTTGTTGCCCTTCAAAAGCGGCATGGAACGTCTGGCCAAACAAGCGCAGGTCGCTATTTTACCCGTAGCCGTTTTGGGCGGCAAAGCGACGCAAAAACTGCCGTGGCGCACAAATTCTTTTACCGTCATTATTGGTAAACCTCTTCCGCCCGCCGCAGAAAATTTGACCGCCGCAACGCGCCAAGCACTGGAGAGGCTGCTGGCTACAGAAATTCCGCCGAGTTGATTTAAATCACGTTTTTCCCGCCCCAGTAAAACCCATAACGCAAAATAAAATTAGTCGTGTCATAAAAACTGACCACGTCCTCTGCGGGATACGTGCCTTCCGCACAGAGTTGCATCAGACCAAACTCCCAATAATTGTCTGAGCCGTTTATGCGCCAAAAAATATGCTTACCCAACTGCTGTCCCTGCAGGGCGGCATAGTTACGGTAGCGCAACTGCACGATATTTAGATTGAGACCGATGCCGACGGCCTGCGCACCAAAATTTAAATAATAAGTGGCGTACAAAGGAAAAGAGAAATAACGGTTCAGGACAGCCCAAGCATCACGGTAGCGGCACTCGCTCAAAATACCCAGACCATAAACAACTTGGTCGTTGGGCAAAAACAGCGGATGCCCGACCGAATCAAACTCCACAAAACAGGCGGTACGCAGAGCCAGAGCCGAAGCAGAGCGATAATTTTCCGCGCCAGAAACTGTCTGCCACAATCTCCCCTGTGTCAAGCCCGCGGCGAGGGCGATTTCCGCCCGCAACGCCCCGCACATAAAAAGCAGAAAAATAATCCGCCGCCCAAGGTAAATCATAGCGGCTCCAGCGCGATATAAGCAAAATTCCGCAGAGCGGTTCGCTCCCGGCGATAAGAATAAAAACGGTCGTGGGCATGGCAAGCGGTGCAGAGACCTGTATTTTCGATATTTTGTACCCCGGCAGCCGTAAGCTGTTTTTTGTTTTCCGCCCACAGGTCATAATGCCGATCCCGGTCCCGGTCAATCTGGTAACAATGCACGCAAATCGCCGGGCCCATAATGACACGCAGATTAGCCGGCTCGACAGCATATCTCCGCACCAAGTGCGCCACGGTTTTGCCCGCCAGTCCCAGCTCCGTCCCCGCGCGTCCCGCATGTACCGCGGCAATCGTCTCCGTTACGGCATCATAGAATAACAGCGGCGCACAATCCGCTGTTTTGACGACTAGGAGCAAGTTTTTTTGCCGGGTGGCGAGCGCATCACAGCCTGCTATTTCCCGCCGCTCCGCATCCGCAGTCTCCACATCGCCGATTTTGTCTTGATGAATTTGCTGAGCAAAGACCGCCCGCCCCGGCGGCAAAGTTTCCCCGCGCCCGACAAAACCATAGCGCATCATTCGGTGGTCTGAATAATTGTGGTACGTCCCGTCCCCGAGGCCGCCACATCTTTTTTGGCAAAGTCATAGACCAGTTGGTCGCTCTGAATCAGAGAATTATTTTTCCAAGCGCGGGTGTTCTCAAAAAATTCTATCTTCTCCGTCTGGCGGTTCCAAACCGCACGGTCAGTATTCACGAGAATATCGTCCGTCGCGCTCTTGCTCCGCAGACGCACATCGCCCTGCAACTGCACAGTATTTTGCCGGGAATTTAAGGCCACCAAAGTCCCGGTCAAAACCACATCGTCCGTCTGCACCACCACATTATTCCGCAGCCTAACCGTGTCCTGCCGAATGTCCCAATCCGCCAAATCCGCGCGCCCGTTCAGGCTGCTGCCTTGCAAAGCCACATTATCCTCCAGCGTCAAAACGTCAATGGCATTTTTCAGCACCGCCCGGTCGCTTTGCAAAATATAATCGCCCCGGCGCACTTCGCAGTCGTTGCCGATAAGAAAGAAATTAAAAATCTGATTGTAAACAATCTTACTGGCAGATATCAGCAAATCGCGGCTGGCCAGCTTGGGCTTCTTATCAAAAGTAAAACTCTGCATGGTGTTGTCCCAATAAACCAACGGCGAGTCGATGCGCCACGGCGGATAAAAACGACCGCTTGTCCATCCGCTAAAATCCTGAAAGGTTACTGTTCTTTTGGCCACACTCAGCACGCCTCTCTGAGCGATAAAATCAAAAACAGGATTGTTGTTCTCTAAAATAGAGCCGGTTACCTGCTCCAGCAAACCCTGTGTTTTATCCAAGGTCAAGGTATTGGCGGAAATCCGGTAAAAAGTTCTGGCCCCGGAGACATCGCGCAACACGACCTGCTGAAACTCATAGTCGGGCAATTTTCTCAGGGCAGGCGCGACGGGAATAATAATGTCCCAAGGACGGTATTTGACCAAGCCGTACCAGAGCAGGGTCAGCAAGAGGACGATGAGCAGTAAAACAAAGCGGCGCTTGATAATAACGCCATTCCAAAGAACCAACCTATTCATCAAAAACCTTCTTTTCGTAGGCTTCCTGTTCGGATTTCAGCTTGAGCGCCATGGACATTTGCGCGGCGGCGGCCATATAATTGCCATTCTGCCTCAGGGCTTCCATGTAGGCGGCACGGATTGCCCAAGCATTCGGCTCGATAGCCACCGCACGCTCAATCAAATCTTTCGCCTCCGCCCAGTCCTGTTCAATCGCCTTGACCGTCGCCATGTAAGCATAGCCCCAAGCGTTCAAATAATCTTCCGGCTTTTTTACCGCCACCAAATAAAAGTTAGCCAACGAAGCTTCTTTATAGCGGTTGGCCCGCGGCTGGCGCTGGGCAATCAGCGCACGTTCCGCGGCAATCACACTGCCTGAGTCCGCGGTCGGTTTGGTCTGGTTTTTCTTGATGCGGCGGTTGGCCAAGTCGACGCGCCCTTGATCCGCCTCATACAAGAAATAATAAACAAAACCCAGCTTGAAGCGCAGCCACCAATTATCCCGTCCCGCCGCCCGCTCCGCCTCCAGCCGACGCAGCACCGTCCGCGCATAACTATCATCCAGCTCATCGATGCGTTTCAGAACGGCTCCGCCCTGCTCGACGCGCCCCATCACCGCCAAGCGCATGGCAAATTCAAACAAATATTCTTTATTGTGCGGCTGGGCTTCAGTCAGTTGTTTATATTTCAAATAATCAGTTCTAATCTCCGGGGAATGTTTTAACGGCGCGGCCATGAGCAGCCCGCAGAGCAAGAGCCAAAAAAATATTTTTTTAGACATAATATTTTTCATTATACCACCGCAGCGCAATCCAGATAACCTGCGCGTAGGCGGCGATTTTTTCCCGCGCGGCGCGGCGCAGAGGCGCACGCCAAATATTACCCAGCAGCAAAAGCAGTAAAAAAAAGATTAACCCCAAACGGTAGAGAGGAAAAAAAAGCGGATAATGTTTCCAAGCCAAGTATAAGCCGCCGCGTAAGCCTTCCACGGTCGCCCGCCGTCCCAGAAAGCCGGTGCTTTTGCCGCCGTAGTGAATGACCGCCGCGCCGGGGAAATAATGGATTTCCCAGCCGTTTTTTAAGATGCGTTTGCACCAATCCCAATCCTCGTTATAAAAAAAGAAATGCTCGTCCAAGCCGCCGACATTCTTATAAGTCTCCCGGCGCAACAGGAAAGCCGCGCCGCTGATAAAATTCACTTTACGCGCACGCGGGCTTGCCCATTGGCGTTTAGCCCAAGAGCTGCCTTGGGTCTGTGTGGTCTGACCGTCTTCGTTCAAAAGTTTCGGCGCCAAGGCTCCCGCTTCCCGATGCTGGTCCATGTACTCCACCATTTTTTCCAGCGCATGTCCCAGCACAAAAGTATCGCTGTTGAGCAGGAGCAGGTAGCGACCCGCCGCCAGCCGCAAAGCTTGATTATTGGCCTTGGCAAAACCCAGATTCTCCGCATTGTCCAGCGTTCTGACTTCGGGATAATTCTCCTGCAGCATTTTCAGCGTCTGGTCTTGCGAGTTATTGTCCACAACAAAAATCTCATAGCGAATAGAGTGTCCGGTGTTTTCGTAAATAGAGTTCAGACAGCCGCGCAAATATTCCCGGCTGTTAAAGGAAACAAGGATAATCGATAAATCCACGCCAGCCACCGTTCTTTTCTTTTAAGAAAATAGATAATGCCAAATCTTGCGCGCAATAAAATAGGCACCGCCGGGCGCACCCAAGCGCGTCCGCCCAGCCTCGGCCATCGCCTGCAGGCGTTTGGCGCTAGCCAGCAAATTAACAATGTGCTTGGCAATCTTCTCATCTGAGCCGCGCGGCACAAAGACCGCCTCGCCCAGCAATTTCTGGTAATGCCGCAGGCGGCCGCGCGAAGCCGCCGCGCTCCGCCCTTTGAGTAAAATCAAAGGAATCCCCAACCCCGCAATCTGTTCATTGCCCGTCCCCGTCATGCCCAGAGCCGCCACGGCTTCATTGAGGCACTCGCGAAAATAGCCCTGCACCACCTGCACCGTCAGGCCTTTGCCGGTCAATTCCGCGGCCAAGGGGCGTTTCTGCCCGCGCAAATCAATAAAATGCCAGCCAGTGCCGGGCAACATATTGCGCAGCATGTCCAAGCTAAGCGACGGGGCAAAAGCAATCACAAATTGATAATTATTTTTTTCCGGGAAAGCCGCGACGACATTCAGCATCCGCAAAATATTTTGATAAGCGTCCGCACGGCTACTGGGAACCAAGGCCAAACGGCGGCGATTTTTGCCCAGCCCCAGATGGACATTGGCGGGACGCAACGCCGGATCGTCCAGCATCGGATTGCCGGCATAAAAACCGTTCACGCCGAATTTCTGCAGCTCCGTGCAGGTATACAAATCACGGCAGACCACGCAACTCACGTATTTTTTAAAAAGCCAAATCTCGGTCAAAGAATAATGCCGCAGGTAGGCGGAGATGGCTGTGGCAATATGCACAATCTTTTTGCGCCTGCCGTAAAACGAAGCCAGCAATACCGGCCAGATATCGCCGACCGTAACCAGCAAATCCGCCGTCTGGGACTCGCGCTCGATAATCTTCGCCTGCCGACGCAGGTTGTCCAGCCAGCCGTGGCGCAAATCGCGCAGAAAATTCCAAGGCGAGAAAAAACCTTGGCTGGGCAGGACATGCCAAGCCGCCACCGTATAATAATCAGCTTTTTTGTAGAGCAAACCGTCGCCAATCAACGGCAAGGCAACAATATTAATGTCCGCCTGCGCGACTTCCTCCTCGCTCATAATTTTCTTGAGATTTTCCAGCAAAGTAATTGCGATACTGTCCTCGCCGCACCCGTTACTGATGACCAAGATATTACGCTTCAAAATCCGCTCCTCTTTACCAAAAATATCAAGCCCCCCATTAGCAAAACTATCAGCAAAGGCTTCAGCCACAGCATACTGGAGAGCAGCAACCCGGCCAGCCAGCCCGGATAATGTTTATTTTTCTGCAAATATTTCTTAAAAGAAATATACCATTGTTTGTTCATTTTCCACAAAGCCTGCCGGGTGCTTTGCGCCCAATGATGCGTAACCCAGACCTGCGGGAAAAACTTAATCCGCCAGCCTGCCTGCTTGAGGCGGTAACATAAATCCACCTCGTCAAAATACATAAAAAACCGCTCATCATAAACTCCCGTCTGCTCCAGCGCACTGCGCCGCAAACCAAGAGCTGCGCCCATCGGCTGGTCGACTTCGATTTCCCGGTCATGTTTAAACCAAGTCATATTGTATTTGCCAAAAATTCTGGACCGAGGGAAAAGCACATCCAGTCCCCAGGCATTGTAAAGTATCGTGTCGGCGGCGGGAAAACTCTTGCAGGACAATTGCAGTGTGCCGTCGCTGTTGAGCAGCCTGACCCCCAGCGCACCCAACCGTGCGTCCCGGTCAAACGCCGCAATAATAAAATCCAGCGTGCCGCCCGGCATTTCCGTGTCAGGATTGAGGCAGAGCAGATACTCGCCAGCTGCCGCCGCAAAACCTAAATTATTGCCCGCGGCAAAACCAACATTTTGCGGACTGCGGATTAACTTTACCTGCGGAAATTTTTCCGCCACCATGTCCGCCGAACCGTCGCCGCTGGCATTATCAACGACGATTATTTCATATTCAGCCTGCGGCGGATTTTGCAAAACCGAGGCGATAGCCTGCCCCAGCAAATCCCGAACATTCCAGCTGACTATGACCAGCGAGAGTTTCATTGGCCTATTTTTTGTTGGATGGCCGCCAGCTTAGTCTTGAGCGCGTCAAAGTCATCATACGGCTTGGCGAGAAAGTCTAAGGCACCAGCTTCTTTAAACTCCGCCAGATGCCTCGCGTCGGAAAAAGCACTGGTAATCACGACCGGCACCTGCTTATGCAATTGACGGCAAAGCTCCAGGCCGCTCAATTCCGGCATGAAAGCATCGGTAATAATCAAATCAATTTTAGCCGCGTTTTGCCGATAAAAATCCAGGGCCGCGCGCCCATTGTCCGCCGTATAAATAGTGTAGCCTAAAAATTTCTCCAAAATCTTGGCAAAAAGCTTCTGAATATTCAGGTCATCCTCAACGACCAAGATGCTTGTCATAAAATAATTTTAATATATAATGCTCAAAAAGATAAGGGGAAGTTCTTAAAATGAAAAAAATATTTTTCTTGGCCGCTCTCTTGACCTTGCTGTGGGCGGAGACGGCCGGGCGCAATGTCATCACGACTTACGGTGAAGGCGTTTACGAAGTCATGCCTGACACCGTGATTGTCAATCTCAGTGTTCAGCGCGACGGCTTGACCGCCGAGGACGCGCAGGACGCGTTGCGCAAAGCCCTCGCCAATGTTCTGTCCAGCCTCAAGCCGCTGGATTTACTCAGTGAACAAATCCGCACCGACGGTTACTCACTGTACCCTGTTTATAAACAGCAAAAAATTGACGGCTATGTCCGCGAGACCGAAAACATTGAAAAGTACCGTGCTTATATCCGTCTAAGCATCGACCTGCACCAAGTCCCGCAGATGGGTAAAGTGGTGGACACCGTAGTCAAGAACGGAGCCAACCGTGTAGAAAATATCGACTACCGATTGGCCGACACGACCGCCGCCAAACAAGAGGCCTTAAGACTGGCCATGGAAAACGCTCAAAGCAAGGCGGCGTTTATCGCCGACAGTTTTAAAGTTATCCTGCTCCGCCCCGTTACTATTGAAGAGCAGACGGCCTACTCGCCGCGCGCCGCTGGAATAAACAGCTATGCTTTAAAAACCGCGGCTCAAGACACGGCTTTCAATCCGCCGGAAGGCAAATTGAGTTTTACTTCCCGCGTCAATGTGGTTTACGAGATTGAGCCGGATAAGACAGCGGAATAAAGATTTTCGATTTTAGCCGCCTGCTTCTGCAGGTCAAACTGTGCCTCGACCAAGGCGCGGCCATGCGCGGAGTAAGCGGGCCACTGCTCCGGCTTATTCAATAATTTTTCGATATTGGCCGCCAGAGCCTCCACATCTTTTTCGGGAGAGAGCAGGCCGTTCCGCCCGTCCTGAACTATCTCCGGGATACCCGAATGCCAGGTAGCCAGCAAGGGCCGTCCAATGGCCGCCGCCTCGATTAAAACCGTCGGCAAACCTTCGCAGTCGCCGTTCCGTGCCGTAACTGACGGCGCGAGAAAAAGATGACAGTGTTTTAATTCCTCAATATACTCTGCGTGAGTTTTATTGCCCAGGAATTCTATCTGATTCTTAAAAGTTGAACTCTCCACTTCATGCTTACAAGATTCAGCCAAGCGGCCAGTGCCGATGATTTTTAAGCGCAAGCGGGGATAATGCGGGGCAATTTTTAAAAAAGCGCGGATACCGTAAATAAAACCTTTCTTCTCGACCAAACGTCCGCACAACAGAATCGTCGCGGCTTGATGCGGCGGACAGGGATTCGGCACATAGGGAAATTTCCGCAAGTCCGCGCCGCCGTAGATTACTACGGTTTTGTCCGGCGGCGCTCCCAGCCTGAGCAAATCGCCGCGCATCTTTTCTGAACAGGCCAGAAACAAACGACCGCGCCGGAATAAACGGCGCAATTGCCAGCGGTAAAACGGATTCCGGGTATGCTGATAAACGTCCAGTCCGTAAAAACTGGTCAACAGCGGCACAGGATATTTTCTCAGCAAACCCAAGGCCGCCACGCCCATATAGCCGTAATGTGCGTGCAACAATTGAATCTTGTCCTGCCGCAACGCCGCACTTAAAAATTTATCCTGACCGACGCGGCAAGCGGCGTAAGGGAAAACGTCAGCATGGCGGCGCTGCCAAGCGTAGACCAGCGTCTCCGTTCGCTGAAACAAGCGCAACGGCTCATAAATAAAAGTCTCGGACAAGTCCAGAAATCTGGCAGTATACAGCCCGGTCTTAACCATTTTCCTTGCTCAATTGCAGGCGGTAAAGCTTTTGATAAAGCGGGCTGGTTTGCAACAATTCTTCATGCCGTCCGATGGCGGAAATCTGTCCGCCGTCCAAGACCACGATACGGTCAGCGTGAATAATTGTCGACAGCCGATGGGCAATCACAAAAGTCGTGCGGTTGTGCATCAGGTTCTCCAAAGCCTGCTGGACAAGCTTCTCCGACTCATTGTCCAGCGCGGAAGTCGCCTCATCGAGAATCAAAATCTTGGGGTCGCTCAGTAAAGCTCTGGCAATCGCCACCCGTTGTTTTTGTCCGCCGGAGAGCCGCACGCCGCGCTCGCCCAAATAAGTTAGATAACCCGACGGAAAAAGCCTAATAAATTTATCGGCATTGGCCATTTGGGCGGCGGCCTCAATCTCCGCCTGCGTGGCTTGGTCCTTGCCGTAAGCGATATTGTCCCAAATCGTGCCGCTAAATAAAATCGTCTCCTGGGTTACGATGCCGATTTGGCTGCGCAGCGAGGCGAAAGCGTATTCTTTCACATCAAGGCCGTCAATCAAAACTCGTCCGGCAGTCGCATCATAAAAACGCGGGAGTAAATTGACCAGCGTGGTCTTGCCGCCACCGGACGGGCCGACCAGCGCGATGACCTCGCCAGCCTGCACGGCCAGGTCAATGTTTTTCAGAACCAGCCCATTGGCCGCCGTATAAGCAAAACTTAGATTCTCAATCCGCACATTGCCCGTGATAGTTCGGTGAAGGGCCTTTTTGGCTTCCTTGACTGTCGGCTCCATGTCCAGCACTTCAAAAATACGGTCCAGCGCGACATGCGCCTGCTGTTGTTTGACGGCAAGTTTACCGAAAGCCGTAACGGGATTGACCAGCATACCCAGACCCAGACAGAAAGCAATAAAATTACCGACCGTGATATGGCCCTCGATGATTTGAATGCCGCCCACCATAAAAACAAACAGAATCATCGCGATTTGCAGCATAAATAAAATCGGCTCCTGCAGGCAGTGCAGGCGGGCGCTCTTCATGCTAATCCAAAAAGACCGCTCGTTTTCTTTGGTGTACTTATCAATCTCTTTTTGTTCCGCGGCGAATGCCTTGATAATGCTGATGCCGTAAATCGACTCCTGCAAAATCGAAGCGAGATCGGCCAACTTGCGCTGGTTGAACTTGCTGATGCGCTTCATACGCACCGAGAAGAGCTGAATCAGCCAGGCAAAAAGCGGCAAAGTAATCAAAGTCAGCAATAAGAGTTTCCAGCTCAAAACCAGCAGATAAATCAGCACGCCAAAAAAAGTAGCCGTCTCCGGCAACAGCGTTACGATATTGGCGACAAAAACATTCTGCACAACCTGCAAATCATTGGTGGAACGCGACATGATGTCGCCAATCTTCCATTTGCTAAAAAAATCCATGGAGAGTTTTTGCAAATGCTCATACAGGCGCAGGCGCAATTTCATAATCAAGCGCTGGCCAATCCAGTCCATATTGTAAGTCTGACCATACGAAGCGAGCGAGCGCAGTAAAGCCAAGGTCAGTCCCGCGCAAATACGGTACACAAACAGCCCGACCCGGCCACGTTCAATGTCGTAACTCAACTCCTTGACCAAAGCCAAAAAATAAATGTTCGCCACGGAGAACAGACCGACATTGGCTAAAACAACTAGGCACCGTCCCCAATGTTCCCGAAAAAAAGGCCACAGTCTGAGGTAAAACTTCATCGCCCTTTATCCTTTGTTTTATTCACGTTACGCCCTCTCCCCTTTTATCTCACGCCAGCTGGATTCCTGCCCGACAAATAGCGGCGAATCGCGTCTTGCCAACTGGGTATCTCAATTTTTAACACGGATTGCGTTTTAGTTAAATCAAGGACGGAGTAAGCGGGGCGCGGAGCGGGACGCGGAAACTCCCGCGTGGCGCAGGGATAGAGGGGCGTTGGGATGCCCAGAATAGCCCAAAACTCCTGGGCAAAACCATACCAAGTGGTCTCGCCGCTGTTGGTAAAATGATAAATGCCGTACTCCCGGCACGGCAAAAACAAGACCAGAGCCTCGACAAAATCATCAACAAAAGTCGGCGCTCCGCGCTGGTCGTCGACCACTTGCAACGACGGTCTGACCTGCGCCTGTTTAAGCATTGTCTCCACAAAATTTTTGCCATTATGCCCGTAAAGCCAAGCCGTGCGGACGATAAAATGCTTGGGGGCTTGGCTAATCAGCCGCTCGCCCTCTGCTTTCGTCTGGCCGTATACGGACAAGGGCGCGGTCGGCGCAGACGGCAGATACGGCCTGTCCGCGTCGCCAGCAAAAACATAATCCGTGCTGATTTGCAAGATTGGCGCGTCCAGCGCGACGGCAATCTCCGCCAAATTACCAGCCGCCAGCGCGTTGATGGCACGTGCTTTTTCCACTTCGGTCTCACATAAATCCACGTCGGTCAAGGCCGCACAATTATAGATAAATTCCGGCCGCTCGGCGGTTAAATAATTTTTTACCGCGGCCAGCTGCAGTAAATCGTGTTCGGGCAAGTCCAGCGGCAAAACGGCGTGGCCAAGGCTGAGCAGTTTCCGCACCAAAACGCTGGCCAGCATCCCGCGCGCACCTGTTACCGCTATCTTCATCGCCACAGCTCCGCAAAGTAATTGACGATATTCTGCGCTCCGGGTTTGCCAATCGCCAGCGGTAAATCCTCGTGCATCACGCGCCGCGCTTCGATATTGAGCAGCGTCTCTTCCGCGGCGGCGGCGACCTGCGGCGGGGTCAGCACCCCGACCAACTCCGGCGCAATCCTGCGCCCGGCTTTGATATTGGGAATAGCAATGTACGGCCTGCCCCGCATCCCTGCGGCAATCAGCAGTCTCTTCAACAAACGCCCCGCCCACGGCAAGTCCGAGAGCAGACCAAGCAGACCGTCAAACGGCACCAGCTCTGGATAATTGAGCGGCAATAAAATCAACAAGGGTATGCCCAGCGCCGCGCTGATGGCGGTGTTCGTGCCGGTCAGGGCAATCAATAAGTCATACTTTTCGCCGGGCTGCTCATAGGGCGCGGAAAATCTCTGTGGAAAATCATGCTCGACGGCGCGGCGCAGTTCCGGCCTAATCCCCCAGCGAAAATTGATATTGGGATATTTCGCGGAGAGAATCTCCGCCGCCGCGCTCAAAAAAGGCACCAAGACCCGCAGATGCCGGGGACGGCTGCCCGGATATAAGCCCACCGTCAATTTTTCCGAACCAATCGGCACGGCCTGATAACCGATGTCGCGCGCCAAGGCGGCATCGACCATCAGATTGCCGTCGCGGTCGCGGGAAAATAGTTTCTTGAACCAACCTTGGCGCGCGACCTTGCCCTCGTCATAGCCGTACAAATCACAGGCGTATTTTTTCGCCAAGGCACGCGCATGCCAGCTGTCCCCGCCGCCGTAAAAAACGATGGTCTGGGGAGCCGGCTGATAACTAGACGGCCAAGTCTTGCGGAAAATATATTTTCGGTATTCCGCGACACTAAAAACATTTTGAAAAAGCCCGCTCTCCCGCGCCAGCTCCGCCTCATTGCCCGCACGGAATTGGCACGGCACGACGTAAAGCGTATACCTAAAATCAGGGTATTGCCGCCGAAAAGCCTTGACCAGCGGAAAAATTAAGCCGCTTAATTCCCCTGGGCCGTTGACCGTAAAAATAATTTCCCGCATTTTTTAAAACATCCTGGACAGTATTTTTTGAATCCGGGCGCGCTCCGTGCTGATTTCAGTATACCATTGATTATTCAAAAAAACAGGCAAAATATCCACAGTCATCAGCCGCTGACCATAAACAAAATACCGTTCAATCACGCCCTCGCGCGTATCGTCCGCCCAAGTCTGATCAAAAATCAGGTTGCCCAAACCATAAGAAATAACCGCCCCTTCCCGAAAATCCGCTTTCTGCACCCAATGCGCCTGGTCGCCCGCCACAATCTGCACGCCCCGCGCGGTCAGCCAAGCCGCCCAGTCTTTTTGCATTTTATTCGGCTCGGCGGTATATTCTTCGCCCCAATTGCACAGGGCAATCCGCAGGTCAGCCTCGGCTGTTTTGGCCAGCGCCTCCAACAGCGGCTCCGCTTGAAAAGACGCGACATGATAGATGATTTCCTGCCCGCGCAGGTCGGTGTCCCGGTAACGATTCGGTCCCACCGCATTGACTGCCAAGAAAGCCACGCGCAAACCGCCGAGGTCAATAATCTGCGGCTCGTAAGCGTCCGCCAACTCGCGCCCCACGCCTGTGTAACGAATCTGCATTTTGTCCAGAATAGCCATGGTATCCGCTATGCCTGCCGTCCCGGCATCGCCGATATGATTGCCGGCCAGCGAGACCAGACCGATACCCGCGCTCGCCAAACCGCGCGCGTAACGCGCCTGACCATAGAGCTGCAACCGCGAACTCGGCCGCACATAGTCGTAGACCAGCGGCGACTTGAGATTGACTATCGCCAAATCCGCTTCCTGAAAAACCATCGCCACATCCTGCCACGGGTAATGCACATCGTCCGCCCGGTCGATAACATTGCCGACCCCGCGCGACAAGACGACCGTGCCGCCGATAGTGATATTGCGGATTTGACGCGGGTCAAACTGCGGCATCCCGTTCCAGCGGAATTGCGGCAAACGCAAAGTGTACTCGTGCGGCTCAGCCCAGAAATACACGCCGTCCAGACGCAACGTGCGCAAAGACGGGTCGGCACAATACCATGGCACGAGCGCAACAGCGTCGGGCTTGTCCCGCAAAAAAAGCTTCAACTCGCGCAGGTCATCAGCAATAATCAAGTCCGCGGCGGATAGCCCGGCCCGCCGCAGTTTTTCGCGCCAATCCTTCAGCACGATTAGGCTGACCGTGCCGGACGTTATTTTTTGCAGCTCGGCAGCATCCAAGTCGTACCACAGGCTATGCGGCGAGGCGACATACAAAAACGGTACGCCGCTATAGGCTATTTTTAGGAAAAACAGATAGGCCAGCGCCGCCAGAATAATCAGGCTGACGTATCGTCTCTTGATTTTCATTATCTGGCTCTGGCGCGGCGTTTTTTGACTGAGCGGCGGGCTTGCCGGGAATCCTTGAAACGGCAGTATTGAATGGACAATTCAAACAGCACATAAAGCGGCGCGGCAACGATTAATTGGCTAATCACGTCCGGCGGCGTAACGACCGCGCCCAGCACGACCGAAAGCAGAACCACTATTTTGCGCAAGCTGACCATATTTTTGGTTTGCAAAAAACCCAGACTATGCAAGACTGTTACAATCAAGGGTATCTGAAAAACCAAAAAAAAGATGAACAAATCCATAATCACAAAACTCGTTAAATAATTGAGGCTCCACATATTCTGCAGCTGCAGGAGTCGTGAAAAACCGTCAAAATACGGGATGAAAATCTCCACGGATAAATACCAGCCAAATAAAGCACCCAGCGCACCGAGCAGCAAACTCAGCGGCACATAAATCAGCAGGCGGCGCTCATGGAGGTAAAGAGCCGGGCGGATATAACTAATGAAAACAAACACCAGAATCGGCAGACAGACCATCAACACCAAAAGCAGGGTCAACTGCATGATGTTCATTACCGCCTCGAGCGGGGACAAGGTTGCCACATTGACCGTATAGCGTATGGCTAAATAATCCACGAACCATTGTAAAATATGGACAGAAGCATAAAATCCTGCGACAAAGAGAATCAGCAGGGCAATAATTATAAACAGCAAGGGTTATTCCTTTTTGTTTTTTTCTTTTTTAGCTTTCTTGGTGGATTTTTTAAACTCCAAGGCCTCTTCGGCTTCTTCTTTGGCCGCGTTAAATTCCGAGAAAAAACCGCCCAGTGAACGCGCCAGCTTCGGCAACTGCGCCCCACCAAAGAGCAAGACAATTACCACGCCGATTATTATTAACTCCATTCCGCCTACCATAGAAATCCCCCCTTATAGATTTTTGGCATAAACCGTTTTGATTATACCATAATGTTGGGATAAAAAGAAACCGCTTGATAAACTGTAATTACTAGGGGATTCTTAAACAATCCTGGCAAGCCTAAAACCGATGTTGCCACTAAGGCCGCCGCCAATATATAGTGCAAGCACCAATTCGTTAAAACGAACAATGGAGCATAAGATGATTAGTCAGAATAAAGCACTATTTCTACTGGCGCACAAAATCAAAAAAATGCGAAAACAACGCTCTTTGACTTTAGAAAAACTGGCTTACGAAAACGACATCAGTAAGGGGAATCTCTCCGATATTGAAAATTGCCGGCGTAGTCCCAGCCTAGCCACCTTAGTCAAAATCGCCAACGGCTTGGGCTGTAAAGTAAGAGACCTGCTGACTTTTTAAACAGACTTCTTGTAAACAATCACAAAAAACGGCGCGCCAATCAAGGCGGCCAGAACACCGACTGGCAAGGCCGCGTCAGGCAGGATGCTCCGCGCCAGACAATCGCTCAAAAATAAAAATCCCGCGCCGCCCAGCATGACCAAAAAAATATTCAAGCCTAGCCGCTCGCCGCAGAGCATCTTGACCAGATGCGGAATAATCAGCCCGACAAAACCGATAATCCCAACCGAGGCGACCGTCAAGGCGGTCAGCGCGGAGACGAGAAAAAGCAAAACGGTTTTCAATGCACCGGTCTCCACACCCAGAGATTCCGCCTGCTCATCGCCGACGCTGAGTAGCTCGATTTTGGGGCTTTGCCAGCAGGCAAAGACGGCGACCGCCAGCAGGGCAACCGCCAGCAGACCCGCCTGCGTCCAATCGGACAGTCCGAGGTCGCCCATCAGCCAGAACATCAGCGAATTAACTTTGCTCCCCGCAAAAAAGACCGCCAGCATAATCAACGCGCCGCAAAAAGCATTGAGCATCACCCCGGAGAGAATCAAGCCGCTGTTCTCAATCTTGTTTTTCTTGCGCGCGAAAAGGTACACCAAGACCAGGGCGCACGATGCCCCGCCGATAGCCGGGACAAAAGGCAGGATATTGAGGAGTAGTCCGGCCAATGCGCCAACCGCCGCGCCAGCCGACACTCCCAGCAGATACGGCTCTGCCAGCGGATTGAGCAGCATTGCCTGATAGAGCAGTCCGCTCAAAGCCAACCCTGCGCCGACCAGCAAGGCCATCAGCAGGCGTAACAGACGGTATTCGAACAAGCGGCGCACCTTATCGGCGGCAGTCCAGTCCCTGGCGGAGAGCTGCCGCCAAGCCGCCTGGCGCGCCTGCAGCAAACGCGGCGACAAACGCAAGTAAATATCCTGCTCCAGTGTCAAAACCGCCGCACTGTCCAGTATCCCGTCATAAGCCCAGGACGACGCTCCGCTCAGGTCGACCACGATGTCCGCCTGCGCCAAAAACTCCGGCGTTACTTCCGGGTAGCGCAGGGAGTTCTGGACAATATTGGCACAACCGAGCGAGGCAAAATAAGCGGAAAGAAAAGTGTCTTGACCAGCGACAATCAGCGGATTTTGCCAAATCACTATCGCGATTTTTTTATCTAGCCTTGGCAACCTAGCCTGCCAGAGTTTTTCCAAGTCTTGAATCCCGGCCTCAGCCTGCAAACCCAGCGCGGTGTTTAAAGCACGCAGTTCGTGAAAATAATTTTGAAACGAGGCAAAGTCAAATTCTTGATAGGCAATCCGCAGAGCGTGCAGCCTGGCTTTGAAGCGCGGGTCGGCGGTGGATTCCAGCAGCACTGCCGCGGGCTGTAACGCAATAATCTTCGCCAAATCGGGCTGGGTATACTTGCCGACCCTAGGCTTGGCCAAGGTCTCGGACGGATAGTCGCAGTCATTGGTAATGCCGACCAGCCTGTCCAGACCGCCGAGATAGGCCACGGTCTCCGTGATATTTGGCGCAAGAGAAATGAACCGTCCTGCCGCCGAGACATCCGCGCCAGCCCAGATACTACAAATCGATAATATTAACAAAAACCGTCGTCCGACGGCGCAGTTTTTCATAAGTAAATTTCTCCAGCTCCTTGGTTAATTTTTGTTCCTTGGCGCGCTGGTCGCCCTTGGCCTCGCGCAGAATCTCGCCGACACGCTCCTGCATGAGCGGCAGGAATTGCTCCTTTTCCTTGCGGTAAAGAAAGCCAGACCCGGTAATCAGCGGTTCGCACACCAGACTGCCCTTGCTCAAGGCGCAGGTTACCAAAGCAACGCCGCCGCGCGATAATTGGTGCCGCTCGTGAAAAACAGTCTCGCGCGGATCCGCACCGTAATTGCCATCGAGCAGAACCGGTTCGGCATAAACATGCCCGGTTATTTTGCAAAAGTTCTTGCCAATCTCCAGTTGGTCGCCGTTTTGCAGAAGAAAAGAATTGTTCCGGCGGAGACCGACTTTCTGGCCATTCAAAATATTGCTGTAGAGATGCTTGTATTCGCCATGCACTGGCGCAAAAAATCTCGGCTTGACCGCCTTAATCAATTCTTTAATCTCCTCGGCGCAGGCATGACCCGAGGCGTGGATTTCTTTCACTTGGTCATACAACACGCGCACCCCGATGCGGTAAAGATTGTTAATCGTCTCATTGATGTCTTTTTCGTTGCCGGGAATCGGCGAGGCGGAGATAATCACCGTGTCTTCTTTTTTGAGCCGCATCTTGTCATAACGCCGCCCGGCCATCTGCGTCAGGGCCGACATCCGTTCGCCCTGCGACCCGGTGGTCAAGACGACCACCTTGTTTTCGGGCAGGGAGTGCATCTGCTCAATCGCCGCCACCGTGTTTTCCGGGCAGGTAATATAGCCGGAGTCCCGCGCAATTTTAAAATTATTTTCCATACTGCGCCCAAGTATCGCCACCCGCCGCCCGTATTTTTGCGCGACATTGAGGACATGCTGCATACGCAAAATATTGGACGAAAAACTGGCAATCACAATCCGTCCGCTGATTTTCTGGAACAATTTGTCAAAAGTCTTGGCCACGTCATTCTCGGAAACCGTCCAGCCCTCTTGGTCAGCATTGGTGCTGTCGCAGAGCAGTAAATCGACATTACCAAGACTGCGCAGGCGGCGCAGGTCGGTCAGCCGCCCGTCCAGCGGCTTGGGGTCAAGCTTGAAGTCCCCGGTATGCACAATCCGCGCGTCGGGCGTTTCGATAATCAAGCCAAGGCTCTCCGGGATGGAGTGGCAGACCGCAAAAGGCTCTATCTTAATATCGCCAAATTCGTAGACCTGCGCGGGGACAGCCGCGTGGGTCTGGAGATTTTTTTTCTGCGTCCCGGAAAACTTAGAGTCCGCCAGGGCCAGTGTCAGGGAAGTGGCGTAGAGCGGAAAATTAAACTCGCGGTACAGGTAACCCAGCGCCCCGATATGATCCTCATGTCCGTGCGTCAAAAAAACTGCCTTGACCTTGGGCTTAATCTTGCGGATGTATTCAAAACTGGGAATAACCGTGCTGACCCCGTACATCTCGTCATCGGGAAAAGCCATGCCGCAGTCCACGATGACAGCCGAGTCATGGCTCTCCGCCACAAACATATTCTTGCCAATTCTATCGAGGCCGCCTAAAAATGTTATCTTAGTCTTAGTCATACTCTACAATAATCCATGTTTAATCAGCGCTTGTCTAACCTGCTCCCGCTCGTCCTCCGTCAAATCCACCAGCGGCAGGCGCGGAATGCCGCAGTGAAAACCCCGCATATTCAAAGCCGCCTTGACTGGCGCGGGATTGGTCGTGATAAAAATTACTTGGAAAATGTCCTGCAAATCCTTGTCCATCGCCTCGGCAGTCTCAAGGTCTCCGGCAAAATACGCGTCCAGCATTTTCTTCATCTGCGGTCCGACCAACTGCGCGGCCACAGAGACCACGCCTACCCCGCCCAACCTCAGCACGTCCAGCGTCAGATTGTCATCACCGGAATACAAGACGAAGTCCCGGGGCGCGGCGGCCACAATTTTCTTCATCTGCTCCAGGTCGCCCGACGCTTCCTTGACAGCCACATAATTGGACAGCTCCGCCAAGCGCAGTGTCGTCTCGCATTCCATATTGCGCGAGGTGCGTCCGGGAATATTGTAAATGACCAAGGGCAAATCCGCCGCGTCATTGACCGCCTTGAAATGCTGATACAAGCCTTCCTGCGACGGTTTATTATAGTAAGGCACGACCAGCAAAGCCCCATCCAGACCGAGTTCCCCGGCTTTTTTAGTCATGGCCACGGCGGTGCGCGTGCTGTTCGAGCCGGTCCCGGCCATGACCTTGGCTTTTCCACCCAGACCTTGCTTGACCTCCCGGAACAAAATCATCTCTTCCTCGTGGGTCAGGGTCGGCGACTCGCCAGTCGTGCCGGAGAGCAACACCGTGTCCGTGCCATTGTCCGCCAGATGATTCGCCAGACGCACCGCCTCGGCGTAATCCACCGAGCCGTCCGCCTTAAAAGGCGTAACCATTGCCGTAACTATTCTGCCAAAATTCATGGGCGAATTATAGCACAAACCAGCAAAAGCCTGCCGACAACCCTGCCTCAATTATCAACGCACCGTGCCGTCCTATGTATTTATCCAACGAATCGCAGGATTATTATCATATCTGGCCGCGTCAGGCGATGCATAATGCAAATTTAGTCTGGCCGCGTCTTCCTGAAAACTTTTTGCCAGCGGGGCGGGGTCCAGCCGTAGCTCGCCAGCGGCAGCTAGCAACTCGGCCTCTAAGCGGTCAAGGTATTCTTTGGTCAAGCCGCCCTGCCCGGTAATTTTGCGAAAATTGACCAGCAAGACAACCGCCAACGCCCCCGGAAAATCATTCTGGCGCAACGCGGCGGCAAATTTGTCGCGCAGGGGATTGCGGAAAACAGAATCCTTGACCGGACCATACTTGCGCAGGCTGATTAATTTATATTTTTCCTTGCGCGTCGCCTGATAGTTCAGCACGCCCTGTAAATCCAAGAAAATCTCCCGCGTCGCGGCAAGTTTCTTGTAAATAGTCTTGAAAAATTGGTGGTCGAGAATCTTATTTTCGCGCAGCATATACAAGCGTAACGAATCCACTAAAATCAGTTTTTGCCCCAGCGTCAGATTGTTGGCATCGCGCAACGTGCTGTTCTTGAGCAAAACCAGAAAACTCTGCCAAGGCTCATGTTTGATTTTTTCCGTGGCCCTGTACTCAATCAAGTACTCGGCGTTTTGCGGCAATATCTCCACGCCCAGCGCCGTGGCCAGCTCACGGTAAAATTCCGCCAACTGCTCTGGGGTAACCTCGGTCATCTCTTGTACTCCTGCCAAGTCCGGCCAACCTGCCGCAGTAAATCTTGGACGAGCGGCTCGACGCAATAAATCAGCGGATGACCGTAGCGCAGAAGCACGGACTCCTCAAATGCTTTAAACAATGTCGGCGAAAAAAAGACATTGCTCAAAATCAGGCTAAACAAAAAAACCACCAGCAACACGCCTCTCAGCAGGCCAAAAGCTAAGCCGCCCAGCTTGTCCAAAAACCACCCGCCCTCTTGGCCATCCAGCATAAGCTGTAAATGACGGCCAATTTCATTGACCAGTAAAAGCACCACGACAAAAAGCAAGGCGACGGAAAGCACATAAGCCAGCTGTCCCGGCATTTTGAGATTGACGAAGAGTTCCATAACGGCCGGCGCCGCCTTGATACAAAGGAAAAAAGCTGAGACCCAGCCGACTATGCTGAACAAGGCCAGCGCCCAGCCATGACGCAGACCGTACAACCCATTACTGACCAGGATTATCGCAATCAGCGCGTCGACCCAGTTGAAACTCATGCTAACCTTTGAGAGCTTCTTTATAGGCGGACACGGCCTTGGCGATTTTAGCGTCGGACAGTGCGCAAATCTGCGCCGCCAAAATGCCCGCATTGCGCGCACCGTTAATCGCGACCGTAGCGACCGGCACGCCTTGGGGCATCTGCACGATAGAGAGCAGGGAATCCAGCCCGCCGAGGTCAGAAGTTTTAATCGGCACGCCGATAACCGGCAGGGTGGTCTGTCCCGCGATGACCCCCGGCAAATGCGCGGCCTTGCCCGCCCCGGCGATAATGCATTTATATTTACCTGCGGCGTTCCGGGCAAAGGCGCTGACTTTTTCCGGATTACGGTGCGCACTCGCCACCGCCAAATCGTAGGCGACACCGAGTTTGTCCAAAACTTCCGCCGCCTCTTTCATTATTTCCATATCCGACTGGCTGCCCATGATAATGCCGATCATTTTTTCCAACCTCCGCTCCCCGCTGTCTGCCCAAAATTATCGCCCCTTGGCCTAAAGGGACAAAACCCCAGACCAAAGGTTTAGGTCTTGCTTTATTGTAGCAAATATTGATGCTAAAATCTCCACCGTTTATGTTCCTGCGTGCTAAAAAATTAGGGGAATTTCTCCCGACCAATGTCAAGGACATCGCCGCCACCCTGGCGGAGAAAGGTTTTGCCTGCTTCGTGGTGGGCGGCGCGCTACGCGATATCCTGCGCGGCTTTTCCGCCAAAGACATTGACCTGACGACCGACGCGCTCCCTGAGCAAATCGAAGAGATTTTCCCCGACTCTCTCCCGACCGGCAAGGCTTACGGCACGATTACTATCCGCGTGGGCGGCGGGCATTTTCAAATAACGACTTTTCGCCGCGAGACCGGCTATTCTGACAGCCGCCACCCCGACGCTATCGAGTACACCAAGGACATTCGTGAGGACGTGGCGCGACGTGATTTCACAATCAACGCGCTCGCTTACAGCCCCCTGACCAATGAACTGATTGATGAGTTTAACGGGCTGGAAGATTTGCAGAATAAAATCCTGCGCACCGTCGGCGACCCGGCACGGCGTTTTGCGGAGGATGGCCTGCGGGTACTGCGGGCTTTGCGTTTTTTGGCGACCCTGTCTGCCCCGGCCGAGGCGGAGAAAAAAACTGCGGCGGAAAATTTTAGCTTGGCAGAAAGCACCGCGCACGCCGTGTCCGCCCGCCTGCCCAATTATCTCCAGCTAGCGGCGAAAGAACGGATTTTCGAGGAACTGAATAAAATGCTCCTCAGCGCCAATCCTGACGGCGGCGCGGCCTTGCTGGGCTGGCCCGCCTTGAACGGATTGGAACGGCAGGTGCGCTGGGCGGCGGTCGCACGTGAACACCCGGAAGTCCGCGCCTTGATTTTGGAGAAAAAACTCAACCGCTGGATTGACAAACTCCTACGCTATGACTTGAACACTGAAAAGGCTTCGTTGGAAATCGCCGACCTCAAGGTGGACGGCATTGACATCATGGGCTTGGGACCGCGCGGCGCAGAGGTGGGGCGCGTGCTGGAAACCCTGCTGGAAGTCGTCATTGAGAAGCGCAGTCTCAATAAAAAGCCCGTCCTGCTCGAACTCGCCAAAGACATCATGGCCGGCTCCTCGGCGCAGGATATTTTGCGGCGAGAACAGGAGAAAAAAGCCTTGGCCAAAGGCCCTTTAGTTATATAAGTTATGTAATTATATGATATATTAGAAATATGCGGGTGTAACTCACGGCGCATGTTTCGCATGCTTGCGACCGACAGCGGCTTCAGGCCGCCGAGGAAGTGCCGCTGGCTAACCGAGCCAGCGACGGGGTCTCACTTAACTTCGGGCTTACGCCCTTGTTAAGTTCGACGCAGTTGGTAGAGTGCCAGCCTCATGTTATATTTATGATTATGCGGGTGTAACTCAGTTGGTAGAGTGCCAGCCTTCCAAGCTGGTTGTCGCCGGTTCGAACCCGGTCGCCCGCTCCAGATTGTACAAAATTCCTTTTCTAAATTTTCCACATTTTCAAGGTGTGGATTTTTTTGCGCCAGAACCGCCCAAAAACCCGTGAAACAAAATGTTTCACGGGCTGAAGATACACGTGTGTCAAAAGCCAAAGGTAATTTAGAAGAAACTTCCTATTTTACTAGAAACATCATGGAAAGTTTCCCAGATAATATCGTTGACCTCAGTCGCGGTTAAACTTTTTTCATTAATGGTTTCTTGGGCGTTGACCTTAATGTCAATTAAACTAAATGTAGAATTTCTTATTGTCGACTGCGTTCCTGGGCCAGCGGCAATATCCACTTTTGTGCCGTTGGGCAATTGCTTGGGGACGGAAGTTTTCTCATTCACCGCGGCAATGTATTTTTTTATTTCATTGACATCGCTTTTGTTAGTTAATTCCCTCAACTCAGCAGAAAGACTGTCCAAACACTTTAGTCTCTCTTCTTGTTTAACCGCCCTTATTACTTCGTTTGGTGGAGATTGAGGCTGGTCTTCTTTTTCTGCTTTTTTAGTCAAAAGACTCACTAACATTCCTGCTACGGCAACAACTCGTGGGATAATAGGTTGCATAAAAATCACCTCCTTTATTTTTCAAATCAAAGGCCAAGAAAGTCCTAACCAGTTTTAACTGGTTAAGGGGCATTGACTTTGATTACGTTTGTTCTGAAATAGTGAATTTACACTAAAATTCGGGGGGGGGGGGGGGG
>BGZO01000023.1 GCA_003864475.1 Candidatus Termititenax persephonae | reverse complement strand
ATGATGAAGAGCTGCAGGTACTGCGGGATAGAAAGTTTGCCGACCTCGAGCCATATCTCAAAATAGCCCCGTCCATCAAGCAAGACGTGGAGAATGCTGACATTAACAGTTCCCGCCCGCAAAATCTGGAACATCCGCAGGATTTCTTCAACTCACTGGGCTTGGTGATGTCCGCGGTAATAGGCGGTCAGGAGTCCCCGATTGAGGAAGCCGCCGCGGAGAAAACCCAGGACGCAACAGACGGTCAGACTGAGGGAGTCGCCACAGAGGAGTCCCCAGATACAGCAGTACCCCCCCCCGCCGCGGCCACCCCGCCCGTGAGCGTTGCGGACATCATTGGGACGCTCAAAGGCTCTAGCAGATACGATAAAACAGGGAACGAGGTTAAAGGCGCGGTGTCTCTGCCCTTGACCGCCGTCCCGGACGACGTGGACCAGCGCAAGAACGCCATGGTCTGGACGACCGAACAGCGCGACGAAAAAGCCAAAACGGATTATGAGACTTGGCGCAAGAACGTCGAGTCGGCCATCCAGCCCTACCGCCCTGATTTTACTTTTCCCTTGAAAGCTGATGATGGAGTGGAAGCTGATTATCAAGAACTGACAATCACCCACCCCGCCGGGGAATTCGAGAAAGATGTTGAGGATAAATTTGCCCGGCATTCGCGGGAGATTTTGCTTGGAAACGCGGCGGATGCGGCGCGCAAAGAGTTTGAAGAAAATTGCGATGAGATTAAGAAGAGAATAAAGGCCGCGAATGATAGCGGTCATATCCCGGATCCCTATGACCAACTGCTGCTCTGGGCGGCGGACAGATTGATGGTGGAGAGAAAGGATGTGCTGATACTCGGTATTTACAGAAATGATCAGCAAATAGATCAACGTTCTAATAATCTTCAAATTGGAAATACAAATCCTTTTTCTCTAGGAAATAAGAACGCTTCTATAGGGTTTACCCCTAGGACACTTTTTGGGGATAATGTTGCAGGGTTTGGTCTGGGTCTTACTGGCATATTTGGGCAAGGTATTTTGCAATTCCTTATGGATGGTTATTTAAAACTAAAAGACAATGATTTTGGAGGAAAAGATGTTAATGCTGGTGGGGAAGCAGCTATTCAGTTTCACCCATGGATGCGAAGCGATAATCCTTTTTTCCAAGGTCTACATTTTAGGTTTATCGGAGGCATTGATTGGAATAGAACGCATCAAAGCGGAACATATACCGTTACTGTGTTGGACAAAGATGATAACGGAAATTATATTTGGGAAAGAAAAGATGGCAAGATTGTTACTATAACTCTGGAAGAGTTGGAAGGAATTCTGGAAAAACTAAATATATCAGGCGATGAGCGTGAGGATGTTATCAAAGCTTCCCGGGATGAGGGCGCTGCGGCTGGCGCGACAACTCACCCGTCATTGTCAATCTCTGACGCGTATGAAAAGGCCAAGGCCGTCCTCGGCGAGGAAAAAGCGCAAGAACTCGTTAGAAAGGCAATGCCCAGCGCCATAGATTGGGCGGCTTTGACTGAGGAGCAGTATAGGGAGATATCTAGCGCGGGTTTTGAAGAAGATGCAGATGTGAAATTGCTTAAAGAATTATTTCCTGATTCTTATATGAATTATGTCCAAGCAGTAAACAGTCCTAACGGCTTTGGCCTAGATACCAATACTCCTGTCCCCGACGGAGAGGTCTTCACTGATTCTAGCCCGGCGAAGGTCATAGAGAAAATCAGAGAGTACCTAGACCGTGAATATCCAAATATGCCAGCAGATATAAAGGAAAAAATAATTGAGTCTTGGGCAACGCATATTACGTATGTTCTCGCCCAGCTGAGTACCACGTCTGGCGCCCCGCTGAGTGCAACGAAGATGGATAATTTACGCAAGGATCTAAAAGAGAAGCTACAAAAACTTGCCAGCGCCCTTAACCCCTCCCTCACGCTCGAGGATACGGATCCCGCGTTGAATACGCTTGTCGAGAGTATACTTGATAACAGGACATTTGAGTTTGAGGACAGTGATGTAACCGTGGAGACTACTGGGAATCCCGTCTATACTGCCGCCGACAAGGATACGCTTAGGACCACTCTTGGAACACAAATTAATAGCGCTACGACAGAGCCGCTTGCGACTATCAAGAAAAAAACTGAGCAAGTAGAAAGACTAATCGAGCTTTTGGTACTGGAAGCTGATACCGTTTCTGCGAGGCTGGATGGCACGCCTGGCGCCACGAAGAGCATGGAGAGCGTGATTGCTTTATGGACGGTCGTAAGAGATGAGATAAAAAAACTTGCCGAAGCCCTTACCCCCCCACTCACGCTCTCGGATGACGAGGCAGGAGATTTTGCCGATACTATACTTATTAGCAAGACATTTGTGTTTGACCTTAATAACGTAAGTGAAAATACTGCTGGCTCCGACAAATTTACAGACACCACTAGGGATAATGTTAAGACAAAAATCGCGAATTACGTTAATACGACAAACGATGAGCCTTATGCGAGTATGACTACAACTCAGAAAACAGGCATAATTGGAAGATGGCAATCATATATCAAATTGAGCTTTGTCCGTAATGGTTTGAGTGGCCTTATCACTGGTAATACCGAACAGGAGTTTAAAGAGAAGCTGGCGGAGCATATCAGTCTTATAATGCCTGGGCTTGAGGATTCCGATATAAATATTATAGTCGAGGATATATTTGCTAATCATCGTAGAGAGAATGTTTCTACGCAGAAACATGATTTTGCCTTAAATACTAATAACCAAATAGGCAATTTCTCGGCCGTTACAGAAACTGCCGCAACTGAAGCAGCTGCCATAGCCGCGGCCAAGAGCGCGATGAGAACAAAAATTGCTCAGGAGCAGTTAAACGTAGACGGGGTGCCGACAGGCGAGCAGACTGGTCTTCTCGATACCTATGAGACACATTTCAACGTTACTTCATCCGCCAGCACCAGTTATAGCCATAGCCTCGGCACAGCCAAAAGTGATGCCGTTTGGGTGTCTGTCGATGATGCGGATGCGGGTCTGCCTGATAACACCCAGGCAACTAACCTAAGACCTAAGATAAAAGATGCGTTAAAGACTGTATATCCTAATATGGCGGACACCACAGCCGGAAATTTGGCGAATAACTGGACGATAAAGTTTCGCAATTCCAATATTTATACACCGACAATCACTGGCCTCAAGCAAGGGTATGTTTCTGGTACAGTTTCGTTTCACATTACTCCCCCTCCTGCGGGGTATACATTGGACATCACACTAATTAAAGCAGATGGAACGTCAATAACTGATTCCAGTGCCGTCTCAATTGATAATAATACAGGGCTTATTATGATTGACAACAATTATCTGTACAATACATACGGTAATAGTTCTACTTCGTCGATAGGCTATCAAGTAGTGGCAACAATATCTGGCGGTGATGTCGGCAAGACTATTCAGGATGCAGAGGTTTTCAATTATGCATTTACGCAGTATTTTAACCAGAGTCAGCAGGCGTCCCAGATAAACCTCCCTGCCGCTAGTACTGCCATAATAAAAAACCCTTCCTATAGGCAGGCTTATGTGGAAGAACATAATATAACCGAGACAGCGACAGCGACAGCGACAGCGACAGTAACTTGTCCTGAATATGAATTAGATTACGATGAGACAGATACGACGACTTATGAAACAGACGGCTTTGATAGTCTTAGTACCACATATGGCGTTAAGGATATTGCCATTACAGGTGGGCTTTACCAAGCCACCATGCAGGGTGTTACGCCGGGAGGAGTAGGTCTCCGCAATTTCAACATAGTTGGAATGTTCAACGTTGCCGTGCCGAATATTAGTGCCACTTACAGTGTTCCAAAATTCGGAATTGTGCATACTCCGGGCGGCGTGCAATCTTACAAGATACCTCTGTTGAGCAATGTGGAGATTCCCGGCGCGGGTTATGCCAAGCCTGGAACTAAAGAGGAACCCAGACTAGAAGATTGGGATAAGCATGTTCTCACCTCATATGCTGGTGGTGATATATTGTGGAGAGGTACGCTTTTTGCGCTTGATAATGGCCTACAGTTGAATGCTAAATTCTGGGTAGGTGGGGCGTGGAGTATGTATAAAGAATGGTATGAGGGCGGGACTTTGACACCTCTCGGACACAGAGAGATGGGTCTCCAAAATGAAGAACATCACATGGGAGATTTATACTATGGTTTTCAAGGTGTTTTTGGAAGAGGATATGGTCTTTCTGTCATACTCACTGTTGAAGATCTGCTTGATAAAGTGGGGGAGGGCGGAAAAATGCCAAAGAATCACTGGTCCCCGCTAATATCTGGTGGGTTGCTCTATGAAGGTAACGGGTGGCTTGTACAGGGAACGGCTGGCTGGAATTCTCGTGAAGGTTGGCAAGATTGGCATGGTCTCATGTTTGAAATAGCAGGCAAGGGTGTTTTTCCATTGACTAAAATTCTTACGGCGCATGGTACTGGAAAAGCCACATTTGCTTTCCCTGAAGCTGGCAATAACGTGAAAAGCAACCTGGGAGCAGGCCTTACGTTTAGTATAACGGATTGGTTCCGATTAGGTATTGACGGTGGTATTGGAGTTGAGTCTGACTATAGCAAATCTGGTACCAATATTATATTTAATGTTGGGCCGACTTTTAGATTCTTATTTTAAGTAAATATGTTATATTGGGTATCATGCAAAGAGTTTTTAGGTGATTATTAGTTATTGACGGGACTGTTAAGCGGCTAGGTAGTGTCGAGGCGAGGTTTTTAGCAAAAAAAGCTTATTTGTCGGAAAAAGGAATATGGTTATTTTAAATTAAATATGTTATATTGGAATATCATGCGGCAGGTTTTTATTAGATTGTTTGTCTTGACGGGACTAGTGGTCAGTTTGGCTACGGCCAGAGACCTGACTGTCAAGACCGAGGCTAATTTTTCTGGCCTGTACTTCAATTCATTGGTGCATGAAACTACTGATGGGCATAGGCTGGCCAAAACCACTGTCAATCAAAAAATCCACACGGCGTATGTTCATGGTGTACGGTTGCCTATGGACGATGTTTTTTACGCCTATTATCGGAGATACGATATTGCCAGCGGATTATTCGAAAGTGAAAAGACAGTAATGATAACGGGCAATGGAACTGACGCGACCATTCTTGAAACAGCCATAGCGGCTTCGTCTAATGGCGAAGTTTATGTTGTGGTGTCTGGTTATGACGATAATTTGGATGGTTTTTTGTCTTTGTATAGGATTGACACGAATGGCAATGTTAGTTCGCCAATTTGGAGCTATTCAGATGACGAACACTTTTTCTCCGCTGAAATTTTGGCTGCCCCCGGGGGTATCTATATTGCCGCGGGGTATGATGCGAATGCTAATCCTGGCAAATTACGTCTTTTCCATATTGATTATAATAATCCGGCGGCTGGCGCGGAGGTCAATTATCCAAGCGGGATGAGTAATGGTTTTGATAAAAGTGGGGCTGTCAGCTATGCCCCAAAAGGGCAAAGGTTAAATCTGGGGGGAGATGGCTGGATTTATTTGTCTTTTGATTGGTTGGATTCAACTTCTTCTTCCAGTCGCAAGTCTGCTCGTGTTTATAGGTATCAGTCAGGCAGTGGCCACGCTGTAACTTGGGATACCAATCATATGACTTTAGAAGAGGGTTATATCGCCCATTCTGTGTCTTTGTTGCCTCCCACGGTCAATGCTGGGCCGTTTCAGTTGGCTTTTGCTAAGAAATCGACCAATACTCCGTCCAATACCCTCATGACCTTGGAATATAGAGAATATGCGTCTTGGGCTAATGCTGTTGCAGGCGTGTCGATTAATGTCCCGACCAATATCAGCGCGCCGGGCATTTATTCTCCCCAGCTGGGCTTGACCGCGGACAATATTCAGGTTATCCAATACATCAATGAAAATACTTCATTAAGTAGTTTCCCGCATCCCGAGCAGATTAGCCGCGCCAGCCCCACTTCTTGGCATCCCGCTACGAATGAAATTACCGAAACCAAAAAAGGTGTTTTCCTGCACCTTTTGCCGCAAATTGAGAACGACCAGCCCTATATGCTCTGGGCTGGCGGTGGACACAACAATCCCAATTACACGGATATGGGCGACTTCAGTGTTTATTTTGCCCACGCGCCGGATAAAATACCGCCTTGGCAGCCCGCCGCGCCCAGTATCACGTGGGTCGACCCCGGCCCTAATAGCAGCGGCAATCAGACTATCACTGTCGATGCCCAGTTGCCGCCGAGTTCTTTTGAGTTGCTCTACTATATCGAGTCTGCCAAAGGCGCACCCATCACTTTGCCTTATAGCGGGGATATTAAGAAGGCGCTGAGGAATGTTACAGACAATCAAACCATCACGGTCAGTGTCTTGGCCAGAGATGCCGCCGGCAATGCCTCAATAACCAGTAACGTTGCTGTGCAAAGTATCCCAGACCGTACCCCGCCTGTTTTTGCCGGGATTGAGGAAAAAAATGATGCGCCTTATACCCATGTAACCATCAATGTAGGCGACGAATCCCAGATTAGTTTTGTCTATGTAACGCATAACTGGACTTCCATAGGACCGTTCACCCCGAATGTCGAAAACGCGGAAGTTGTTCTTAGTATATTGAATTATACTGGTGTGTTGGAGATTAAAGCCGTAGATGCCCAGGGCAATTTTGCAATATTACAAGGTGGTCTGGATTCTGATACCACCCCACCGCGTGGTTCAATAATGATTAACAACGGCTCCTCTATTACCTTGACGGACAATATACGCCTGACTTTAACCGCCCACGATGAACCAAATCAGCGTCAATTTGTGAGCGGCATCCGTCATTATAAGATTGTGGAGGGATATGCCTATGCGGATATTAATAGCACGGCTAATTGGATAAGTATAGACGGTATCAACGGCACCAATACTTGGACCACCACGATTACCCGCAAACTGAATAATCAAGGGAGTCGGCAGATTTACGTTGTCTATTGGGACGCCGCGGGAAATTCCTATCATGAGATGGCTTCCATCGAGTACAATACCAGTATTGCGAGTTTTGAGTTTGTCGAGCCGGATGGCCGGGACGACGTGGCCAGCGACAATTTTACGATAAGCTGGCTTGACCGTTACAATGTCGACCCCTTGGCGGAGATTAAGCTGTGGTATGAGGGCGTAATATCCGATGGTGTCAATACCTTTAACGTAACCGGAGACGTTAAGGATAAGGACGGCACTTTGGCCGAGGGCATAACGCTCAACGACAAAGTGGACGGCTGGATTTGGGATACGCGTGATTTGGACAGCGGGTATTATTATGTCTATGCCTTGGTCAGCGGCAGTGCGGGCAGTTTTGAAGTCCGGGCGGATTATCCCGTGTGGATTAAGCATGAGCAGGGCGCTTTACCGACTCGGGATGCGGTGGTGCCGCCGTCGGGTGTGCCGACCGAGGACGGCAGGGAGTTGGCAGACAATCCGCCGTCTATCTTGATTACCAATCCCGTGGACGAGTACGAGCCGCCGGGCGGCAGGGTCTGGATTCGCTGGGAAGAACAGCATACTCCGGGCGACGGTTCGACGATAAATATATATTATTGCCGCGACAATAATTACGGCACGACTTATCCGAGTTCTATTTTGGGCAATATTGCCTTGGATAGGCTGGCCGACACCGTATCCGGGAGCATCGGCGAGTACTGGGTTATCCCCGACGATTTGCCCAACGGGCGGTATTATATTTGTGCCGTCATCAGTAATAATTATTATGTGAATTACGACTATGCCAGCGGCGCCATTATCATTAACAAGCCTCAGTGGGAGGATACGGGCGACAAAGTTTGGACCTACCCCAATCCCGCCAGCCCGCTGGAGAAAGGCGAGGAGATTAATATAGGCTTCACGGTCAAAGAGGATCAGTGGATACGTCTGTATGTCTACAATATCCGTGGCGAAAAAGTCTGGCAACAGAATGTTTACGCCTATGCTGGCCGGAAAAATAGCGCGGCTTGGGACGGCCGCCTGCCCCACGGCAAATATGCCGCCAACGGCATTTATGTCTTGATTATGACCGACGAGAAGAAAAAAGTTTTGACTAGAGGAAGGATGACCATACTTGATTAGACGCTGGGCTATAGTATTGTTATGCCTGCTGGCCATACTTTCTGCGGAAAGCAAGGACACCTATGAGTTGTCGCCTTTGCTGATTGGCGCGGACGCGATGGGGCGCGGCTCGGCTTATCTCGGCGGCTCGGACAGTAATCATTATGTTTTCCAGAACTATTCTTTCTTGGGCGAGGAAGTTACGCCGCGCGTTTCGCTGACGGTCTTTAAGCTCATCAGCGAGATAAATTATCTCTCCGCCGCGTACAGCCAAGACCGTTTTTCGCTGGGCTTCCTGCACGTGGGGGACAGCGGCGGTTATCTCCGCGATGCCAATGACAATCTGACGGGCGGCAAGATTAGCTACAGCGACACGACGCTCTATGGGGCGTATGCTTTTGATTTTGCTGAATACAAAATCGGCGCGCG
This sequence comes from Candidatus Termititenax persephonae, assembly GCA_003864475.1. GTDB lineage: Bacteria > Margulisbacteria > Termititenacia > Termititenacales > Termititenacaceae > Termititenax > Termititenax persephonae. The sequence goes on along the minus strand of BGZO01000023.1, from coordinate 16,989 downwards.
CCTCAAATATCAGAGCAAATACTTTTCCGAAGTTGACACTTCCGCTTGGGGGCTGTCCTTGGATTTGGCGGGGCATTATGCGCTGACCCGGTATTGGACTTTGGGCGCGGAGTTGGGCAATCTGCTCGGCACGTCCCTGCGCTGGTCAGATGATTTCGAGGAAAAAATCCCGCTCAATTTCAGTTTCGGCAGCCAGTTTAAGTTATTTGGCCCCGAGGGCTGGTGGCAGGAATGGGACTGGCTCGCGCTGAGGCGCACGGATGCTTACGCGGATTTACGCTTGGAGGAGCGCAATTCTCTGCTCAAGACTGGTGTGGAGTTTTGGCCGCATGACCGGGTGGCTCTGCGCCTCGGCCTTCAACAAGTCAACGATATCGAAGAAGAGCAGAATGCGCGGCTCTGGCGTTTTACGGCGGGTGCGGGTTTGAATTGGCAGGGCGTGTATTTTGACTATGCCTACAATCCCGGCGACGATATTGCCGCCAATCTGACGCATTTCTTCACGCTCTCTTACCGTTTTAGTACGCCGGAGATGCCGTCCCCGTCTATCGAGGTTACAGAAAATCCTGTGGAGATAGTGGAAATCCAGCCGTTGGTTCTGCGCCAGAGAATGTTTATTGACCTTGATGACTATGCGTGGGATGAGATTTATCTGCTGGAAGATTTGGGTTATTTAGGCTTAATGATTGGCTATCCGGGCAGTACTTTCCGCCCAGAGCAGCCCATGACCCGCAAGGAATTGATGACCGTGCTGGTGCGTTTGGAAGAGGATTTGGGTCGTCCGTTTGTAACAGAAAATATTTTGCATTTTGTGGATGTCCAGCCGGGGTCCTCGCCGGATGCCCACGCTACGGCGCGGCGCGCTTCCGGCTCCCAATACATGCTCCTGCGCGGCTACCCGGACGGCGAGGCGCGTCTGGACATTCCGGTTCTGCGTTCTGAGGCGGCGGCGGCTTTTGCCCGTTACGAGGGCATTGCCGGGCAAGATTTGTTCGGGACTTCACTCTACCACGATGTGCCGTTGCGGCATTGGGCCTACAAGGACATTAACTTGACTAGGCAGTATGGTTTGACCATCGGCGTGGGCGATGGGCGTTATGAGCCTGATGTTTATCTGAGGCGTTTGGATGCCGCGCGCATCGTTTCACGCATGAGACATATTCAGGAAAAACGCTTGGATTTGCCGCCCTTAGCCGAGTCGCCCCCGCCGCCGCCATTGGTCGAGCCGCGCAGAGACACTCCGCGGGTGATTGAGCCAGTGCCGCCGCCACCTCCCCCGCCGCCCCCGGTCGAGAGATACGCGCCGCCTGCCGAGGAAGAAACGTACTTCTATTACGAAGAGGAAGGCGAGATGATAGATTTGGATGATTTCAGGACCGACAATACGTCGCAGGCAGAGCCGCCTCCGTCCCAGCCAACGCCGCCGCCACCTCCTCCCCCGGCCTCTCCTCCGCCCGAAGAAAACGATTGGTTTATAGATTTGGAATACTAAAAATTATCCCCCTCGTTTTGTGAGGGGGATGTTTTATACCTCAACTGTATAATTAGATGTTTCTTAAAATAACGGCTTTAGGCTCACAGACACAGGGGCGCTGAGGCTTTTTTGGGGCGCCTGCGCTCTGGCCGCCAAGGCCTCGTCCTCATCAGTTACGCTGGCTGTAACCCGAAAGCTGCCGTCTTTGGCCGCGGCGGTTTCGCCCAGTATCTCCTCATTTCTGTAAATCCCCACCCAGGAGTTATTCTCAACACTGCCTGGCTCGCCGACAATCAAGGCCACATTGTCAGTAACGCTGACGTTAATCCAGCCATAGGCATTGATTGGTCGGTTAGTAACTTCCAATGACGGGGCGGAGTCGGGATTCGGCGGCGCGTCGCCCAAAGCCTCCTTGATGGTTGTCCCGCAGCCTGTCAATGCCCAGACCGCGATAACCCCTGTCAAACATATTTTTAAATTTCTCATAAAAACAACACCTCCATAACTTGTTGTCAGATATATACCCGCTTTTTTAGAATATATACCTTTGGCTTGAAAAAAATATTTTTTTTTAGATGAGGAGATGTCGCCAAGGTCAACAGAGGGGTGCTATAATTGGTTTTTAATAGGAGGCAACAATAATGAAATTAACAGTACGCGGCCACAATCTCAAAATAACCCCGGCTATCCGCAGCCACGCCGAGAAAAAATTTGCCAAATACGGCGGACTATTTTCCGAAGTTATCTTGGCTGACCTCAACCTCGAAGTGAAGCGCATTAAGAATCGGGACAGGGCGCATGTGGCGGCGGTAACCCTGCAACTGCCGCAGAAAATCATTTTGCGTGCCGAGGCGCGGACTGGCGATATTTACGTATCGATTGATGAGCTGGTCGCCAAGCTGGACGCGCCGCTCAAAAAATATCAGGACAGGCTAAAAAACGACCGCAGGAAGAGAAGCTTTGCCGCGCCCGTGCCGCGTCTGGCCGAGCCTCCCGAACGCGGCGGAGACGAGGAGACCCTCAAGATTGTCCCCGAACCCAAAGCCGCGCCGAAGCCGATGGACCCGATAGAGGCGGCCTTGCAACTTAATAAAACGCGGGAACGTTTTTATGTTTTTAACAATTCACGCGCGGCGCATATTATCAGCGTCGTTTATGCCCGCCGCAACAACACTTATGCCCTGCTGACTTTCAAAAAACTATACCTCAAGCGTGCCAAACTGCGCCGCTTCAAGGCGACCCCCTCTTCAGTCAAGTACGAGGGCGGCGGCGTGAAGATTACGAAAATCACGGACATTGTGTCCGCCGCGAAACCCTTATCCGCGCGCGCCGCGGCCCTGCGGCTGGGCAAGAGTCGGCGCGACGAGTTTTTGCCTTTTCTCAATATCGAGACCGAGCGCGTCAACGTGCTTTATAAGAAAAAACAACCCAACCATTTTGGTTTGATTGAGCCGAGCATGTAAAGGCCAGCCTAATTATAGGAGAATTGCTTAAGTGAATTTAGTCGCCGCGATTAGAGGTTATTTTAACGCTAAAAAATTGTCCCCTTACTGGGAGAAAGTGCGGGCCATCAACGCTCTGGAGCCGCAAATCAGTGCCTTGTCCGACGCGGAGCTGCGTGCCAAGACGGAGTATTTCAAACAGCAATTACAGTCCGGACACACCTTGGACGATATTTTGCCAGAGGCTTTTGCCGTGGTGCGTGAGGCGGGGCAGCGCGTCCTCAATATGCGCCATTTTGATGTGCAGCTGCTGGGCGGCATGGTCTTGCATGAGGGGCGCATCGCCGAGATGAAGACTGGCGAGGGCAAAACGCTGGTCGCCACTTTGCCTGTTTATCTGAACGCCTTGCTGGGTCAGGGCGTGCAGGTCGTTACGGTCAACGACTATTTGGCACAGCGCGACGCGGCTTGGATGGGTCAGCTTTATACTTTTTTGGGCTTGACGGTCGGGGTTATCGTTGCCAATCTGGATTTTGCGGCGCGCCAAGCCGCTTACAACGCTGACATTACTTACGGCACGAATAATGAGTTTGCCTTTGATTATCTGCGCGACAATATGGCGACTGACCAAGAGCAATTGGTGCAGCGTGGCAAGTATTACGCGATTGTCGACGAGGTGGACAGCATCTTGATTGACGAGGCCAGAACGCCGCTGATTATTTCCGGGCAGGTCGAGGACAGTACCGACAAGTACCGCCGTGTCCTGCAGGCGGCGCGGCTGCTCCAGCCCGGCAAGTACCAGACCAAGGAAAAAGCCGAGGAAGAAAAACAGCCCGGCGGGTATCAGGATTTTACGCTGGAGGAAAAATCTAAACATATCGCGTTGACCGAGCAGGGGATTCAAAAAGCCGAGAAATTTCTGGGCATCGACTCGATTTTTGACATTCAGGAAATGGACTCCGCGCACATGCTGATTCAATGCCTGAAAGCCGTGCATCTCTTCAAGCGCGATGTGGATTATATAGTCAAGGATGACGAGGTGGTTATCGTCGACGAATTTACGGGACGTTTGATGACCGGGCGGCGTTACAGCGACGGCTTGCATCAGGCGATTGAGGCCAAGGAAAATGTGCGGATTCAAAACGAGTCCCAGACACTGGCCTCGATTACTTTTCAGAATTTTTTCCGCATGTACCAAAAATTGGGGGGCATGACTGGCACTGCCAAGACCGAGGAAATGGAGTTTGCGCGGATTTACAATCTGGCGGTGCTGGAGATTCCCACCAATCAGCCCGTGCTGCGCAAGGACGCGGCGGACGTGATTTACAAGTCCAAATATGAAAAATACAAAGCCATTGTCCAGGACATCAAGGAGCGTCATGCTCTGGGACAGCCGTTGCTGGTCGGCACTATTTCTATCGAGGTGTCCGAACATCTCTCCGCGCTGCTCCGCAAGGAAAATATCCCGCATAATGTACTGAACGCTAAGCAGCACGCGCGTGAGGCGGAGATTATCAAGAATGCCGGACAGCGCGGTGCGGTAACGATTGCCACCAATATGGCCGGGCGCGGCACGGATATCGTGCTGGGCGAGGGCGTTACGGCCTTGGGCGGACTGCATGTGCTGGGTACGGAGCGGCATGAGTCGCGCCGCATCGACAATCAGCTGCGCGGACGCTGCGGGCGGCAGGGCGACCCGGGGTCAAGCCGTTTTTATATCTCGTTGGAAGATGATTTGATGCGGATTTTCGGCGGACAGCGCATCAGTAGCATGATGGAGCGGCTGGGTTTGCCTGCCGACACGCCGATTGAGCATGGCATCATCACTTCATCTATCGAGCGCGCCCAGAAAAAGGTTGAGCAGTATCATTTCTCTATCCGCAAGCAGGTCTTGCAGTATGACGATGTGGTCAACCGCCAGCGCGAGACGATTTATGCCCTGCGGCACAAGCTTTTGATGGGCAAGGATGTAACGGAAAAAATCCAAGAATTCCTTGTCAAGACAAATTGTCTTGACAAATATAAAGAAAAAGAGGCGCAAATCCCGCCGGATATTTTACGCAATATCGAGCGGCTGGTTTTACTGCGGGAGATTGACCGCAAATGGATTGACCATCTGCACAATCTCGATGTGCTGCGCGAGGGTATCGGACTGCGCGCCTATGGCCAGCTAGACCCCCTGACGGAGTACAAAATCGAGGGCTTCAAACTTTTCCAGACTATGCTGGGGCAGATTGCCGAGGACACGGTGGAGACTCTGCTGCGTGTGCAGGTGGTTCACGACTTGCCGCCCAATATCGCGGAAAATTATCATAATATGCATTATTCGGGCGGCGAACTGACCCTCGGTCTCCAATCACCGATGCAGGGACAGGCGCGTCCGCCCGCCAAGCCAGAGCCTAGGCACGCGGCGGAAAAAATCGGCCGCAATGACCCCTGTCCCTGCGGTTCTGGCAAGAAGTACAAAAATTGCCACGGCGCGGCACGCTAAAAAATCGCAATATTTCTCGCCACCTTACGCTAGATTATTAAATGTTTTGGCTTGGTTGGGGCGGGCCAATAGTTAAAATAGAAAAAATAAAAATATGCTATACTGCGCGGGCGGATTAAAACTTTAGGGGTGAGAAATGCTCCAAGAGAAAAAACAAGATTTGCAGAAACTGGCGAAAAAAATCGCTGATTTGCGGGGCTATCTTTGACCTGCCCGCCCTGCAAAAAGACATCAAGGAATTAACCGCCCGCAGCGCCGATCCGGTACTCTGGCAAAATCAAGAAAAAGCCCGTGCCGTAGCCGTAGAGTTGAAAAACAAGCAGGCTTTGCTGGCACAAGTCAGTTCTCTGGAAAGGGATTATGCCGACGCGCAGGCCTTTTACGAATTGCTGGCCGACGAGCCTGACCAAAGCGCGGAGACGGAATTGTCCGGCCTGCTGGAAGCCCTGCGGCAAAAAATACACGAGCTGGACTTGCAACTCAAGCTTTCCGGTGAGCATGACCAGGCCAATGCGATACTCTCCATCAATAGCGGCGCGGGCGGCACGGATGCCCAGGATTGGGCGGAGATGCTTTTGCGTCTGTACCTGCGCTTTGCCGAGCAGAGAGGCTTTAGCGCGGAAGTGATTGACTATTCGCCCGGTGAGGAAGCGGGGCTTAAGTCCGCCACGGTCTTGCTGTCCGGTCAGTATGCGTATGGTTATCTCAAGTCGGAGAAAGGCGTGCATCGCCTCGTGCGCATCTCGCCTTTTAACGCCAATGGCAAGCGGCAGACTTCTTTTGCCAGTGTGGACATCGTGCCGCAGCTGGAGCTGGCGGAGACTGTCGCCATCGACCCTGCCGATTTGCGCATTGACACTTTCCGCTCTTCCGGCGCGGGCGGTCAGCATATCAATAAAACCGATTCGGCCGTGCGGATTACCCATTTGCCGACAGGTATTGTCGTCCAGTGCCAAAACCGCCGCTCGCAGATTCAGAATCGCGACACCGCCCTGCAGGTCTTGCAGGCGCGTCTGCTGGCGCTCCAAAAAATCCAGCACAAGGAGAAAATCTCGGAGATTCAAGGCGAACAAAAAGATATTGCTTGGGGCAGTCAAATCCGCTCCTATGTATTGCACCCTTATTCGCTGGTCAAAGACCACCGCCTGCAGGTCGAGACCGCTAATGTACAAAAAGTTATGAATGGCGATATAATGCCTTTCATCGAGGCCTATCTTCTGCGCAAGGAGCGATAATGTTCGGGGTGGAAAAAAAAGACAGATTTAAATTATTTTTGTTCCTCTTGGCGGTCATAGTTTCCCTAGGTGTTTTTGGTTATCGGCTTTTTGCCGAACAGTTGAATATGAAGGTCGAGCTGGCTTACGACTACGAGGATGTCCTGCTCTTGCAGGCTTACACGGGGCAGAGCCAGGCTCAGGTTTTGAAGATGCTGCAGAGAGCCGGGGTAACCTCGGTAGTCGTGCCGGAAGACACGCTGAATAATCTGACCCGGCGCGGTCTGGCCAATCTGATTACGGGCGAGCAGTTGCTGAATATGTCGCGGTTTGGTCAGATTCAAAACCAACAGCTTTTAGGCCTGATTCGTTCCTCGGACATTACGCCGGAAAACAGCTATATCATGATTGACCAAGTGGCGGCCTTTCAACGCGCCCAGAACGCCCTGATTAATGACCTGGGCGCGGAGCGGGCGAAAGTAAACGGGCGCAATATTATCGAGGTGCGCGGGCAGGTCGACAATCTCGGCGGCATCGGTCTGGGACTGGACGAGACGATTCTTGCCAACTTGAGTATTTACAAATTTCAGATTATTCCCAAGCTGGTCAACAGCCGCCGCCTAGACGATGTGTCGCTGGGTTTGAAGATTGACACGGTTTCAGCGTTGACCCCGGTGCATACTTTTATTTTTAACGGCAGTGAGGTCTTGGGTTACGGCAATAATCTGGCGCTGGTCGCCGAGAAAATGCGGAAAAACGGCATTAATTACGGTGTCATCGAATTTTTCCAGCAAAAAGGCTCGCTCAGTCTGGCGGAGCATTTGTCCGGATACAATATTGGGGTACATTCGATTCCCGCCCCTCAGTTGCAGCGTCTGACCAAGGAGCAGGCCATTGACCGTTATGTCTTGGCGGCTATGGACAGGGGTATGCGAATTCTCTATCTGCATGCTTTTGTCAATGACGCTTTGGCCACAGATTTGCTGGCGTACAACGAAGAGTTTATTTCCGCGCTCAAGACCCGTTTAGAGCGGCGCGGCTCGACAGTTACGCCGATTGACCAAGTAACCATTGGGCTTGACCCGCTGGTTTCGTTGATTATTGGGATAATTATTTCGCTGGGCATTGTCTCGGCGGGTTTTCTCTTTCTCCGCATTTTTAATAAAAATCTGCCCGATGGTATTTTTAAATGGTTGCTGCTGGGCATGTTGTTGCTGGATATTATTTTCCTGCGCCTGAATTACTTTAGCCAATGGCGCGCCTTGCTGGCCCTGCTGGTTTCAATTATTTTTCCGACCTTGGCGATGCTGACCCAGTTGCCCAAGGAGAATAGTTGGCAACCAGACAAAATGAATTTCCACAAGGTTTTGTTTTTGATTTTGCGTATCGTGGGTATTACCATGCTGGGGGCGTTGCTGATTATTGGACTCTTGTCGGATTCGTATCATTTGTTGAAAATCTATCAATTCCGCGGTGTCAAATTGGCGTTTGGTTTGCCGCTCTTGATTGTGGCGTTTTATTATTTTATGTATCCTTACCGCATCAAGTCCTTGCGTTTCATCATCAAACGCTTCTTGCAGAGCAAGGTAACGGTGGGCTATGTGCTGGCGGGCGGCGCGGCTCTGGCTTTTTTTGCGCTGTATTTCCTGCGTAGCGGCAATTATCAGCTGCCGCTTTTCAATGGCGAGGCAGCGATGCGTAATTTCTTGGGCTATATTCTGCTGGTGCGCCCGCGCACTAAAGAGTTTTTGCTGGGTTATCCGCTCTTAGTTTTTATCTGCTATCACTTGGGTCGGGCTATCGACTACCGTTACAAATGGGTGTTTTACACGCTGGCCGCCGTCGCCCCGGTTTCCCTGCTCAATACGTTCTGCCATCTGCACGCGCCGCTTTGGGTTTCTCTATTGCGTTCGCTCAATGGCCTGATTCTGGGTGTGGCCATCGGCTGTTTCGTCAGCTGGGGCTATAAAGTGGCGGAAAAAATCTGGCGTTATATTTTCTAAACCCTGCGCCGTGAGAATCCTGCTGGCTGGCTACTATGGTTTTGGCAATCTCGGCGACGAAATGCTGGCCGTGGTCGCGCGCGATTTACTGCGTCCGCGGCACCAAGTAACTATCCTCCGCGCGCGTCGCCGTTTCCTGCCTTTACTGCGGCGGGCGGACTGCCTGTTTTTCGCTGGCGGGTCGCTCTTTCAGGACGCGACGGGACGCGGGCTGTCGGTCTGGTATTACGCGTTGCTGGCCTTGACCGCCAAGCTTTGGGGCAAGAAATTGTTTTTGGTCGCGCAGGGGCTGGGTCCGTTCCGCCGTCTTAGTAGCCGCTGGTTGACCAGTTTTGTTTTTCGTTGCGCGGATTTTGTTTCCCTGCGCGATACGGAGTCTGCGGGGCTGATTGGCTTGCGCCAATATCAGCTGACCACGGATTTGCTTTTTAATCTCCAGTTAAAAGTTAAGCCGCAGAGACGGCGAGAAATCGTGGTAAATTTTACGCGCCCGATATTGCCGGAATATCAGCCCCTGTATTTTGCCATGCAGCCCCGGGTGGATTATGGGCGGCGTTATGCTTGGGCGGTTTTGGCGGGAGCGCGGCTGGCGGTCGGCAGGCGTTTGCATTTCATTATTTTGGCTCTCTTGCTGGGGGTTCCCGTGGTGGCTATCAATTATGACCCCAAGGTGGAGAGTCTTTGCCGCCGCTTGCAAATCCCCTGTGTCCCGGCGGACAGGCTGGATTTACTGCCGCGCGTGCTGACCCAAGCCCGGCGGATAAATATTGCCGCGGAACGCCGCTTGGCCAAGCGGTCGTGGCAGGCGGTTCAGGAGGCTTTGTATGGCTGAAGTTCTCGGCTCTCGGGTGGATGTTTTGTCCCGGACGGCGGTGGAAGACCAGATTCGCTCTTTTTTACAACTTAAAAGTGAAAAGTCGTGCTTTATAGTTACTGTCAATGCGGAGTTGTCTTACCAGGCCAGCCGTCAGCCGGAATTACGGGCGGCGCTTAACTCCGCCGACCTCTGTGTGCCGGATTCGACGGGTATCATCTGGGCTTTGCGGCGGCAGGGGATTAGAAACGCTGAATTGTATCCGGGCGTGGAACTGGCGGAATGGCTTATCCGCCAGGGTTTTCGTGTCTACGTTTTGGGGGCGCGCGCGGCGGTCTTGGCCAGGTTAAATTGGCCCAATATTGTCGGCAAACAGCATGGTTTCTTTGCCGGCGGCGAGGAAGAGCGGATAATCGCCGAGATTAAACGGCTGCGCCCGCAGGTCATTCTCGCCGCTCTGGGCGCGGGCAGGCAGGAATTATGGCTGGCTCGCTGGAGAAATGAGTTGCCAAGCGTTCTCCTTGGCGTAGGCGGGGCGATTGATGTGCTTGCGGGATGCAAAGCCCGTGCGCCCCAAATCTTTCGCCGGGCTGGTTTGGAGTGGCTTTACCGCTTGCTCCGCGAGCCGTCCCGCTTTTTTCGCCAGCTTAATTTACTGCGCTTCGCGCTGGCGGTTTGGCGGGAAAAATAAATGGTTTGCGCGGACAGTTGCGCTCTTGCCGGGGTGGGGGCAGGCTGTCGGCCTCAAAAACTCGCGCTGAATTTGCCTAAAATATCGGTCGTTGCATAGCGCGGGATTTCGCTGTGGACTTTTTCGACCGCCAAACTGGTTTGCCAATAGGTGTTCCAGTAATATTCCAGCGACAAGTCGTGCTGTCTCCGCCGCCCGTGTCCGCCTTGGACAAGTTCGATTTTTTTGTAATCATAGCGCAGGCGAAATTCTGTGTAGCGACAGCCTAACCCGATTGACGGTGCGTATTCGTAAGTCAGATTATGCGTTGCGGCGAGCTGGTCGCGGATTTGCAAAAAATCACAGCCTGCGTACAGCGTCCAGTGGTCGCTGAATGCATATTCGGCGGCGGTATTATATTTCTCGCTGGTCATTTGGATATTGCGGGAGGGCAGGTTTTGGTAATCCATTTTGGCGCGGCTGACACTGTAGCCGTTAGTCAGTTGTAGCCGGGGACGCGGACGATAATAAAGCGTCAGGCTGTTTTCCGTCTCCCGGCCCAGCCCCTCGCTGTAAACATTGCCGCTGGTGTTCTCGTCCCGGAAATTATCCAGCTGGCGTTTCACGCGCCACAGGAACTCCCAGTCGAGATTGTCCAGCGGCAGCCAGCGTAGCACGTAGAGATTTTCTTGATTGTCCGTTTCGCTTTTGAGTGACTGGGCGGACAGGTCGGCAGTGTCCAGTATTTTACTTTGATTGCCAGTGTAGGCATATTTGACCGTCAGCCAATTGAGCGGCGCGTAGTCCAGCGCGGCGTTTTGCAACACGGCGCGGGAGTAGGGCAGACTATTCTCTGCCAGACTGATATTCGGCGAATAACGCAGGGCCACGCGCAGGCGGCTCCCCGGCTGCAGGCGCAGGAGAAAATTACCGCGCTGTTTTTGCGTGCGATAGTTGGCGGAGGCGAAAGTTTCCAGCAAGGTTTCGCTGGAATAATTACCGTTGCTGTTCCAGAAGCGGCTGGGCGACAGCGCATAATCAATTTCTGCCAAAGTGCTGTCGCCGTTTAAATCATCTAAAATATGCTGATAGCTGCTGTCCAAGCGGATTTGCCCGTGCGGATATAAGTTTAATCTGACAGAGGTTTCCCGGCGGCGGGCATTGCTGGAGACTAAACGCCGCGCGTCGCGCAATTCGCGCTCAGTTCCTTTTTGGCTGATGCTGAAGTCCATGCCGTTCCCATCAGTTTGCAGGTACACGCCGCTGGTTTGCGCCTGTGTATAAGGCAGAGCGTCCAGCTGGTTCTCTATATTTTCTTGACTGCCCGTCAGGCCTGCCCGCCAAGAGTACAGGCTTTTGCTCAGCTCCAGATTTTGTCCGCGGTACTGTTGGACCACATTGAGTGTCGCGCTTTGCGCCGCGATTTCCCGCCTAGTTTCCTTGCTCCAGAATTGGGTTTCCGGCCAGAAATTTTCTGGTAGATAAACTTTGTAATAATTTTCTTTGGTGCTGGAGCTGTTCGCACTGATTTTCTGTTCTTTGGTCTGCAAGTCGGCGCGGAGAGTATAGCCCGGCTCTTGCAGTTCGCCGAAAATTTTGTTTTCCTGCAGGCCGGGCGGTGTGGGATTACCGATGGGGGCAAAGTCCGCGTCAGAATTTTTGTGCGTCAAGGCGATGGTAATGTTTTCCGTATTGGCGTATTCCCAGCCGACAGCCAGCGCCTCACCGCGGCTGGGCGAAACATTGGCCGCGTTGACCGCCGAGTCCTTGGCGCTGACGGCTTTCTCAATATTGAGCGTTGTTCCGCGCTCGGCGTACAGGGCTTGCATGGTGTATTGGCGGCGGACAAGGGGCGGCGCGTTGCCGCTGACGATTTGGGGGTGAAGGTCTTTAGCCTCGGTCGCGCTGGCGCGGAGTAGCCATGCCCCCCAGTTGTGGCCGCCACGGGCGTGTAAAAATTGGTTCTTATAAGGAGTGGTCTCGCTCTGATACAGCACCTGGATTTGCTGATGCTGGGCGATGATTTTTTGGCGAAAAATTATTTTGCCGCCGCGGTGGTCAAACTGATAATCCTTGTCGCGCAGGAGCGGCAGGCCGTCCAAAAATATTTCTTCACTGCCCGGCACGACAGGCGGGTGCTGGAGAGCATAAGGTCCTTGGGAATCATTGCCGTAAAAATATTCTTCTTGATTTACGCCCGCTTCTTTGCCGACAATGGCGACCAGCCCGGGTTCGGCGGGGAAATAAGCGAAGCGCAGGCCGTTCAGATTTTTCTGGCGCAGGTTCAGGCCGCTGGAAGCAACAGTCTCAGTGAAGTCGCCCATGTAAGCTGACCAGGCATCGCCGGACAGCTTGATTTTAATGTCCTCTTTTTTGTCGACGCTCTCTTGGCTGGTTGTGAAGATTCTGGCCTCGACATTGACCGAGCTTTCCTGTCCGTCCGCTTCCAGATAGAGAGTTTCTACGCGCCGCTGCTCCACCGGAAAATTTACCGCTCCGTGGCGGGTGCGGTTGATGAAAATAATGCTTTTATTGCCGTGGATTTGTATCCCGCTCTCTGGCGGCGCGGCGGCGGTATTGATGGTAATAAGATTGTTGCTGGGGATATTTTCGATGAGGCTGTTTTCGGTGGCCGCGACCAGACTGCTTACCCCCCAGAAGATGGGGAGTAGCAGTCTAGCGTATCTCATAGATTAAGATTTTTCTCCTTTGCCCGTCCAATACGTACAATAAATTATCTAGTACGTACAAGTCGCTGGCATAATCAGCGGTCAATAATTTACCGCGCGGATAGTTGAGAACACCTTTTTTTGTACCGATAAATAATTGGTCTTGTTGCGCGGCGAGCGAGAGCATGTCTGGGCGCGTCAGCAGGATGGTGGTTTTCTCAGGACTGATTGTCTTGATGGCTTTGTTGCCGCTGTCCAGCACGTGCAGATTATTGCGGTATATGGTCAGAGCTTGCGGGGCGTTAAGGCTTTCCACCGCGTCGCCGAAAATTCCCTTGCGCCACTCCACCACGCCAAAGGCGTTGATTTTATAGACGAGGTCGGCGGAGCTGTCGGTAAGATAGATGTCCTGATTTTTGTCGAGATACAATCCGGCGGGGCTGAGCAATTCCGTGTGGCGGACGGCGAGATGATAGGCGCTGGACAGGTCGAGCTGTTTGTTGATTTTGATAATCGTTTTGCTGATTTCGTCGGTAAGATAGAGGTACTCATTGTCTTGGGCAATATCGGCGGCGGCAAAGAAATTACCATTGATACGCGGGAGGCTGGTCAGCAGTGCGCCTTCGGCATCGTATTTGTTTAGGCCGCCTGTCCGTTCGGTTACATAGATAAACCGCCTGTCCGCCGTCAAGGCACCGGGCTGGCGCGTCGTCCTTTGCAAATCGATGGTACGGCGGAGAGTCAAGCCGTGGGCTGGGATTTCGTCCGCCCCGCCGGGCAGAAAGGCCAGCAGACACAGCCAGAGCCATAACCAGCATAACAAGTGTCGCATCAATTTTAATTATAGCATATAATAGGAGACTGTATGTTTGACACGCACGCACACTTGAATCTGGAACCGCTGGGCAAAGAGCCGCCGGAGGAGATTGTCCGCCGTGCCAAAGAGCAGGGCGTAACTAAGATTATCAATATTGGCATTGATATTGCCAGCTCGCAGCAGTCCGTGGCCTTGGCGGCGCAAATCCCAGAAGTTTACGCGGCGGTCGGGATTCATCCGCAGGAGGCGGGGAGCGCCTACAATGACGCGCAGATTTTTCGGGAATTGGAACGCCTGCTGGGGCAGAAAAAAGTAGTGGCCTTGGGCGAGGTGGGCTTGGATTATTACCGCAATCCGGTCGCGCCATCCGTGCAGAAGCAGGTCTTGGAGTGGCAGTTACGTTTGGCCCTGGAGAATGACAAGCCATTAATCGTGCATAACCGCGACGCTGACGAGGATGTTTACGCCATTCTCAAATATTACAAATGTGCCAAAGTGGTCTTCCATTGTTACGGACGGGACAGGGAGTTTACGCGCAAGCTGCTGGATTTGGGCTGGCTAGTTTCTTTTACGGGCAATATCACGTTTCCCAAAAATCGGCAGGGACAGGACGCGGTAATTTACACACCGCTCGACAGCATAATGATTGAGACGGATTGTCCCTTCATGGCTCCCGTGCCGCACCGCGGGCAGACTAACGAGCCGGCTTTTGTTCGTCTGGTGGCGGAGAAGATTGCGGAATTGAAAGGCGTTGACTGGGAACAGGTAGAGCAAGCCACGGACGCTAACGCGCGGCAGTTTTTTGCTATCGGACGGGATTAGGGATGCTGGGTTTTGACGCGGTAGATATTGCCCGGGTGCGGAAGATTGTCGAAACAGAGGCGGGCGAGGCTTTTTTAAAAAAAGTTTTCACGGAACGGGAGTTGGCCTATTGCCGCCGCGGCGGGCAGCGTCAATACGAGTCGTTGGCGGCGCGTTTTGCCGCCAAGGAAGCCGTGGGTAAGGCTTTGGGCGTGGGCATCGGGCTGGGGACTGACTTGACTGGCATTGAGGTGCTGAACGACGCTAAGGGTAAACCGTCGATTGTACTGCATGACCGTCCGCTGGAATTGGCGCGGGAAAAAAATATTGAGAACTTTGCCGTCTCGCTCTCGCACACGGAGACCACGGCCTATGCGGTGTGTTTGGCGCAGGGAGCCGAGGGTAAATAATAATCGATAGCGTTCGCGAAGGGTTGGCACTTTATGCGGCGCTTGTCTGGTCTTGATGCTATTTTCTTGCTTTGCCTTGGAAAAATAATTTCAGCGGCACGCCGGAGAGCGCGTAATGCTCACGCAACTGGTTTTCGATATAACGTGCGTAGGCAAAATGCAATAACTTGGCGTTGTTGCAATGAAAGGTGAAAGTCGGCGGTCGGCGGCCGGTCTGGACGGCGTAGTAAATTTTGAGCTGGCGGCCTTTGTGCGCGCGCGGCGGGTGGCGTTGGAGCAGGGCGGCGACGGCTTTGTTGAGCTGTCCGGTCGTGCTTTGGAATTGAAAGTTTTGGTAAATGGCGCTGATGTTCTGATAAATGTCGAAGGTGCGGATATTCTCCTGCGCGGAAATGAAAAGCAAGGGCGCGTAAGCCAAAAATTTTAACTTGCGGCGGATGGCGGCTGTGTAGGCGTTGATAGTCGCGCCGTCTTTCTCAATCAAGTCCCATTTATTGACCAACAACAGACAGCCTTTGTTATTGCTGTCAATCAGCCCGGCGATTTTCTGGTCTTGTTCCTCAACCAGTCTGGTCGCATCCAGCATCAGCAGGGCAATGTCGCAGTTCTCAATGGCGTTGATGGCGCGTTGCACCGCATAATACTCGATATCCTCGTTGACTCTAGCTTTTTTGCGGATGCCTGCCGTGTCGACAAAACGAAAGATAGTTTTGGCACGGCTGATTTCCTCGTCGATAGCGTCGCGCGTCGTGCCGGCCAGCGGTGAAACTATGGAACGTTCCCGCCCCAGCAGGGCATTGAGCAGTGAAGACTTGCCAACATTGGGGCGGCCAACGATGGCGACACGGATGGCCGTACTGGGCTGGGCCAGACCGGGCTTGATTTTTAATTCGGCAACCGCGGCATCGAGCAGGTCCGCCACGCCGCCGCCTGTGATAGCCGAAACGGCAAAAACCTTCTCCAGACCCAGATTGTAAAATTCGTAAAGATTCAGGTCGCGTTTATTGGTTTCCATTTTGTTGACGGCCAGCAGGACTTTTCGTCCACTGCGCCGGAGCAGTAAAGCCACCGCTTGGTCCAAATGGTGCAGGCCGATTTTGCCGTCCGCAACCATGATTATCAAATCCGCCTCTTGGAGAGCGACAGCTACCTGCTCCTCGATGTCCTTTTGAAAATCAAGGCTGCGGTTGAGCGTGTCGTCGTTGTAAATCCCGCCTGTGTCGATGACTGTGAATTGGCAACCCGCCCATTCCGCTGCCAAGTATTTGCGGTCGCGGGTTACGCCGGGCGCGTTGTGGACTATCGCCTCGCGCCGCCCGATAATTTTATTGGCCAGTGAGGACTTGCCAACATTGGGACGGCCAACAATGGCGACGACTTTGGGTTTAGCCATTGCCTGCGTCGGGTTGCTCAGGGCTGGCGGCGGACTCCTGCGTCGGCACGGCACGGTGGCGCAAGGAGAGCGCGATTTTTTTATTCTGCGGCTCGAGGCGGATAACCGTAGCTTCCAATTCCTGTCCGGGCTGTACGACTTCCTGCGGATACTTGACCTGTTTTTCGGCGGACATTTCAGTGATATGGATTAGGCCTTCCACGCCTTCCTTAATCTGCGCAAAGGCGCCGAACTGGGCGAGGCGCGTGATTTTGACGGGCAATTTGTCGCCGACCTTGATATCTTGGCTGGCCTCCGCCCAAGGGTCTTGACCGAGGCGTTTCAGGCTCAGCGAGATGCGGGTATTCTCCTCATCGATGCCGATGACGTAAACGTCAATTTCTTGGCCGACTTCCAAGACATCCTCGACGCTTTCCACCCTGTCCCAGGCCAATTCGGAAATATGGATTAAGCCGTCAAATTCGCCGAGATTGACGAAAGCGCCGAAAGATTTGATGCTGCTGACCTTGCCCTTGACCACGTCGCCAGGCTTAATGGTTTTCAAGGCTTCCTGCAGTTTGGCGAGGGTTTTCTCGCGCGAGGCGGTGTGGGAGAGCAGGAGACGCTTGCGGTTGCGCGCGGCCTTGAGTATCTTGCAGTAAATCTGCGAGCCGACCAGCGAATCCAAACGGGCGAGGTCTTCTTTGTCCAGATGTCCGGCAGGGATGAACGCGCTGACCCCTTCAAAATCGGCGTTCAGTCCGCCGTCTTTTTTGGCGGTTACTCGGACTAAAATATCTTCGTTATTGCGC
>BGZO01000022.1 GCA_003864475.1 Candidatus Termititenax persephonae | reverse complement strand
AGGACTTAGAGGATATGCGGCGCAAAGAGTACACCTATATGCTGGATTTTAACTATCTGCGCAAGAACAGGAACAAAGACAACCAGACACCGTGGGAGATACTCAGGCAGGACTGTCCGGGGGCTGACGTTAACGCGCTGAATTTTCCTGTGGTGTTGATTGAGGACCACAATCTCAAGGCTATCCGGGCTTTTTCTGCCATGCATAATCCTGACCTTTCCGGGTATTTATCTGTTGCCCCGGGGGGTTACCATGTCTCATGCCTAGCACAATGTTTTTTGGGGGATTCTTTACCCAAAAAATAATGCCAAGGGCGCAACCAGCGCACGGAGTGCGACCGAGGGCGTATTTCCTTGCGCCCGAGGAAGTCCCAGCGAGCAACCGGCGAGCGGAGCGCGACCGAGGGCGTATTTCCTTGCGCCCGAGGAAGTACCCGCGACCGACAGCGGCCACCAGCCGCGGAGGAAGTCCCAGTGCGCAATCGGCGCACGGAGTGCAGGCGACCAGCCAAGGGTGCAATCGGCGGCTGGCGAATTTTGCACAACAGCTATTAGTAGAGCAGTATATCCAGCACGGCGGCCATATTTCCTGAGGCGTTGTTCAGCCGTGTTCGTCTCGACGCATGGTGATAGACGGCCTGTTATTTCGCAATTCCCGTCTTGTCCGTGCCTCTTGTGGTCTGGTGGCTTCTCTGTACGGCGAGAGCCGCGGTACTTACGGTACTATTAGGCAAGCAATACACCGCGGAATTAAGGTTGTTGTCTTTAATTGTGGCGGTGGTTCTGCCCTACCTGTTATTTCCGGTGGTACCTAGCACAGATTAAGTTGCTCGGGTTGTTTTGCAGGGGCTTATATTTTCAGGCCAGACCGAGGCGCGCCGCTCCAGATTAAACAAACAATTGTGTGACAGTTATAACGTTAAAAGTGTCATTTTACTAGTATCTAAAATTCACTAAAAAAATGAATCGATTTAAAAAAACTTGCGATAAACCCATACAAAGTGAGTAAAAGGTTTTATACACATTTTTTGGGAAAATAAAATATATATATGGAGAAAAGTTGTGTTATGTACAAGACACTTAAATACAAGACTGGCAACCTTACTGCACAGTAAAATCATCGGCGGTTATGCCGAAAAACCAGCCAAAGTTTTATTTTCTTTCGTCAACCATATTCGAGATGAATCCAAAATAGACAATCCTTTAAGCATAACTGCTTTGGCTGGCTCTTTAGAAGCCGAATATAAGGATACTATTGTTGTGGCTATGACGCACCATCTATTGTCCGGTGGAGAGCTGGGCATTATTAATGAAATAAAAAAACAACAGCCGGATATTTTAGGTTTATCCTTGGGTTTTGGTTCTTTGGCCTCTGCTAAAAAAATTTTAGACTTTGTTTACAATAACCTAACTTCGGAACAACAACCTTTAGTGAGCTTAGGTAATATTATGGCAAGCTACAATGCCGACTTGTTTTTACAAATGTATCCTAAAGCAATAGTTTGTCTTGGTTTGGGCGAGAAAACTATGTCTGACTTAATAAAATATAAACGTGGTGAAATCGAACTTAAAGATGTAGCCAGCATAAAATATAGAGACGCGGCTGGGCAAATTGTTCAAACACCCTTAAGTAATAAGGAAACTGGCGGCTTGGCTGCCCAAAATACTGTATTCTTATCAGATGTGGTTGAGTCTGGCGGTGTGGTTTACCTAGAAACTTCCCGTGGCTGTCCGTTTCATTGTGCGATTTGCGACCGTAAGAATTTTCAAGGCGGCGGCTGGCGAAGCAAGAGTATTGAAAATGTGCTGAAAGATATTGTGGCGGCCTCAAAACTAGGCGTGCGCAATGTAAATTTTGTGGATGAAGATTTGTTTGCTGGCGGGGTCAGCCGCGTGCTTGATTTGGCTGACAGAATAATCGAACTGAAAAAAACCGGAGAAATCGCGCCAAATTTTATTTTTGGTACATCTTGTAGTGTGCGGCATATTTATATTGAAGGGGACGCACTGGAAAAAAACGAAAATAGGTTGCAAGCTTTTATAAAACTGCGAGATGCCGGGCTGAAAGTACTTTTCATCGGAATCGAATCTGGAACAACGGAACAATTAAAGAGATATGGTAAAGCAGCCAACATTAAAGAAAATCGCGAGGCGATCATCCGTATTGAACAAATGGGAATATATGTGGTGCCTGGTTTCATTATGTTTGATCCACAAGTTACGCTAAGCGAACTAAAAGATAATATTGATTTCCTGAGAAGCACTGGCATGGATAGCCGCATAACTTACCCTTTGAAAACTTATATTCCGCTTAAAGGCAGCGCTTATACCGAAACGTTGATTAAACTGGGTTTGGTAGACGCTGAAAGTTATTCGCCGGACAGGCTGGCTTATGATTATTATTTCCAAGAGAAAACTGTGGCAAACATTTTACATTTATTGAAAGATTGGGAAGACAGTCAATCCATGTTCTTCTGGGATTTGAAAATAATATTCCGCTCAGCTAATTACGGACGGGTTTCTATAGAAGAACAGAATTTACTTAGAAAATACACGGACGAGCAGACGAAAATTTTGTTGGATTATTTAGCTGATATGGTCAATCTGGCTGAAAGCGATTTGGATAATGAATCTGCACGAGAAAAGCTGTCCCAAAAATATAGTCGGCGTTTGATTTTGGATTTGTTAGATTTCATTGCCAATTATGAAAAAGGGAAGATTACTTTGGGCGGAGCAGAAATTCGGAAAATAGCTTATGCTGGCTTAATTAGAGAAGTAATTCGTGTGCATTTCAAGCATCAATCATTTGATGCTTTAGCCCTCGCGGGCATCTTGACGCAATACTCTGCGGCAGCGGAGATAGATTTTGAACAGATAAAGACAATATTAAATGAATTTGCGACCAAGCAATTATTGAAGTGGCAGAAAAAAGGCTATGTTATTGGCAGTCAATTTGATGTTTATCAAAATATTCCTTATGTAGATTTACCTCGTCCAGCCAGAGAACCTTAATTTCTCCTGCAGTAGGTTTTCCTGCTAAAGAAACCTAATCCTTGATTTTGACTAAATTAAATAAATCGGAATAATTTTGTAAAAGACTTATAAGCGCCCAGCGAATTATGATGCTATAATATTGCCTTAATGGATTTTGCTGTGGTTAATAAACAACTCAGATAACGGGGTGTAGCTCAGTTGGCTAGAGCGCCTGCTTTGGGAGCAGGAAGTCGTAGGTTCGAGTCCTGTCACCCCGACCAAAACCAGCGCGTATCAGATTGATTTTTTACCCAAAATAGGCAAGAATCGCCACAGCATTACTAAGCTAGGAGCGGCGTTTCATGCGTTGGAAAATAATTTTCGCCGGCGGTCTTGTCCTGCGGACAGTGTTTGGCGCGGCTGCCGAGGCAGAGAACGTTGTCGCCACAAGCAACACATTTTTTCTGACCGATTGGCTGACCAGCCGCGTTTGGCTGGATTTTTTGCAAAGATTTATTTTGGTGGCCCTGCTGATTAGTCTGGTGGCTTTGCTGATTCACGCCCTGAACAAAACATTTCTCAAGCTGCGAACCAAAGTGGTCGCTTACGGCCAGAGCAAATTTAAGCCCTTGATGATTAAACAATATCAGCTACTGAACACCAGGCAAATTACGTCCGCGCTGTTGGCCGCCCTGAAGACAGCCAAATATATGGTTATCGCCTTGTTGTTGTTTGCTGCTGTGCCTTTGATTTTCAGTATTTTCCCGATTACCCGCAGCTTGGCGTTGACCATATATGGTTATATTTTCACGCCGCTTAAAGCAATTGGCATCGGCATTCTGGAATATATTCCCAATTTATTTACTATCGCGGTGATACTCTTTGTGGCGAAATACGTGTTTCGCACCCTGAAGTTTATCGCGGACGAGCTGGAAACTGGCAGGCTTACTCTGGCTGGATTTTACCCGGATTGGGCGCGTCCCACCTATATTTTATTAAAATATATTTTATGTGCTTTTCTGGTGGCGGTCATTTATCCGTATCTGCCCGGGGCTAATTCCGATGTGTTCAAAGGCGTTTCGGTGTTCGTCGGCATATTATTTTCTCTGGGCTCGTCGTCGGCTATCGGCAATATCATTGCCGGGCTGGTCATCACCTACATGCGACCGTTCAAAATAGGCGACCGGGTTAAGCTGGGCGACATGACGGGTTTTGTGGTGGAAAAATCCACCATGGTTACGCGCATCCGCACACACAAAAACGAGTACATTACTCTGCCGAATCTAATGGTGCTTAATTCCTGCACCACTAATTATAACAAATCACTTGAAGAGGGCGGCAGCGTGATTTTGTATGTGAATGTAACGATTAGCTACAGCCTGGAGTGGCGGCAGGTACATGAATTACTGCTCGCCGCGGCGGCGCGGACGGAAAACATAGAGCGGAATCCCGCGCCCTTTGTTCTGCAATTATCGCTGGATGATTTTTACGCGACCTATCAACTTAACGCCGCGACCAAAGCGGTAACCATACTGCCGCACGTGTATTCCGGCTTATTCCAGAGTATTCAGGATGTGTTCCGGGAAGCGGGAATTGACCTTACCTCGCGTCATTACTTTAAGGTTGTTCAGGGAGAATAACCATGGAACAAATGTTTCTGCGTGCCACATCTGCCGTCGGCGGTTCTCGTTTATTGTTATTTTTGGGGATTTACTAACTTTTGCCGCTGGGCTAAAATCTTTGCCATGCCCAGGTAGCTCAGTTGGTAGAGCAGAGGACTGAAAATCCTTGTGTCCGTGGTTCAATTCCGCGCCTGGGCACTTCAAAAATCCGCCGGTGTAGCTCAGTTGGTAGAGCAGCTGATTTGTAATCAGCGGGTCGTGGGTTCAAATCCTATCGCCGGCTCTCGGAAAATCTTGGTCAATATTCTTAATATGCCCTGCACAAAAAAACAGCCCTATGCTATACTTCCCGCGCTTTATAGACAAAGCAAAAATTAAAATCAAGGAGAGCAAAAATCATGTGCAATTCAACCGCCATAGCAGAGGTAAAAGGACGCGAGGTGCTGGACTCGCGCGGCAATCCGACTGTGGAAGTCGAGGTGTTCTTAGCGAACGGCGCCCGGGGGCGGGCGATAGTTCCGTCCGGCGCATCCACTGGTTCGCGCGAGGCTTTGGAACTGCGCGACGGCGACCACAAACGCTATCTCGGCAAGGGCGTAAAGAAAGCCGTCAATAACGTCAACACTATCATTGCCAAGAAAGTCGTGGGGCTGGACGCTCTTGACCAGTTGACCGTTGACCAGACCATGCTTGATTTGGACGGCACCCCTTTTAAGAAAAAGCTGGGGGCCAACGCCATCCTCGGTGTTTCGCTGGCGACGGCGAGGGCGGCCGCGGACGCGCTGGACATTCCCCTGTACCGTTATCTGGGCGGCACGTACACCAATGAATTGCCTGTCCCGATGATGAATATCATCAACGGCGGAGCGCACGCAGACAACAACATTGACTTTCAGGAATTTATGATTGTGCCAGCCGGGGCGGCCAGTTTCAAAGAGGGCTTGCGCATGGGAACAGAGGTCTTCCATCATCTCAAAAAAGTGTTGAAGAGCAAGGGCTTGAACACGGCGGTCGGAGACGAGGGCGGCTTTGCGCCGAGCCTTAAGTCCAATGACGAGGCGCTCAGCGCAATCAATGAGGCGATACAAGCGGCCGGCTACAAGCCCGGCAAAGATATTTTCATCGCACTGGATGTCGCATCCAGCGAGTTCTATGAGGAAAAGAAAAAGAAATACATCTTAAAAAAGAGCGAGAGCAAAAAAGAATACACCGCTGAAGAGTTCGCGCGTTATTTGGAAAGTCTGGTCAATAATTATCCGATTGTCTCTATCGAAGATGGTATGGCGGAAAGCGACTGGAGCGGCTGGAAGCACCTGACCAATCGGCTGGGCGGCAAGATTCAGTTGGTCGGCGATGATTTGTTCGTAACCAATGTCAAAATCTTGGCCGAGGGCATCAAGAAAGGCATCGCCAACTCAATCCTCATTAAGGTCAACCAAATCGGTTCCCTGAGCGAGACTTTTGCCGCCGTGCAAATGGCGCAAAAAGCCGGCTATACCGCGGTCATCTCGCACCGCAGCGGTGAGTCGGAGGACTCAACCATCGCCGACATCGCCGTGGCTCTCAATGCCGGGCAAATCAAAACTGGCTCGGCCTCGCGCACCGACCGCATCGCCAAGTACAATCAACTCCTGCGCATCGAGGAAGAGCTGGGCAGTAACGCGGTTTATAACGGCATCAAGGCTTGCAAAAACGGTTAGCGGGCGTTACATTTTTTCTGGGTCGCCTAATTCTCTCGGGCAAGGCGCGGGGCGTTAAGTTTCTGTGTTATAATCAGTCCCATGAACATCATCTTGATTGGGTTCATGGGCAGCGGCAAAACCTCTACCGGCCGCCTGCTGGCTAAACACTTGGGGTATCAATTCATCGATATTGACCAGATTATCGAGCAAAAGCACGGCATGACCTGTGCCAAGATTTTTGCCCAGCGCGGCGAGGATTTTTTTCGCAAACAGGAGACAACGGCTTTAAAAGAACTGCACGGCTTGGCCAACAGCGTCATTGCCACAGGCGGGGGCATTATCCTCTCTGCAGATAACCGCAGTTTCTTAAAAAATCTCGGCACGCTCATTTATCTAAAAACCCCGCCCGCAGAAATCTTAAAACGGGTAGAACATGACACGACGCGCCCGTTGCTGCCAGCCGAGCATAAACTCGACGCTATAAACAAAATGCTGTCTGTCCGCCAGCCCCTGTATCTAGCCGCCGCGCAGATTATCGTTGAGACCTGCACGGGGCAGCCCGAAAAAACCGCCGCCGAGATTTTACGGATACTACAGCCTGTCCAGGCCGCCGCCCAGGAGCAGAGATGACGACGGTACAGGTCAAACTCGCCCCACGTTCCTATGCTATCCAAATCGGCACGGACTTGCTGGACAAAAGCTGCCAACTGCTGAGCGAACTTGATTTGCACGGCAAAATCCTAATCATCAGTAATAAAAAAGTTTGGCATCTGTACGGCAGACAACTGCGAGACAATCTGGCCAAACATTACAGCGTCTTCACGTGCCTCATCGGCGACGGCGAAAGATATAAGTCCTACGGTGAACTGCAAAAAATCCTGCGTTTCTTAATCAAAAATAAATTTGAACGTCTGGACACCATCGCCGCGCTGGGCGGCGGCATCGTCGGCGACTTGGCTGGTTTTGCGGCGGCAATTTTCCTGCGCGGCATCAATTTTGTCCAAATCCCGACCACCTTGCTGGCACAAGTGGACTCCAGTGTCGGCGGCAAGACGGCCATCAACGACCCGCTCGGCAAGAATCTCATCGGGGCTTTTTATCAGCCCAAGCTGGTCATCGCCGACACCCGAACCCTGCGCACGCTTTCCGCACGGGAACTGCGCTGTGGTCTGGGCGAAATCGTCAAGTACGGTCTTATCGCGGAACCCAAAATTCTTGCCGCTTTGGCGCAAAAACCAAGCATTAACGCCGAACTGATTGCCCAATGCTGTCGCCGCAAAGCCAAAATCGTCAGCGCCGACGAGCGGGAAAATGGTCTACGGGCGATTTTAAACTTCGGCCACACCATTGGACATGCGCTGGAAACCGTGTCGCGCTACAGAATCAGCCACGGCGAGGCCATCGCGCTGGGTGCGCTGGGCGCCCTGCATATCTCCATAAGCCGCGGTTATCTGCCCGTGCAGACGCTCGCCCAAACGCAAAAATTGTATCTAAAACTTGGCCTGCCCACGCACACGGGGCAACGCTTAAACCATGACCAGATTTACCAAATCATGCAAAGCGACAAAAAAGTCGCGGACAGCCGTCTGCGCATGGTCTTGCTCCGAGCCATAGGCAAACCCGTCCTCTGCCCTGTAGAATATGACGAAGTGGTCAAAGCCTTGGCTATTATTTGATTGGCTGACCGCCAAGGAGAATTTGATGAAAAAAATCTTAGTCATTCACGGACCAAATCTCAATCTGCTGGGCAGCCGGGAGAAAAAAATTTACGGGCAAACCACGCTGGCCGCCATTAACGCTGAGCTGGCGGCTGTCGCCAAGAAAAATAAGGCCGCCATTGAATTTTTCCAATCCAATATTGAGGGCGAAATCGTCAGCCAAATTCAAGCCAGCCGCCAGAAATTTGACTACCTCATCCTCAACCCGGGAGCGTACACGCATTACAGCATCGCCATCCGTGATGCAATCAGCGGGGTCAAGGCCAAGGTCGTCGAAGTGCATCTTTCCAATATTCACGCGCGGGAAAGTTTTCGCCGTGAGTCGGTTCTGGCCCCGGTGTGCCTCGGACAGATTGTCGGTTTTGGCAAAGATTCTTACCGCCTTGCCTTAGAGTATCTGCTCGCCCGATGAAACGTCTGGCGGCCATTCGCCGCGCCCAAGAAATTACCGACGCTGTTTTTGCGGAAATCCGCCAATCCATCCGACCCGGACAAACCGAAAAATATATTCAAGGTAAAATCAAACGCCTAATCGTCAAGCACGGCGGCGACACCAGAATGGCCTTCACGCCCATTGTCTGCTCCGGCAAACGCACCGCCTTATTCCACGGTCCGACCAGCAAAAAGAAAATCCAAAAAAATGACATTATTTATATTGATTTGGGCGCGCGTTACCGCGGCTACTGCGCGGATTTGACGCGGACTTTTTTTCTGGGGCAGCCGCCGCCCAGATTGCTCAAGATTTACAAGTTGGTTCGCGCCGTACAGCAAAAACAACTCAGCCTAGTCAAGGCCGGAACGCGCGTCGCCGACATAGACCAGCAGGGGCGTGATTTGTTTAAGAAACACAAATTAGAAAAATACTTTACCCACTCTACTGGCCACGGCGTAGGTCTAAAAATCCATCAGCGCCCGCGTCTTTCCGTCAAATCCAAAGAAGTTTTACGCGCGGGGCAGGTCATCACCATCGAGCCGGGAATTTACATCAAAGGGCTGGGTGGCGTGCGCCTCGAGGACATGGTTATCGTTACACGCAGCGGCTACCTCAATTTAAGCCAAAGTCCGAAATAACCGCCCCAACTTGCCAGCTGGGTATCATTGACAGGCACCACCCAAGGCCGAATATCCATGCGAATATTCTCAGCCCTATAGCGATTGGCTTTTTTAGCATAAACGTGGCCGCCAAGGTATCGTCAGCAACCCGCTTTCGTTACAATCTTGTAGCCTCATTTTTCAAAGTTAGGACAACATGACAAATCCTGTTTTTATGTTAAAATTTCCGGCGATGTTGGAAACATTTGCCATCAAGTGTTCGGCTTTAAGCAAAATTAAGAAACTGCCGCCGCGCGACCAAGGGCATTACCTGCCCTTCAATACCTATCCGCACGGTTGTCCGCTGGGCGGCTTCGGTGCGGGGACAATCGGGCGCAGTCCTTACGGCGACTTCAATATCTGGCACATCAAGGTCGGCGCACATATCGCGGAGGAGCTGAAGTCCTGCGTCTTTCACGTTTATCAAAAGGACGGCCAGGGAACGCATCTGCGCACTTTGACCGCCAGGCCGTATCAAGACACGGCGTTGCAAAGTTTTGCCGAGCCGTACAATCCTCGGCATGTCCGCTACTTGGCCACTTACCCCAAAGCCAAATATATTTTTGCCGACCCGCGCCTTGGCACGGAGATAACCTGCGAGCAGTACTCGCCAGTTCTGCCCCATAATTATCAAGAGACCAGTTATCCCGTAGCCGTTTTTGAGCATACGGTGCGCAATAAAACTGCGGAAACAATCGAGGTCGCCCTGGCCCTGACTTGGGCAAACATGACGGGCTGGGGTTTTGCAGACCAGCGTCCGGGCGTGCAGGACAATTGGTTCAGCTTCGTAAAAAATCCCGGAGCCAAAAAGCACACCTTGTCCGCGCAACAAAATCTGACGGCCGTCGTCATGGGCAGCGCAGATATCAAGCAAAACCGCGGTAGCCGCCAAGAAATGGACGGTCAAATCGGCATCGCGGTCAGCGGCGGGCAGACCAGCGCACAAAAATATTTCTATTTGCAAGGAACCGGACAAGAACTTTACACTGGCTGGGCGCGGGACGGTATTTTGACTGACCAAGACCCGCCGCAAAAACTGGAGTACCAAAATTATGGCGCGGCAGTCGCCAGCAAAGTCGTTCTCCACCCCGGCGAGAGCCAAAAAATTACTTTCCTACTGGCCTGGGATTTGCCGCTGGTTCATTTTGGCGCGGGCGTGGACAAATACAAATATTACACGAAATTTTTTGACCGCCGCGGGCAGAACGCCCTGGCGCTACTGAGGTTGGCGGCGCAAAATCACGCCGCTTGGTCAAAAAAAATCGACGAGTGGCACGCGGAAATCGCCGCCAGCCCCGCCGCCAAGGTACTGACCTCCGCCCAAGCCCGCCGCAATTACCTGCAATTGCTCATCAACGAGCTGTATTTCTTGGCGGACGGCGGGTCTTTTTGGGACGCACAGACAGGCTCTTTTGGCCTGCTGGAATGTTTCGATTATCCGTTCTACGAGACGCTCGATGTACGTTTTTACGGCTCCTGGCCATTGCTCAAATTTTGGCCGCAAATCGAACTGCACGTCATGCGTGATTTTGCCCGGACCATTGGCCAAACCGACAAACAGCTTAGGCGTTATCATCTGCATACGGACAACCCTGCCCTGCCCTTGCCCTCCACGCCCAAAGAACGGCGGCTCTGCCTCGGTCAGAGAAAAGTCCGGGGCGCCTGCCCGCACGACCTCGGCTCGCCCAAAGAAAATCCTTTTGTCCGCCCCGCCGCCTACACTTGGCAGAACACCAATTACTGGAAAGACTTAAACGCCAAATTTATCCTGCTCGTCTACCGCGACTATGTATTTACGGGCGACAAAAAATTTCTGCAAGATTCTTGGACAGCCCTGCGGTCAGCTTTTACTTATCTGGCCAGCTTGGACAATGACCAGGACGGCATCCCTGAGAACAGCGGCTTCCCCGACCAGACTTACGATAATTGGGTTATGCGCGGCGTGTCAGCCTACTGCGGCTCGCTCTGGCTGGCCGCGGCGCGGGCGATGAGCAATCTCGCCGCCGCGCTGGGACTCTCCAACACGCGTTACACCGCCGCGCTCAGCCGGGCGCAAAAAACTTTTGACCAGAAACTGTGGAACGGTCAATATTATAATTTCTGCGAGGACAATGACGACATCATGACCGACCAGCTTATCGGGCAATGGTATATCGCCCTGCTCCCCAGCGAGCCGATACTGCACAATGCCAAAATACGCTCCGCCCTGAAAACAATCTACAAACGCACGCGCACTAAGTGGGGCCTGCTCTCCGGCAAAAAAAGAAACGGGGAACTGGTCGACTCCGGGCAGGGACGCGATGTCTGGGTCGGTGCCAATTTTGCGCTCTGCTCGCTTTTCCTAAAAAACGGCATGGTCAAGGAGGCGGAAAAAATCCTGAACACGCTGTCGGCCATTATTTATCGCCGCGGTTTTTTCTTCCGCACACCGGAGGGCTGGGACACCAAGGGACAGTTTACCGCCACCATGTACATGCGACCCAATGCGATTTGGAGTTTAGAATTTTAAGCGGCTTCTTCAGCCAACTAAGCCTGATTTGATTTCCCCCGGCCAGCGGCTAATCTTTGACCGCGCCGCTGGTCAAGCCGGAGACTATCTGTTTTTGTAGCAGGACGAACATAATCATGACGGGAACGGTGGCCACGGTCGAAGCCGCCATGAGCAGGTCGTAGCGGTTCTGGAAATTGCCGACAAAGAGGCGGATGCCGACGGGTATCGTCATCGTGCTGGCACTGGTCAAGACCCAAGCAAAAACCAGCTCGTCCCAAGCCTGCAGGAAAATATAAATGCCCGTCGCCACAATGCCCGGCATGGACAAGGGCAAGGCAATCTTATAAAAAATCTGAAACGGCGTGCAGCCATCCAGCGTCGCGGCCTCCTCCAAAGCCAGAGGAATAGAGGCAAAAAAACCGCGCAAAATCCAGATACTAAAAGGCAGGAAAAAAGCGGCGTAGATAAAGACCAGCCCGGCGACCGTGCCTTTCATGGGAATACCCGTGAACTCCGTAATCTTGATGAACATGATGTACACGGGAATCAGCATCATCACGCCCGGAATCATTTGTGTCGACAAAACCGCGGTGCTTAAAAAACGGTTGCCGGGAAATCTAAAGCGCACCAAGGCATAGGCGGTAATCGTCGCCAAAATCATGGCAAAAAAGGCGGTCAAGCCGCAAATCACAAATGAATTACGCACGTACAGGCCAAAATCGATATTATAAAAAAGGTCAATATAGTTGCGCCAGAAAATGTTGAAATAGCCGGGCCTGTTCATTAAATAAGTTTTCTCAACCTCATTCGTCTGAAGGTTGTACAGCGCGACGCGTCCCGCCGAGGTGGAGACATAGACCTTTTCGCCCAGCACATCCGCATAATTCACGTCGGCATGCACATACACGCCTTTATTGATAAGGCGACCGCGCTTATCCACATTGTCAAAAAGCGGGACATTAACTTCCTGCAACAGGCGGCCGTCCTTGGTAATGGACGAAAAACCACTGCCCATGCCCAAGATAATGCCATGCTGCCCGACGGTCAGGCAGCCAATCTGCTCAAAATTTTCCCGTTCCGCCGTGGAATAAATCGCACGCAAAACCCCATTCCGATAAGCATAAACCCGGGAAAAAGAATTCATATAGAGGACACCAGTCTCATCGTCATAGTCCAGATAACGGATGTCAGAATTTTCAAAATCAGGGTGCTTGATAATGTTTTCCGGGGTCAGCGTCCGGGAATCCAGCAACACCACGCCGAGATTAGTCGCCACGTAGAGTTTACCGCCATGATAGTGAATATTGCCTATCGAAAATTTATCAAAAAAATCAGGCAGATGAGCGAGAATATTGTAAGTATTTTTAATCTCCAACGTCTCTCGGTCAAATTCAAAAATCTGGTCATAATCCAGATAGCCCAGCGTCAGCCACACCCTGCCGCGTTCTGGGTCGAGCGTCAAGAGCGTCTTGGAAATTTTATTAAAGTCCAGCTTGGCCTGCCAATTGACCTTTACTTTTTTCACGGCAAAAGTCTCCTTGTCCACGCGGATTAAACCTTTGTCCGCCGAAGACAACCAGATATATTTATCATCCGCCGCGTAATTGGTATTGCTCGTCCGAAAAGTCCGCCGCTGCAACAAGCGGCCGTCCGCCCGCGAGAGATAATTGACCGAGCCGTCGCGCGTCCCGACCAGCAGCTTGTCGCCGACTTCCTGGGTAAACAGCACATTGTGCGGCGCGCGCTGAAAGAAAATCTTGCCCTGCACAATGTCGTTATTGCTCATAAAGGAATTGAAAATCATCCAGAAAATCGGAAACAAAATCACGACCATCGTGCCGTACATCAGCACATTGTAAACCCTGTCCATGACTTTTTTATAAACATGATGCGGCATCCGCCGTAAATCCTGCCAAAAAGAACGCATTAGGCGGCCTCCTCCACGCTTTTATAAAATTTGTACCAGAAATTTACGATAATCATCATCACAATCATCAGCACAAAAGACAGAGCCGCACCCGTGCCAAAATCCCAACGCTGGAAAGAGTTGCGGAAAATATTAGTCATCATCAGGTCGCCCCACTCGCCCGGAAAACCCGCGCCGTTGCCAAACATCATGTAGACGATATTAAAAGCATAGACATTGAAAATCAGACCGAACAAAAGCAAAATCGCCCAGACTGGCTTCAACAACGGAAAAGAAATATACCAAAATTTTTTCCAGCCGTTGGCGCCGTCAATATCCGCCGCTTCATAATAATCAGACGAGATGCCCTGCAGTCCCGCCAGCAGCATGAGCATCGGATGCGGCCAGCCGCGCCAGACCGTCGGGATAATAATCGCCGCCAGCGTTTTGGGGTCGCCCATCAGCCAAAAAGGCTTATCCGCACCCACCCCGAGCCAGCCCAGCCAATCCTGAATCCGCAAAATATCATACAGGATAATATTAATGATGCCCGTCTCTTTTTGCCACATGAAGCCCCACAACATACCGACCACAAAAGTCGGCACAATCCACGGAAAGAGGAACAGCCCACGCATGACATTGCGCCCCTTGAAAGACCGATTGAGCATCTGCGCCACAATCATGCCGATGCCCAGCGTGCCAAAAGTAACAATCACCGCGTAAAAAATCGTGTTGCGTACGGCAGAAATAAAGCCCAGGCGCACTGGCGAAACGCTATTAAAGAAAATGTCGTAATAATTTTTGAAGCCCACAAAAGGCGCGGACAAATACTGGCTGATGGTAAATTGGTCCACCCGCAGGAGCGACATCCAGATGCCCTGCAAGAGCGGCAGTAAATGCAGGAGTATCAAACAAAAAACCGCAGGCGCAATAAAGATGTAGGCCAGCCTGTATTTGCGGTAAACGGCTCTGACCCCCGCCAGCCAGCCTTTGCGGCGCACGGTCTTGATGAAAAGCACCGCCAGCACAAGCAAAACCAGCAACAGCAATAAAAAATACCAGTGAGCGTTCTGGCTGTGAAAATCTCCGCGTTGCGCCCACCAGCTACCCTGTTCGTTACCGCTGTCGCGCACCGCTGTCTGCAAGATAACGTCCATCTCCGCCTTGGTACCGTCCAGCCGCGCCTTGAGCTGCGGCACGCTAAAACTTTCGAGATTACGCACCACATCGTCCCACATCAGACCGAACTGTCTGGTCAGCACGACCGTCTCAAACTGCCCCCACGCCGGGATGCACGGATAGGCCCGCGAGGCGCGGAGGGCTTCGGCAAAAATCCGGCGGAACGGGTCGCGCGTGAAATAAGAATCTTCAAAGGCGGCTTTTTTGGCCGGCAGAAAACCCGCCATCTGCGAGTAGGCAATCTGCGCTTTTTCGTCCAGCGTCAAATACTGCACCACCCGCCAAGCCGCCTCTTGATGCTTGGTAGATTTGAAAATCGCTAGATTGCTACCGCCGCAAAAAGTGTACCGCCCCGCCGGGCCAGCGGGATAAGGGGCGACCGCAAAATTCTTGGCAACAAAAGTGCCGCCGCCGCCGCCGCGTTCCGGCGGAGTGGTCATACCCTTCAGCGAATATGGCCCGTCAAAATACATGGCGTAAATGCCGTTGTTAAAGTCCGAAGCGATTTGGTAGCTATTCTGCTCCACGCACTGCAGAGGCACGAGACCTTTCTTAACCAAATCGATATAGAACATCAGTCCTTTTTGTGCCGCCGCGCTGTTGACCACACTCGAGGCATAATCTTCCGCCAGAAAACTGCCACCGTTTGCCCAAATCCAGGGAGCCAAATTGTGAATCACGTTCCAGTCATTTTTGCCCGTGATGCCCAGCGGCTCGATGTGCTTATTCTCGATGGTCAGGTCAGCCTCTTTAATTTTCCGCAGCGTCGCCTCAAAACTCTCCCAAGTGGCGACATCCTGCGCGGTCAGCCCCAGCCTTTTGAAAACATCGGTGCGGTAAAACAAGACGCGCGTATCGACAATCCACGGCACGGCAAAAACTTCCGCCGACCCGGGCAGTCCCACCGTCGACCAAGCCGCATCCACAAACAGATTTTGCCCGCCGCCTGCCGCCTGAATATTCTCCGACACATCGAGCATCGCACCCATCGAGCCAATCGCACCCACCCAAGTCGTACCCAGCTGCACAATATCGGGCGCGTCTTTGGAAGTGGCGGCCGTCGTGATTTTCTGCCAAGCCGACCCCCAGTCCAGAGCCACGATTTCCACTTCGATATCCGGGTTCTTCAGCAAGAAAGGACGCAAGACATTGCGCACGTCATTGACCGGCTCTTGTGAATTAGGCATAATCCACATGACCAATTTGGTCTTCTCGGCATCCTTGCCGCCACAGCCGAACAGGCTGAGACAGACTAACGCCGTAGCCAAAATACGGAGAAATTTTCTCATCGGCTCGAAGTTTAGCATAAATCTGGATTTTGAGGGAAGCCGGGCGCCGCCTCAGCCGCCGTCCGCCTCGACAGCCAGTTTCCGCGCCGGGCAATAAAAATCCGGCACAAAAGTTTTCACGCCATACTGCCGCCTGAATCTAAGGCCTAATTTATTGTTTTTAAGCGCCGTCCAGAGAATAAGTTCCGCGACAGTCATGTTTTTTCGCAAACGCCTGCGCGTGTCGATGTGTCTTTTCATGTTGTATATTTTCGCCACGTCCCGATTATACATCACGTAATTGGTTATCTCCCCTTACTAAGGGGAGATGTCTTAAATCTGCTTGAAGCAAGCAGATTTAAGACAGAGGGGTGTCTTGCCAAGGCAAGACATTAAAGAACTGGCAATCTCTTTGAAACGCGGCGTGTGTCCACCCAACCAATCAGCCGCCGTTGCTTCAGCGGTTGTCCGCCGTTAATTTTTAATAACTGTTCAAGCGGCTTTTGTTTTCGTCCGTACGGCTGCAAGCAGAGACATAAATTGTTTCGCGCCAGCTTTGGTGTCCTCTACAATTTCTCGTAGAGACATATTTTTCCGGCGTTCATAATTCCACTCGCGGATTTTATGAATGTCTTCAATGGTGTATTTAGAACTAATCGACAGTTTACGCACTAAAAACATCTCCTTCCACAAGCATTGTCGGTGTGCAAATAAGCAAATCCCAGAACTTGCGGGTATCGCTCATCTTTTCTGGAACATCGTTTGCGTCCAAATGACTAATCACAGAGGTGTCAAGATATATCTTTAATAATTTTCGCATCCCTATCTCCTACACAACTCCAGCGCACAGCCTTACCCCAGCCCTCACTCCACCCAACCAATCAGCCGCCGTTTTTCATTTTTTATATTCTTTCATAGCCAAAACACTGAGCTCTTTGACCGACAAGTTATTAAATAAGTCTTTCCGCCATTCCGTGTAGTCAAATGTGTCGCGGTTAATAAGCGAGATAAAACGCTCCGCATCTACCTTGCCCAAATTATCTATCAACACATTCAAGCCTTTATTGCGCAGCACTGCGTCTGTATACATAGCTATTCCTCCAATCTATCAATAAAATCCACGGGATTTATTATCTTTATGTCTTTTATTTTAGCACTTAATAATTGTTTGTCAGTAGTTCGGCATAACCTATCGACAAAAGTAAAGCCAGTCTTACGCCAGCTGACCGACAACCCCGTCTGTCCGCCCCCCTGCGCCTGTTGAAAGGGAACGCGGCCTCAATAGCTGACCAGCAGACCCGTGGCTCGCGTCTTTTTGCTGACAAATACCGCGCCGCTACCTGCCGCGTGAAAATGTTAATTATTTGCCTTGTTTATGGCAATTAAAATAACTCAATAATTCTTTGACTGACATATTTTGTGTTTCAGCATAAATCTGCGCTTGAATACGGCTTTTCATTTTCAGACAATCAAATTGCTTTTCTTTACTTTTTATCATATTTCAATAATATAAATTTTTGTGGCCATATTTTTAATTCTTTTCTATGTTGCTTTACTCCCCACCCGCCTAATTTCCGCCGCTTACTGCTTTGCCGTTTTCGTATAGCCATTCAGGGGCTATGTCTATTTCTCCGTTATTCCAAACCGGTACGCCATAATCAATATATACGCTGTCAAAAATAGATTTGTTTTGCAAAGGTCTAAAGGCCGGCTCTCGCAAAAGCGCGGCAAAGTCACATTCTTTTGTTTCTCCTGTGGAAAAACGCACCCACAATTTATAATTATCCAGCGGTTTAAGGCCTGTCACTTTAGGAAACTTAACCGGGTCATGTTTCTCGTCCGCATAAAAAACGCCGTCTTTCTCGTACATAATTTTTCACCTCAAAGGTTCGATTTTATCCGGATTACGGCCTTGAACCGCTTCATTCCAGGCTTTATACAACTCGTCCTCATGAATTTCCAGCCAGCCCCAAAGAATACGCATTTGTTTTTTCAGCAAACTTCCATCAAGTATTTCACCATCTAAAGACACAACTACATCTTTATCATTATACACTACATGTATATGTGGTTTGTGATGTTTTTGGTTATCCTAAAAAAACATTTTGATAGTCATGCCTAAAAATCTGGACAGTTCTGGCATATTGCCCTCCGCTTTATTCCTCCGCCTTCCCCTGTACTCCCCTCACTCCCTGAGCCTGCCGAAAGGAGCGCGGCCAGCTACTGTTGCAACGAAACAAGCTGCAAGCGTCCTACCACATCACTAGCCAAGGTTATGCTGGTGCGGCCACGGGAATCATCCGCCACTCGTTCGGACAATTCTAAACATAACACGGCAATAGCATTTCGATAAGCATTTTGCGTCATTCTGTACATTGTCGCCTCGGTGGAATCTCTAGAAATATGACGCATTACATCATAAAAAACATTAACATCCCGCATCGCGCCGTAAACCGTTTGATTGGTCGGACTGAGATAAAATGTCGTTATGATAGCCGTCATATCAGCCCGCGGGTCTTTGCCTGTTTTTTCTAAAAACACTGCGGGGATATTGGCCGCTTGAGCGCGGACTATGTTGAATGCCGTCGTAGAAAAACTCCCACTATTTCTCATCACAGTTATTAAGGCATCCATTGAAGATGCAGAAAACCGTTTCACTTCTTTTTCTTTGGGATTTCCCCAATAACCATCGCAGACTAATATATATTCATTAGGCTTGCGGATTAGTTCAACATTCGCGCCATCGGTATCTGTATTCACCTTAAAAATAACCTTATTAAACTCCGCATCCACCGCCGCGGCGATGCCCTGCGCCATGAACTTCTTGATGTCCGCCTCGCTGACATTCCCCCGGCCCGTGATGAACTTCAGTTCCACGGCATATTTGGCGGGGTCGCCGCCGCCCAAAAAACTGACCGCCGCTTTCTTCATGTATAGCATCGCGCCAAGTTGCAAGTCCATAAGCACCGGGTCATTGGCGGGCAACATCTCGGCGGCCTCTACGGGGCGGACATTGATGACCCCCGCCGTGGCGGACAACAAGGCGATTTCCTCGGCGGTGTCGATATCATATTCATCACCACCCAAAGAAGCGACCCTTTCGAAATCCTCATCGGTAGCTTCAAATGCATATGTACTATCTAAAATATCGGTTTGTTTGTTGATAAATTGTTTAGAATAAGCAGGCACATTTAACATACCAACATTTTTGTATTTACTAATATCCATAAAGCACCTTCCTTATTCAATTGCTTTCTGGCTTTCCGCCAGCATTATTTTCTCAACATCTTGCCAGGGCAAGACACCCCTCAGACAAAATCTGCCACACAGATTTTGCCAGCTCCCCTTATTAAGGGGAGCCAACTTAAATTCCAACACCTGCTCCTTATCTCCCCTTTACAAGGGGAGATGTCTTAAATTTGCTTGCTCCAAGCAAATTCAAGACAGAGGGGTGTCTACAGACAGCCCATACACCAATTCTTTATGTTTGCCTAATTTTACTCTTTTCCAAAACCGAATTCAACATTTCCCTGAACCATAAACCCAACACAAAAAATCGTTGCCTAAAACAACGGCAAAACTCGATACATTTATCCACACTTGGATATCGATACTTCTTTTGCCTTGTCCCATTTTTTGGGTTGCCCAATCTTTGGGGACACGTATAAAGCTGAAATAAATGGGTAATGTCTTTGTTATGAAAGGAAGATTGCCATGACGCATGTATCGCCCGCCCTTGCGAATAGATATTCAACCAGCACGCTGATAAACCTCAACGGGAAAAATGCTCATGATACAGAGCTGGAAAGAAAACTAGATGAGTTGGGAATTCATGATAGAGGAAAAACTAAAACAATAAGACTGGAAATATTACACGCGGCTAAAAATGAAACACTTAAAGAATACTTAAGTAATCCAGCAAATATAGATAAAATAAAAAAAACTGTAACAGAAAACAATAAAGAAACAGCAACAAACGCTATCCTCGCATCCTATACAGAAGACACAGAAGCCACCGCCAAAACCGAGGGCGGCGCGGGGGGAAGCGGGACGCCACAGACCCGGGCTGATTACGAACGCTCGCAAGATGTGTGGGAAAACGGTGTAAAAAGACAAGATGGCGCCACGGTAGTAAAAAACCAGGAAGAACTATACAGAATATTATTTGGTAAAAATAATCCCAGCGTGGCAGATTTAGAAGGAATGGACGCGAAAATACTGGCCGCCGTCAAAGCCACCCCGCCAAGGCTAACCCATGGGCAGTTAGCCGAAGCCCTGGCTTTTGTGGGGCGCAACATAGCCGACGATATCAATAATGTATTGGCAGAGGATATGGTTGCTATTATTGAAGCCTATGCTAAAACCCGAACTCCGCCGATTACCGAGATAAATGATATTACTAATATTAAATCCAATCTAGCAACCGCCACCGAAAGCGCAAGGAATAACCCAAAAGAACGTGAAGTTCTATCCGAATTATTAACCAAAGGCTCCGGTATTCTTGATAAAATGATTGATGTTCTAGATAATCCGCCAGACACAACTGATAAGAAAAATTTAACCGCAAATTTGATTGAACAATCTATAATACAAATGCTTGACGATGGCCAAAACCTGAGTGATTCTCTGTGCAATTATAATCAAACATTTCTATCTCCGGAGATGTATAGTACTTTTTTAGAGTTTTTGAAAAACAACCCCGATAGTCCAGAAGCAAAAACATTAGCCTTGCATATTCTTTTCCCATCTAAGTTTGGTCTTTCGGCAAATGATGTCTCAAAAGAAATAGAAAGTTTTATCAAAGAAAACCCTGAAGCAAACAAAAGTGTTACAAAGGTTGTTGATATCGTTGGGAAGGAACATGAAAGAATAAAGGAAGGCGTAGATAGCGGTAAAATCCCGGCCACTGAACACGACCGAGAGAGGCTCGCGCAAGATTCTCAAATTTATCAAGGAGTAGCCGATAATCTGAGAGGCAAACCCGGTTTCGAAAGTCTGGTTAGCGCTTTTGACCGCGCCGCTAATGCGGCCAAGGGACTGGCTGACGCTATCAGACAGCAAATCGAAAATCGCGCCGCCAATAACTCCAATCCCCTTGCCAATCCGAACACAGAACACGCCGCATCTGATGCGTCCTCGGCAAGAGCGGCGGCGGGAACAGGACACCAGAGTACACTCACCGCCACGAACGCCGCCCAAGCCACCGCGCGGGCGCGCGAGGCCATCACGACGCTCCTGCGGGACGGACAGGCGGAGCGCGACGCTCTGGACGAGAAAATCATGGAAAACCACGCCAAGGCCAAAGAGGAATTGAAAGACCTCGAGACGCAACTGAAAGAAGCCCAGGCGGCAGGCAACAAAGAACTTGAAGAGTCAATCCAAGCCAAGATTGCTGTACGCAAAAGCACAATCCAATCCTGGGAGACGTTCCTCGCCGCCAATCAACTACATAGAATAATCGAGACCGCCAACCTGCCTGAGAGAGATGCCGCCTACACACGCCTCGCGCAGGCCAGCGAAATCTTGGTCGAGAATGTTCTGCCCACAGGTGACAATGACACCGCCAGGGAAACCGTCGCGCAGATAATCTTGCAGGAAATAGCGCCGGACATCGAGGCTACGCCCGCGCCAGCGGAGCCAGCCGCGCGAACTGACCAGCCCGTAGAGACCGCCGCCGCCGAGCCAGCCGCGCAAACTGACCAGCCCGCACCGACCACAGCTGCCGAGCCAGCCGCGCAAACTAATCAGCCCGTGCCGACCGCTACCACCGCCAGCCGCATCGTCGAGCAAACCGTGCAGACCGCCACCACCGCCAGCCGCGTCGCCGTGCAAACCGCCGCCGTGCAAACCGCTGCCGTACAGGCCGAAGAGGAACGCGTCCAGACCATTACCAAAGCCATGGGCATCCTCAGCAATGTCCTGCAGGGCGGTCTGGGGAATAAGCTGGAAGCCATGGTTCTGCTGGCCGTCAAAGAAGATTTACGCTATGTCGTGGAATTGGCGCAGGACTTGTATAGAATCAACAAGACCATCGACGCGAACAATAGAGAGAGCCTGCAGGCCGCAACCAAAGCCTTGGATGAAGTGCTGGAGTCGGTGGCTTTCCGCCTGTTGAAAGGCGACATCAGCACCGAGGTTCTCCAAGAAATCAGCAGGCTGAAAAATCAAGGCAACGCGAGTACGCCCACAGAGATAAAGTACCTGTACGACAAAGAGGCGGAACTGCTCAAAGAAATATTCCGCCTTAGGACGGACATTCTGGACTTTGCCAGGGAGCAGCTGCCCGCCGAGGCCAAAGACTACTTCGACAAAATCTATGAAGAGTTGGACAATTTCTACTCGTCCATGGTCGCCAAGACCCCGGAAGAAATATTGGAACGGCTGACGGCATCTAACACCGCGGACAGCCGTGAACGCTTAACGGCGCAAGAGATACTCACCGAGTTTGAGAGCGGCAGGCTGCCCCTGGACAAGCTGACCGCCGCCCAGAGAGAAGTCCTGAAATTCGCGTTGGAGCACAAGCTTGACAGCATGAGCATCGAGCAATTAGAAAAATTGCGGGACATCTTCGCCGCCGCCTGCGACAGCAGTTTTGCCGGACTGATTCAGGAAAAAATCGATGCCCGCCAGCAAAAAGAACAAGAGCGTCGGGCCGTCGCCACCCCTAGACCATTGAAAATCCCAGTATCGTAGAGGAAGACGCGTCCCCGGCTGGCGGCTGCCCGGTAAGAACCACCTAATAGCTAACCAGACGGGCTTTCCTTCTTGTCTTTCTTGTCTCTTCTCCTTCCCCTGTCTCTTCTCCCCCTCATCAACCGTACGGCATTGAGCGCGGCGCCAAAAGTCAAGCCCTCATGCATAATCAGTGAGAGGAACATATCCATGGTGCGCAGCGTTAAACCCACGCTTTGGTTGAAAAAATTTCCCACGTAATTCAGAGCCAGCCCGGTATAGCCGGTAGCCACGCCGCCGATAATCAAAATATTGCCGACAGTCGAGAGGAAAATATTTTGCAACATATTGTGGGAATACCGCCGCGACATTTGCAGAATATCCACGACCTTGGTGAGCTGACTGCCATCCGTAACCAGCGCATGGGCGGCGTTACGTGCCAAACCCTTGGCATTCCAGCTGATGCCAAAGTCCGCCGCGGCCAACGCGCCGCTGTCATTATTGCCATCGCCGACCATCGCCACGCACTGTCTGGGCCCGCCAGAGTTTCTTTGCAGAGAGCGGATGAGGTCTGTTTTCTCTTCTGGCTCTAGTTTCGCGTGGATGTCCGTCAACGGAGCCGCGCCGCGCGCCAGCAATTCTGCATTGAGCAGGCCTATCGCGGTATCCACCCGGGGGTGGCTGTCGCCTGAAGCAATCACGACACGCTGTCCCATTTTTTGCAGAGCCAAGACGGTGTCCGCCGCGTCCGTGCGCAAGGTTTCCGTGTATTCGAAATAGAGCCGCACCTGACCGTCCACCGCGAAGACCACCGCATCCTCGCTGATGTCCGCCGTCCCCGCCGCGTCCAGTAAGTTCTCGTCGCGCAGATATTCGTACAAGCCCGCCACGACCGTATGTTCCTGTCCATCCGCCGTGTAAGTACCCTGCACGCCTTTGCCCAAATTCTGAAAATTGTCTATGAACGGACGACTTTGCGTCAGTTCTCCAATGTATCGGCGTATCTCCTCCGCAATAGGATGCATGGCCAATGATTCTAGGGCGTACAGCAGCGCCAAGTCCCGTTCCGGCACGCCGTGCGCCGTGTAATGCAGACCGCGGATGGAGAGCTGTGAGCTGTCGGTCAGCGTGTCGGTCTTGTCAAAAACAATGACCTGGGTTTTATCAGCGGCGGTCAAGGCCTTGGGGTCGCGCAATATAACCCGGTCTTTGGCCAGCCGCCAGATGAGAGCCAGTCTGGCGGTGGGCAAGGCAGTATGCACGCCGCAGGGCGTGGTCGCGACCAGAATGGTCAGCGCATTTTTTATCGCGCCCATTGGCGAAAGTAAGCCAAACAATTTAGGCGACTCCTCAAATAAAACACGCAAAGCGCTTTGGAGTACAGGTAGTTTAGCCGCCAGCACGCCGTACGTAAAATAAGCGCCGGAAAACAAACTCATCGTCGGGGACCACCATTTGCTAAAACTTTCAACCACGCCTTCCGCCGCGGCTTTGCTTTCAATCGCCAATCTGATTTGTTTTTCCTGTTGAGCCAAGGTGGAGTCCGCATAACTGCGCAACACCCGCAACTGCGCCGTGTCTTCCAGTGAGACGGCTCCGGCCAGCACAGTCTGTCCGGGCATTTTCAGTACGGGGACAGGCTCGCCCGTCATCTGCGCCTCGGAGACTTTTATTTGCCGGGTCGCCACCGCATCCACCGGTAATTGCTGACCTTCCCTTAAAACCAGCAGGGACTGCGGCGCGATGTCTTCCAGCGGGGTCAAGGTCTGCTCGCCGTTTTGCAGGGTTACATATTCCTTGGCCAGCTGGGAGACGCTCATCACTTTGTCCAATTCTCTTCTGGCGATGTTTTCCGCATGTTTCTCCAGGATGTGGCTGATATGGCCGTGCATGACCGCCAGAAAAGCGGCCTCGGCCAGTCCCGGCAAAGTCCCGCCATAATTTTGCCAGGGAATGCCAAGGCATTCCTTAATGGCTTCCTCATGTATCGGACAGCAGGAGATATAATCGCCGCTGACGAAATTGTACATGGACACGAAGAATGGCAGGACGATAGAGAAGGCAATCTGAGTGTCTATTGAAAACGTTCTCCGGCGGGCGGAGCGCAGAAAGTCCGTAAAAGCCTCCAGGCGTTCCGGGGTCAGCTGCTCCTGAAAAACTTCCCGCGCCAGCAGACGTTGTTTGTCCGGCGGCAGAGCCGCGGCCCTGGCCACGAGTTTTTGTGCGCCCAGCATTGTGCGCCTAAAAAAAAGTTCGGCATTTTTTTCTGCCGTATCACGCAAATAAAGCATCGCCGCGTCAGTCTGCCCGATGGTCAGCCCCAGTTCAAAAAGCGCCGCGCGCAACTCTTCCGTACAATTTTCCGTCTTGACCGTATATAGACCATCTTGGGGCGCAACCACTGCCTGACGTTCCAGCAGGTCAAAGACTTGCCGGAGCAAAGCCTCGTCGGTTACCCCGGTCTGCAGGGCAAAAAGTTTCTGGTCCAGATTACCGAGTTCTGGAATTTTAGCCCGCAACTCTTCCTGAGTATAACGCGGCAGGAGCAGTTTTTGCACAGCATTCTTAATCAGCCCCGCCCC
Organism: Candidatus Termititenax persephonae; assembly: GCA_003864475.1. Classification (GTDB taxonomy): domain Bacteria; phylum Margulisbacteria; class Termititenacia; order Termititenacales; family Termititenacaceae; genus Termititenax; species Termititenax persephonae. Next base: position 875 of record BGZO01000022.1, on the reverse strand, counting down.
ATAAAAAGTCGTCAAGGTTAGGCCGATAGTATGCGCCAAGCCAAGCGTCCCGGAGGAATTGATTTTGAATAAAGACAATTTCTGCACGTCTCGCCCTAAATCCGCAAAATTGGGGGTCAGCAGGTCGAGAGCCTCAGTTACTTCCCCGCCCAGACTGCCGGAGCCGTAGTGAATCAGGAGCGGCAGAGAGAAGATAAACGCGGCGTAGCCCGCCCCGGCCACCGCCCCTACATTCCCCACCTTCTTGGCCAGGCTCAGAACTTTGTCTTTTTTAGAGGATATAACTTTAGTGTACATATTCCTAATTTCCTTTTCCTATTTCTTTTTCCTAATTTATTTTCTTAACCTCAATTATAGCAATTACAATGCAATTTCAATAAATGTAATGTATACTAAACGAAAACAAATATCAATAGTTTTTTCTCCAAGGCTTTCCGGGGCGGGGACAATTTTTGTCGGCATAACCAATCTGACCGCTCTTTAAGCGGCCAGCGCGGCTTCCAGCTCTTCTTGCAGTTCCGCGTCCTCTTTTTGCTTTTTTCGGCGCTTTTCTTCCTCTTCCTGCTCCTGCTGGTCTTTTTGCTCGCGCTGGCGGTCAAGATAATCGCGCCAAGCCCCGTACATGCCTTCCAAGTCTTCGTCCTGCTCGTCCTTTTGCATGATTTTGCCAAACAGCATATTGATTAATTTGCTGAGGTTTTCTTTTTGGATATCCCGCTCGTGCGCGATGCGGCTCAGTTGGGCAAAAGAAATAATCGGCTGGCTCTGGACTTTGGTTTCTTTGGCGGCAATGTCGCCAAAAGCCAACGCCCCGCCGGGCTTGCCAATCTTGCCCGCCGCGCCGCCGTCCAAACTTTTGAGATTAGGCAAAACCA
>BGZO01000021.1 GCA_003864475.1 Candidatus Termititenax persephonae | reverse complement strand
CCGTTACGAAACGATGCCAGTGGTCGGCGCTGCGCCCGACCACCTCCGCAGGAATCAGCCCGCCCGCATAACCACGCTGAAAATACAGCGCGGCGCGGAGCCTATTGTTTTCGTGAACCAAGGCCTGTGCCATGACCGTCTCCGCAGACCGCTGGCGGTACAAAATCTCATAGCGGCGTTCGCGCTCACGCTTCGAGGCTGTCAGCCGCAAAGTTTCGGCAAAATCAGCGAACCAATTCTCGACACCGCGCTCGGCGCTTTGCAGGAAAACCACGCCGTCCGCCAAAAAACTAGGTAAAATTTTGCTGGGCAGAAAAGTAATAGCCTTGAGCAGAAAGCCCAACAAGGCAAGGGCTAGGAGAAGTTTGAAGAAAAAAAAATACCCTCTGCGCATGCGCCGCATTATAACATAGTCGTTATTTTTTAAAATTTAAGTTATATATTAAATCATATATGACTTTTTCATCCTCAGCTTCTTGATTAGCGGACGGGGAAGAGGAACTTTTTTCGGCAGATTCTTGTTCTGCTTTTACGGATGCTGGTCGGCCAGCCACCCGCTTCTTCGTTTTGGTGGTCGGCTCAAAACGGCAGGTAAAAGTAAAAAAATGGGTTACCGTGTCTTGCAAAGAATTACTGGGGCTATAGGCGTAGTCAAAATAAAGGTTAGCCAAATTAAGCCCCACGCCTGCCACCGGGCCGATGCTCACTATTTCTTGGTTTTCCTCAAAGTCGCTGTATTGATTAGCACCCAGGCGCAAGGCTATGCTCTCCGTAGGACGGTATTCCACGCCGCCGTGCGCCAAAGTCAAGCCGTCAATAATGGCCGCGTCGGCAAACAAAGCAACCTGCTTATTGATTGACCAGCGCAGGCCGGGGATATACTCCGGCAACAATTGTTCTTGCGCGCCGGTAGACCATTGCAAAAAACCGCCTGCCAGATTATTCAAGCCCAGACCAAAAGTAACCGAACCAACCTGCCAAAATCCGGCCAAGTCCAAGCCAAATCCCGTAGCCGAAACATTCAACCCAGAATACAGCTTACTCAAGTACTTGACCCGCAGGCCCAGTCCCACGGTGTCATTGCCCAAACCAGCCGCGGCATACACAGTATTATCCACCTGCTCAATCTTGCCGCCCAGCAGATTATTACGGTTATCCCGCTGATAGCCGGCGCTGTCTTGGATATTCAAAACACCCAAGGCAAAATTGCCAAAGGAAAACGCCGCCGTGAGATGCTTCACTTCATTGAGCAACCTGAAGGTTGAAAAAGCCAAGCGCGGCGGCGCTGGTTTGCCCAAGAAAGCATAGTTCTGAAAAATATATTGACTGCTCTCCGCCGCGCCAATATACGTCCCGCCGCGGGCAATCGCTTCCGCGCCCATAAGCAAAGCCTCCGCGCCATAAGCCTGTTTGACCTCACAGCGCAGGGCAGAGCACATCAGCAATAATATGGCCAGTTTTTTAATCAAGCAACAACAACCTTCCTTTGCCAATTATTTTCTTTTTTTCATCCGCCACCAGCAGGATATATGTGCCATTGGCGACGACACGCCCCCGCAAATCATGACCGTCCCAAGGGACAATATTGTCCCGCTCGGCCTCCGCGTAATACTCCGACTGCCAGACCTTAATCCCGCGTTGATTGTAAATATAGATTTTAGTCCAGCCAGATTTGGGAACAACGTAAGCAATCCTGGCTGACCCGTCAGTGGCTGGGCTAAAAGGATTGGGGAAAGACCAAGCTTTTTCCCCGGTACCGCCATTGCCCTGCACATAATCCGACTCTTCAGCCGCCTCGTTATTATCCGCGCCACCGCCATCGTCATAACTGGGCGGCAAACTCTCGCTATAGATATAAGTCAAAACCGTCTGCCAGTCGCCGACATTACCAGCCTTGTCGACGGGCCGCACGCACAGATAATAAGTAGTGTTTTCCACTTCACACTCTAGTGGTCCATATTCCGTTGCTGTCGTGGTATCTGTGCTGTCTACTGTGTTTTTTTTAAAACCCCAGTAAATATTATAGGTCGACACTCCAGAGACGGCATCTGTCGCGGCGTTCCAAGTAATCAAGTCAAGGTTTTTATTAGCGGTCGTAATCTTAATATTGGTTGGCGAGGAAAAAACAGGCGGGGTCGCATCGTAGATAATAGTTGCTGGATACGTATCGCTCAGAGAACCCAAGACATCTCTGTATTGCACGGAGATACTTTTTATACCCTCGCCGCCTACTAGAGTGGCATCTTCAAGAACTCTTTCTGCCTTCACCCAAGTATTATCATTAAGGTAGGTATGCGTAACGCCTTGAATGTTCATTTGAATCGCGGCATTGTCGTTGTCATTGTCATTGACAGCGTTACCGTTGTGGTAGTCTAGGGCGAGATTGACTTTATCGCTCGTAACATACATCGCACCGTCATTGACAGTAATGCCGCCCTGCGGCGGAGCCGTGCCGTATTTATAAATCATGATTGTCGTAAAATCGCTTTTATTACCAACCAAGTCTACTGCCTGCACGCGCAGATAATAAGTCCCGTTGCCGTAATCGCAAGCCAGCGCACCAGAGGCAGTAACAGTCGTAGTGGTATAGGGCGAGACTCCGTACTCGTTTTTACCCCAATATATATTATAAGCAACCACGCCTGATCCTACGCCGTCTGACGCATCCCATTTGCGTGAAACAACCACTGACTCTTTTGACCAATCGAGTTCCTCAACCTCTTTTTCTACTTTGGGAGCGGTAGCGTCATATTTATACTCCAGCAAGGTTTGCCAATTGCTGGTATTGCCAGCATTGTCGATAGCCTGCACGCAGAGATAATAAGTGCCGTCTTTATCACAGGATAAGGGTTGAGAAAAAGTATTGCTCGTTTGATAAGTGTCCATAATAAGATCTTTCGCATTTGTATTTGTTGTTGTCCCCCAATATACGTTATATCCTTGGATTAACGAGCCGCCAGTATCAACTGCCGGGGTCCAATGATACTCCGCGCGATTTTTGACATTTGTCCAACCTTCTTGCTTTATAGACATATTAAAAATCGGCGCATCTTCGTCATAATAATAAGTCAACATTGTCGTCCATCGGCCAAGGCGACCCTCGCTATCCTCGGGACAAACACGCAAATAATAAACGTCGGACGTAACACAATTCTCGGGTCGATAAGTGTCTGCATTTGTCGATATTGTGTAGGACTCGCCGTTGGCATCATTACCCCAGTAAATATAGTTCTTACTGCTTTGCACATTGATGGTGATACTTTCAGGAAAACGTTCAAGAATATTTTTACTCGTCCAGTCCACGATTTGGCTGGTCGGCGGATACGGGGTGTAGCGATAGGTCAAAACTGTCGTCCATAGGCTTTTTTCCCCTGCCCCGTCCAGAGCCTGGACACGCAAATAATAAATGCCCTCGTTAGTGTCCTTGCCATTATTACAAGTCGGGGGGTCATAGCTATTGGTCAAAGAAAAAGACATTGATTCGCCGTTCTCTTTCGGACCCCAATAAACATAGTAACCGTCGATTCCCTGCCCGGAATAATCTACCGCCGGACTCCAAGTAAACCTGGCGCGATTAATTACGTCGGTCCAGCCCTCGACTACACCAGTAGTTGTCATCGACGGAGAAGAAATTTGCCCCAGTTGATAATTACATGTAATAATATTTTTCCATCCGGTGGCATTGCCCGCTTTATCTACAGCCCGCACATCCAACCAGTAGATATTATTGCTACATGCTGCGTTGTAAGGGAGCAGTCCAGATGATGGACTGACCACGGTATATGTCGTCTTCCAAACCCAAGCCTGTCCATCTTCCTCTTTCACACCCCATTGCACATCATAATGGCTTACACCATAAACATCCGTCGCCGAAGCCCAAGACTCAGCGTCGTGGTTTTCCGTGGGAGTTTCTATGGGTTCTATGGGAGAGGTCGTGGGTTGGACATTAAAATTCGGGGATGTCGTATCATAAGTGTATTTCAAGACCGGGCGCCAGTCTTCCGTGGCATTGCCCAGCTTGTCGACGGCTCGTACCTCTAGCCAATAAACCCCGTCCCCTTGAAAATAAGTTGAGTTAATCTCCCTCGAGACTGCCGCCGTCTGATTATAAGTTACCAAAAATGGCTCGCTGGGTGTCCCGCCGTCTTTTCGCCATTGCACGTTATACATGGCCACGCCGGACATGTCAGTCGCCGCCAGCCAACTCACCGCGGCATGGGCATTAGATGAAGTGATTTTTTCCCTCAAGGCCGGATTGAATGTCGGGGCCGTCGCGTCGTAAGTGTATTTCAAGACCGGGCGCCAGGCCGTGGCGTTGCCTATCGCGTTGACGGCTTGTACCTCTAGCCAATAAACCCCGTCCACCCTCCCGGTAGAATATCTTTGATTCGTTGAACCAATCTCTTCCGAAACTGTCGTTGCCTGGCTATCAGTTAGTAAAACGCCCCCGCCGTCTTTGCGCCAGCGCACGTTGTACGTGGGGACTGATATATCCGTCCAATTTACCGTGATGGCAGAAGCATCTCGTGTAGCAACATGTTCCTGCAAAGTTGGGTTGAATACCGGGACTGCCGTATTGTAAGTGTATTTCGAGACCGGATGCCAGGCCGTGGCGTTGCCCATCGCGTCGACGGCCTGTACATCCAGATAATAAACCCCGTCCCCTCGGGTAAAATAAGTTGGACTAATCCCCCTCGAAATTGTAACTGTCGCCGGCTGGCTATAAGTTATCGGAGAAAAGTCCTTATCGTTTTCTTTTGTCCAGCGCACGTTGTACATGGCCACACCGGAACGCGCGTCAGTCGCCTCATTCCACGTTACCGCGTCATGAATATTGAGTGAGGTAACTTTCTCCGTCAACTTCCAAGCCTGATTGAATGTCGGGGGTGTCGTATCGTAAGTGTATTTCAGGACTGTCTGCCAGTTCGTGGTGTTGCCTGAAGCGTCGACGGCTCTTACTTTCAGCCAATAAACATTGTTCCAAGTAACAAAATAGTCCGAATCCGTTATATCAATCTCCTCCGAAACTGTAACTGTTGCATCCCTGTTATAAGTTACCAAAAGTTCCCCGCCGCTTGTTTCCCAGCGCACGTCGTAGGTAACCGCACTCATGTCAGTCGCGTCCAGCCAGCTCACCGTGATAGGAGAAATATCTGGTGAATCATCCATTGTGTACAAAATCGGATTAAAACTCGGGGGCTTGGTATCATAAGTATATTTCAAGACCTGGTGCCAGTCCGTGGCATTGCCTGAAGCGTCGACGGCCTGTACATCCAGATAATAAACCCCGTCCCCGGTACCAAGATATTCTTGATTCGCCGTACTAATCTCTCTCGAGACTGTCGTTGTCTGGCTATAAGTTACCAAAACTGTATCATCGTTTTCTTTTGTCCAGCGCACGTTGTACGTGGGGACTGATATATCCGTCCAATTTACCGTGATGGCAGAAGTATTTTGTGAAGCAACCCGTACCGTCAATTCTGGCTCGAATTTCTGATAAATGTATTTCAAGACCGGGAGCCAGTCCGTGGCATTGCCCAGAGCGTCAACGGCCTGTACCTTCAGCCAATAAACCCCTCCCCCTTGGGTAAAATAAGCTGAGTTAATCTCTATCGAAAGTGTCGGCAACTGGTTATTATAAGTTACAAAAATGGTCTTGTCGTTTTTGTACCAGCGCACGTTGTACGTGGTTACGTCGGACAGCGCGTCAGTCACGTCCAGCCAACTCACCGCGGCATAGGCATCAGATGAAGTGATTTTTTCTGCCATGATTGGATTAAAATTCGGAGCCGTCTTATCGTAAGTGTATTGCACAACTTTCTGCCAAGCGGTGGTATTGTTCGCCGTGTCGAAGGCTCTTACTTCCAGCCAATAAACCCCTTCCTCTTGAAAATAAATTGGGTCAATCTCCCTCGAAGTCTCCGTCTGGTCATAAGTTACCAAAATTGTCCCGCCGTATTTGCCCCAGCGCACGTTGTACGTGGCAATGGACTCACCGTCCATGGCCTCAGCGTCCGGCCAGTTTCCTCTGACGGAGGAAGCATTTTGCGAAACATCAAGTATCGTCAAATCGAATTTAGGAAATACCGGAACTGTCGCATTGTAAGTGCAGATCAAGACCGGGAACCAGGCCGTGGCATTACCCAAATTATCGACGGCTTGTACCTCTAGCCAATAAATGCCGTAGTCTGGAAAATAATCTTTTGAGGTAACATCAATCACATCCGAAACCGTCGTTGTCGTGTTATAAGTTATCGAAATTGCCCCGCCGTATTTGCCCCAGCGCACATTGTACGTGCTAATGGTTGCGTAGTCCGCCATGGGGCTAGCGTCTGTCCAGCTTATCGTGAATGAGCGAGTATTTTTCGAAACATCAAGTTCCGTCAAACTGGGGGAGAATAGCGGGATTACCGTATCATAATTGCAGGTCAAGACCGAGTACCAGCCCGTGTGATTGCCTGCCGCGTCAACGGCTTTGACTTTCAGATAATAAACCCCGTTCCCGGTACCAAAATATTCGAGATTCGCGGTACTAATCTTCCTCGAAGTCGTCGTTGTCTGGCTATAATTTACCGAAACTGTCGCATCGTCTTCTTTTGTCCAGTACACGTCGTAGATGACCGCACTCATGTTGTCAGTCGCGGCATTCCAGCTTACCGTGAAAGGAAAAGTATTTTCCGAAACAGCAAGTTCCTTAGAACTGGGGACAAGGGAAAATACCGGAGCCGTCGTATCGTAAATGCATTTCAAGACCGGGTACCAGTCCGTGGCATTGTCTGACGTGTCGACGGCTTGTACCCATAGCCAATAAATGCCGTCCCCTTCTTGAAAATAAGTTGAGTTAATCACACTCGAAGTCGTTGTCTTGTCATAAGTGTACAAAACGTACCCGCCGTATTTGCCCCAGCGCACATTGTACGTGCTAATGTCCGCGCCGTCATGCCTGGCCTTTGCGTCCGTCCAGCTTCCTGTGACGGGGGGAGTATTTTTCGAAACATTATATTCTGTCAAACTGGGCAGCTGGGTAAATATCGGCGACTTATTTAGGGTATAGATGCTTACCGTTACCCAGTCGCCTTTATTGCCCGCCCCGTCTCTGGGACTAACACGCAGATAATATGTCCCGACAGAATCTTCAGGTATTTCTATAGTAAACGAGCAATCTGTGGTATAGGCATCGCTGGTAGCAGAAGCATCTTGACCCCAACAATAATAATAACCAGCTACTCCGCTGTCCCCATCAGATGCCATATTCTCCCAACTATAAAAATATCTTCTGTTGGTGCTGATTTCTTCATGGATTTCAGCGATATTAATAATGTTCATTGTCGGCAGAACGTTATCATAAAGAAGGGAATAAACTTTTTTCCAAGCGCCCGTTTTCTCGCCATCATTAACCGCTTGAACAAATAAGAAATATTGGCCGCTACCAAACATCTTATCATTAACAACCCACTGATTAATTGACACACTTTTCGAGATTGAGGCAGTAACATTCTCGGATGCCTCATCCCAGTCTTCAGATACCATGTTCGGGCTACCCCAAAATTGCCAGCAGATATTGTAAGTCGTTATCGCCGGCCCGCCATTGTCCGACGCAGGCCACCAATTGATGGTTGGCGAGATGGTGTTCTGCCAAACATTCGCTTCAGGATTGGTCGGCGACTCGGGCGGTAAATAGCTATTTTCTGCCAAGTACAATGCCCTGTAAACATTGATTTTGCCATAACCGTATATGTCGTCTTGTCCTGCCGCGCCGAGGTCATTCGCGCTTTGCCGTAAAACTTCTCGGATGCGCGCGTTAGTCATATTGGGACTCACGCTCTTTATCAAAGCGGCGAGGCCGGAGACCAGGGGAGCGGCATAGCTAGCACCGTTATTATAAGAAATTTCGCCATCCCACCATGATGGAATATTCTCCCCAGGCGCGACTAATTCTACGGTTTTGCCATAAGACCCTCTGGTAGAAAGACTGGATATAACATTGTTACTAGCAATACTGCCCACCGCGATAACACAATTAAAGGCGGCAGGGTAGCTTATCCTGTCGTCCCCATGATTGCCCATCGGCGCGACCAGCACAGCGCCTTTATTATAAGCATAATAACAAGCGTCTCTTTCCAAAAAGGTTATCGTCTCTAAATAATCCAATATCTCTGTAATCGGCCTCCCGGGCAAAAAATATCTTAGCTCGTCGAGGGTAAGTTCCGACGAAAGACTAAGGTTAATAATCTTTGCGCCATTGTTCGCGGCATACATTATTGCTTGAGAGAGTGTGTCTGACTGTCCACTGTTCGGGCTGTTCGGCCCGTCGCCGAATACTTTAAGCGGCATGATTTTGGCTCGCCAATCCACGCCAGCCCCGCCTGTATGATTGTCGCCTTTGGCGGCAGCCAGTTCGGCAACTATTGTGCCGTGGTTCCCATTGTAATAAGGATAATCCGGGTCGGAATAAGAATAATCCGGGTTGGTATTATCATTATCATCCACAAAATTATAGCCGGAGGTTTTTCTGTCAGGTGATAAGTCTTCAGAATTAAATGAAACCCCGGTATCTATAATAGCAATTACCGTAGCAGCACTGCCTGTGTTGATATTCCAGCCTTGCGGCGCATTGATGGCTGGCAGATGCCATTGTTTACCATAATTAGTGTCGTTAGGAATAGTAGGATTGGGAAAACTAATAGACGCGGGCTTGTAGATGAATGACGGCTGGGCATGTTCGATGTTGGGGTCATCTTGCAGAATCTTAATCAACTCTAGGACACTGATATCATTGGGATATTCTATGGCATACCATCTGTCCAGCGGATTATCTTCCGGCACAGACATTGCCGCCACGCCGCCTTGTTTATTCTCACTGGCAAAAACCTTTTTAGTAACTGCCTGTCCCTGAGACTGCAAAATATTTTTTACCGACTCCGGCAGGCCGCTGGGGGAGCCTTGGGCGGTTACCCCCCCCCCCCCCCCCCCCCGATTGAAAAGTTTCAGGGTAGGGTTTGACCTTGACCAGCACCCTATTGGACGCATATTCAGCAAAAAGGCCGGAGCCAAAGCAGAATAATAATATTAAAAAGATACGGAATTTCATATACTAACATACCCATCTTTCAGAGAAATATACGCGCATTTTTTACTGAAAGGGCGGTTTTTCGAAACCGCCCTTTTTTTCTCAAACCTATATCCGCACTTCTTACCGCACTATCGTCAGGCGGCCCGTGTACTTATGACCTTCCTCGTCCGTGATGAAGATGATGTACACACCGGAGGCGACCCTGGCGCCGCGGCTATTGGTCAAATCCCAATACATGGTCGCCGAATTGCTTGACTGGCCGTAGCCGCCGAAGCTGTCCAGCGTCGTAACCAACTCGCCGGAGACAGTGTATATCCTGACCCGCGCGGTCTTGGTTACATTCTCGATTAACACCTTATTCTTCACATCGTCGTCATCCTCGCCGTTGGACGTGTCGCCGTCGCTGCCCTTGTACGGATTCGGGTAAATATGCACGTCTTTCAGATTGTCCGCAAAGCCGTTGGTTACGAAGATTCGATACAGGCCGTCGCCGATAATCTGCGCGGAGACGGTCTTATTGTCCTTATTGATGTTCTGTCCGTCCTGACCCGGCACCAGCACCCACTCCGCCTTGGTCTGGTCAAGGTAGTAGATGCGGAAGTTATCCACCTTGCCTTTAGCCGCCGCCTCATCTGAATACTTGATGACCACGCTGGCCGTCGTCGAGTCCGCGGCATTCAGCGCGGATATCCTGCCTAGGCCAGAAATCTTGGCATTGCTGGACACGCCGATTCTGGCGATGGCGGTGATGCCTTCTTTATTGGCCATCAACTCTGGCAAATATGTTATACCGCTCAGCTTCGCCGTGGCCAAGTCAATCATGCCATTGTCCCCGCCGCCAATCTCGTCAATGTCCACCAGACCCTGCACCGTGCCGCCAACCGCTAAGATATATTTCTTGGCGATGCTGAAGCTATAGGTCTTGGGCGTACTCTTATTGGCGGCCTTATCCTGCGCCCAGAGCTGCAGGGTAAATTTGCCAGTATTGCGTCCGGCCTGCGCCATCACATCCTTGACCACGACAGCCCATTCATTGCCCGAAACCTGGGCCTTGAAGGTCTTGCCGTCCACGCCGCTCAGCACATAGTAGACATCCGCATCCGAGGCATAACCGCCCACGATTATCGGCCCGTTATCGATATTGCTCCTAATCTGCGTCGCGTCATCGATAATCCGAATCTCTTCGTCGAAGCCATCAGCCACCGTGAGGCTGGGCGCCCCGGTATCCAAAGCGACATTGACTGTAACCGTCGAGGTAGGACCATTGTCCAGCTTGCTCATGGCATCCTTGGCGGTAATCGACAAGGCATAAATCTTATTGACCTCACTGCCCAGCTTAACCTTGTAATAACCCGATTTCCTAAACTCGACATTGGGCTGATTGACAATGCCGTCCACCGCCAAATCCAAGGACAGCGACTCCATATCGCCATAACCAGTGATGTAGATTTCCGGCTCAGACGTATTGACATAGATGGTCTCGCCCTCCACAGACCCTTGGGCGGCCGGCACGCTGAAAGTCTTGACCAGCTGCGGCGGATTGGCATTGACCTTGATTCCATCAATGACATTGACCGTGATATTGCCCACCACGTCTTCCAGCCAAGTGGTTATTTTATTGTTCTCACCAGTCGTGTTGATCAAGATATTGCTCACAATCGCGGTCAACGGTGTTTTGACGATGCGGGCATCATATTTATCATTGTAGGTCTGCTTGACGTAGTCATAATTGTGCGTAACGCCATTATTGACACGGTAAGCGATACGGGCGATGGCCGAGCCGTTATCGGTAACATTGAGATTAAATGTTACGCTCGGGATATACCATTTATCCTTGTCAACCAAATCCAAACCGCTGATGCTCGATACCGGCGGCTTGGTATCCACATAATAAGTGTAGGAAACCTGCACGTAAGGAGTATCGGCCGTAATCGTTTTGTCGGTCGCCCTGTCGTACAGTCTGACGATCAGTGTCTTCTTACCATCCTCCTTATTGTAATCAGACAGTGTAAAGGCCGGCACGATTTGCCACTCTTTGCTGGAGCCATTTGGCAGGGTTCTATAGCTGCCGGACACCAAGCTCAATGGCTCGAAACCAACCCTTTGCTCCAAGACCTCATACCAGCTGGCTCCCCGGAAATTCAGTTCGATATTATAGGTCGCCGCACCCACGAAATACCTGTTGACATTGAGGTTGGTATTCTGATTATGCAAATCATACAGCAACATACCATTGTCATTCTTGATGATATATCTCTTTTCCAGATTGTCCTGCGGCACTTCCTTGTCGTAGTAGAAGACGGCGCTGTGCATATCATCAGCTTGCAGCTCATTGCCGGCGCGGTCGCGCACCCCAATCACCTTGACAGTCAGTATGCCCTCTTCCTCGGGAGTAACCAGCGTAACCACATAATTATTAGTGAGGTGGGCGCTCCGATAGGCATAAGGCACCCATTCGCCGGCGCGGTAACTCTGCGTGGTCGTGCCATTGGCCGGAACAACACTGCGCACGTCGCCGCCGAACATGATATGGGTAATGCCGCTCAATTCATCCGTCTCATCATGGAGATAATTGACGGTCAGGACGGAAGCCCCGGTATACATATTGCCACTAACATCCGCATATTTATCATAAACCAAGCCTTCCAGCGGCAAGTCCGCGCCCAAAATTTGAGAGGCCGAAACCAGATTATCATAAATGATAATCCTGTCCGCATTGACCGTTACCGAGCGGTGGTCGGCGCGGCCAGGCAGGCGCTCATCCCAGCGATAGACATTGACCGTTATCCCACCGTAATTGGTCTGCTTGGCCTCGGCAATGCCTTGATAAGCGGACGGCACGTCAAAGCGACCGCCCCAGAAGAATTCCAGATCGACAGCTGTCCCCACATTGACTGGCGCCGCGCCGTCAGCCACCCGTACGCCAAACTTGCCGTTATTTATCTGCTCGGCAGGCACCAACTCGGCTATCGCGGTCAGCAGTTCTTCGTTGACAGAGACATAGGTCTCTTGCTTCAAGTCATTAGCGCCAGTGGCGGACAAATCCAGCAAATAATTTACACCGAAGAAAGCGGTATTGGCCTCGGCGCTGGCGGCAAAGGTTACCGTCTGCTCCACAGCCGAAGCGGAAACAAAGTAATCCAGACCAAAATCATCGGCCACTTGCAGGACAATATTCCTCGTGCCTTGCTGGGTATCATTCTCTGGCCCCAGCCAAATCTTCATAATATTGGCATAATCCAGGACACCCTGCTCCTTGCTGACCGGGTCAGGGGCGCTCTGCATATAGTAGTTATGGTCTTTGGTCAGCTCCACCCATTTATCGACCTCCAAGAAAACCGACGGATTGCCCTCATTGGAGCGCACGCCATTGGCGCTGGAGATGGCATTTTCCGAGGCGGTAAAGTAGCCGTAACGCACGCCGATACCATCATCCTTCCCGGCGAACCAGACCGTTACGTCGCGCTTATTGGTGTACAACGGGTAGTCCGGCAAATCTGGCCGCGTATCGGTATAAGCGCCGTCCACGGCGACTGCTTTATTGCTGACCGTTACGAAATCATCAAAGGGGAAGATGTTCAGGGAGACAGCATAGGGCGGCAGGGTGTCCACCTTGATGCCGCGAATCACGCCATTGTCGCCGTCATAGACATAGGAGCCAAGTATCTCGTTCCATTGCGGGTCGCTCCGGGAGAAAGTCTTCTCGGAATAATTACCCGCGTAGTCGAACACTTGATAGGTAATCATATTGATGCCATTACGCGTGATGATAAAATTCTCCATATCCTGCAGGTCATCATCCGTGCCGTAACCTTTATTGACCGAGAAGCCAAATCTGGTCAGCACGCGCTCCGCCGGAGAGATAATCCGCTCTTTGATCCGCAAATCCTGCTCACTGGTGCCGATGCCGATTTCGATTTTTTTCACACCGGAACCCACCGCCTTGACCGTCAGATTTTCCATGTAATGCGGTATCTTAACCTTGCCGGGGTAAAAATTCCTGGTAACCAGCACGGGGTCGCGGAAAGTATCGCCGACCTGTGCTTTGACCACGATGCCGTTAGAGTTCATCAGCACGTGATTGGCATTGTCCGTCGGCCCGCCCAGATACCCGCCGACATACCATTGCGACTGGAAGCTGCCGCCCAAATCAATCTGCATGTCTGGTTTACCCCGGTCAATCGTGAAATACTCCAGCGTGTCCACATTCGAGGTATTGCCGAACTTATCCACGGTATAGGCGGACACTGTATGGTAGCCGTCCTTGGTAATCTTAAACGGGTCCGTCTCCAAAACTTGATAGTACAATTCCCGTGAGCCGCTGTCGCCGTCCGCATTGGTATTAAAGCGCCAAGCATTGACGACGCGGTCAGGATTGGCAAGTTTAAGCTCGTTATTCAAGAGCTTGTACAATTCACCTTCATTAACAAAGGTCGGGGTATCGATGTTTTCAGGATTCCAGGCATAATAATCTTTCCAAGCCTCGCCGGGGATATAGCCCAGCACACCATAATTGCCCTCGACCAAGGCGCTTTTCTCCGCCGCGCTCAGGCCCAAGGAGAGCATCGGCACAAAACCCCTCACCACGCCCTCTCGGATAGCCAAGGTGTTTTGGGTGGAAGTGCCTCTGGGGATATAGTTGACATACCCGGACATGCCCAGCGGCTCTGTATTTAAGCCCAGCGCACTCTGCGCCCGTCCGTTGAGACTCCAATGCAGCTCCCGGCTGCCTGTGCCGAGGCCGTCGCTAAACTTGATGGCAAAACCAACGTCCTCCCGGAGCCAGTTGGGATTGGCCAAGTCGGTGGTCTGCTTGCTCAGCAGGCTGTCTGTCCTGACAAACTGTACCCGCGGCGCGGAAGTGTCAATATTCAGGCCGCTTCTCTCGACGACATTGGAGGTCAGGCCAAACTTATCCGTCGCCCAGACCTTGAAAGCATTGGGGCCTTCGGCGGTCAATTGGAAGGTGATTGTCTTATTACGGGTAACCCTGTTGCTCGTCGGATTGCCCGGTTGCTCCCAATAATCAGGGTCATCGTCGGACACATGATAGACATACTCCTCGCCGTTATTGGTAATCAGATGTATCGTGGACACGCCGACACCGCCCGGCACCCAAATCGGTCCCTCAGCGCTACGCCCGATAACCAAGACATCCAGGGCATTGATGGTAACGTCAATCGGGCCTTCATACCAGCCGGAATCATTGGTAGTTACTCCCCCATCCACCATGTCCACGGTCGCTGTCCGTCCGGGGGCAATGGCATAAGCCAGCAGCGGAGCGTCGACATCTATCCACACCGGCTCAGTGTATACCCACTTCTCGTTCTCGGAGGCCTCCAGATTTAAGATATTGGTGGCCGACGCGCCGAGGCGCACAGCATCGCCCGCCCACACGCCCGGCACAAATGAATCAACATTGACATCGTACCGGAGAGATTTCAGCACGGTCCTATTATTCGCCGGGAAGACGCTGTTCATGCCGGTCGACTCCCACTCGCCCATATTACCCTCGGCTATGTTGCCCGTGGCCAGACGATAAGCGCGAATGGTGTAACGGTCAATCGGCGTGCAGTCTTCCTGCGCCTGGAAATGCGCCGAGAGATAAACCTTACCGTCTTTATAGGCATTGGTATATAGCCTGCCGCCGGGGATATAGCTGTAGCTGTCAGTTACACCCTCGGTCTCCAGGGCATTGCGCATCAATTGGGCAGAAGGACCGTAAGACGTAACCGCTGGTTTCTGATAGTAGGCCACATAGCGGCCATCATAATCGTCTCCCTTAGCCTCCTCATGCCTGGTTACTATGACCTCGGCCTGCCAAGTCGGCGGAGTGAGGTCGACGATCACGCTCTCATTCTGGGTGGAGACATTGCCCAAGCGATCGTAAGCGATAATCTTATAATCATTGTCGCTATTGGGTAGCGCCGGGAAATTCATCGCGTAGCCGCCGACATTCATATTGCCGGACACGTAAATGCTGGGATTGACCGAGACACCCGGAATCACATAAATAGTATCCACCAGCAAAGCCCCGTGCAGCCGCATATTACTGCGCGGCAAGCTGTACGGATAATTTTTCAACCCATTACCATAAGAAAAAACATCAGAAACCTTAAACTCACTAGAATCCGCATACGGG
This sequence comes from Candidatus Termititenax persephonae, assembly GCA_003864475.1. Classification (GTDB taxonomy): domain Bacteria; phylum Margulisbacteria; class Termititenacia; order Termititenacales; family Termititenacaceae; genus Termititenax; species Termititenax persephonae. The sequence continues at coordinate 11,592 of BGZO01000021.1, read as the reverse complement.
CTATACTCTTTATTAGTATTCGCATGTTCATCCAGCAGGCGTATGCTAATCGTAACGGTTTTGTTGACAAAGTCCTTCGGCACTTGAATATTGGCCGTAATCAAGGTCCAGCCCGTGCCAAATGTTCTCAAATGGGTTTCGCCAACCTCTCTGATTCTCGTTCCCTCCTTAATACTTGTCATATCAAGCTTCTTCTTAGAATCTCCTTTAATAGGACCAGTTGAATCTCCATATTCTTCCGGCTTTCCGGCCTCGACAACCAAACCAAAATAACCTGAATTCCCACTGCTAACTTCCGTTCCTGGGGCACCCAATAAAACTCTGGTATCCCCATTATGAGTATAATCCGGGAAAGCCAGCGGCTGATTGACCTGGTCGCCCAGTATCTCTTCTGTATTAAGCAGCACGCCGACGGTATAATTATCGTACTTCTCGTCGGCATTGAACGTAACAAAGAGCCCTGGCCAGACATATTCACGGTAACCATTACTCTCTATTTTATTTGCCGAGTCCAGATTGCCGCTGACATCAAATCTTACCGCCAGCGCATAATTGCCGTTCGCGCCCATGACACTCTTGCTGGTGTAATAATTGCCCACCGGGGTCGGGCTAAAAGCGTCAATCATCACGATATTAATCGTTGACTTAGTTTCATCTTCCAGTTCGGGAGTCATCGTTTCGGAAGCCGTCGCCAGCCACATGGACAAGGGCTTGTCCAGACTCTGCTCGCCGGCATACTCAAAACTAAAATCCCTGACGAAGCGCAAATCATCGCGGGCAAAGATATTCTCGGAAGGCACATCTGTCTTGACCGAGAGTATCTCATACCAAGGCACGTCGGTCAGGATAAAGGCATGTTCCTTTTCGGACATATTCACATTGAGCGAAATATCTGTATCATTCGTATAGCGCTGGCCTTGAAACAGATAGAGGCCATTCGGCGAGCTGCTGAGAGCCGAGTCGATGTCCGGCGGGGTGGTGTCTTTGGTAAAATCAAGCAGCACGCCGTTGCCCATATCGGAGAAAAAGGTATTGCCTACAGCGTCCACAATATAGAAACCCAGCCGATACTCTCCGTCAGGTAGAGATTCCCAGTCTTGCTGATTTACTTTCCAATTGTGCGTAACTTCTTGGATAAAATCCTTGCCCTCCATGCCATTTATTTCATAATATTCATATTGAATCTCCTCCCATATATATGGGTCCAGCTTAATATCTTGGTAATTGGTATTATTCTTCGTGCCTTTGACGGCTGCTCTCAAGGTATACAACCCGGCATCATAGTCATTAAAGTCGATGTCAAATCTATTGCGGTTTAAGGCCAGACCCTTATCCGAAAAATTAAATTTCGGCGCGCTCGGATAATCCTCTTGCGCGCTGCCCTCAATATAGACATAATTGCTATTCTGGATGGGCGAATAATTACCCGCCTTATCCTTAATGACGACCCGGATATAATATCTATTTTCCGTACTGACTTTGACCGGGATTTCTACATCCAGCGCATTGACCGAGGCATCCCAAGAATAACCCGCCTCATCATAATTTTCGTTGTACTGCAGTCTGCTGACATCCAGCCTCGTCCAATTATGAATATTGGTCGAAACAAAAGTGTAAGTGTTGAAGTTTTCAGTTACAAACTCCTTAGCGTTGTACGATACTTTCTCATTGGTACCGGAGTCGACATTCAGATAATGCTCACTCAGATTCCAGCTGACCTCGCCGCTGCTGGTAACAATAGCCTCACTATCCGGACTTATCGCGGGAATCCAGCCCGCATCCAGCTCCGTCTCGCCGTCATAGGCCAAGTAAGCGGCGGAATGATGCAGCTCTGGTTTATACGACCAATGGCCGTCGATAAAACTCTCTGCGCCGCGGACTCCCACATAAATCATTTTGGCATCGCCGCCGGATTCGACAAGGTTCCTATTGTCATTGGCATTTTTGGACACGGCAATCACCTGATAGTACACGGCATCGACAGGCATATTATACGTAGCGGTCTGGGCATTATTGGTCAAAGTATCTCGATAATTGAGTTTAAACTGCAGATACTGCGGATTGCGGCTGTAAGAATAAGCCATATATTCACTACCTGTGTCAGCATTACGTTCAGCTCCGCGCGCGCGTCCGCCAAAGGCCTGCAAGCCCTTAATCTCCGGCGGCGTATTGTCATAGTAAATCGTCAGCTTCGCCGTTCTAGCCGCATAGTTGACCGCATTAAGCGTCGGATTGATATATTTCTTATTGATATTGAGTACATTGAGATGAGGATATGTTTTCCCCTCCAAATCATTCAACGGATGGGTATTGTTCCACGGCTGGCGGGCATCAATGGCAGTCCATAGCGCCGCATCTTCCTCAAACAGATATTTATATATGGTATTTTGCTGTATGCCTTGGTCGTCGTAGATTGCGCGATTGTCCGATTTGTTTTGTTGATTAAGATGAATGCCGGGGTCATCATCGGCAAAATTGATATAGAGATCTACCCTGCCCTCGCCATATTTAGACACGTCGAATTCTGGAATTATCCGCATCGACCTTCCGGTATAGTCGTCCAGGATTGAGTAGGCAGATGCCACGCCATTCTCATTGCGGTACGGCAAGAACCTGTCCGCCGGATGTTCACTGCCCGGCCCGTTCAGCGTAACCCGCGTTTCATTACCGGCATCGTCCACTTTCACGCCGGAGATTACCACGGCCAAGGGACGAGACTGATTATCAATGTCGTCGCGGAAATCATTGTAGCGAGCCTTGTGATCGGGCGAAACCATCGTATCTTTGGCATAAACATAGAGTTCCGCCGTGGGATGCTCTTTATTGAAATGTTTGGGCATGAGGTCGGCAGGCAGTACTTTACTGGAGCCATTATAATTGATGCGGATAGTCGGCATGGACGGCCCGCCCGTCGCGCTGGACACATCGAGAATGGTGGACAGGGTCGGCGACGCATTATAATCGCTGACATTACCTTCCTTATCCAAGAACAAGACCTTAATCAGCAGGTCAGCGTTTACCGTCGGCTTGGCATAAGCCGCGCCGTCCTCCTGGGTAGGCAACCCGACTATACTCAACATGATCTGCCAGCTATTCATGGTCGGACTATTGCCTGTCGGTACTAACGGCAGCTTAATCTGGTAACTCAGGCTGGGGGCAGAGGCAGCATTATAAGTAGGACTATCCGACAAGCCAATATTAGTTGTCAGCAGGCCGTCTTTCTCAAAAACACTGACCAGCACATGGGTTACACCGTCGCCCTTAATATCGTCAACGGCATTCAAAGAAATCGTCAAAGGTCCATCGGTGTATTCTCCCTCCATGAGGGTCGGCTCTTCCCCATAGGGTATCGACGGCGGACGATAATCCGGCGAGACCTGATAGCTGTAGCTGTCTTCCAACACATGCCCGGCATTGTCAGACACCCGCACCCGCACCGCCACTTGGTCCAGATAAGTAAATCTATAATTCAAGAGCGCAATGTCCATACTCTGCGGGCCAAAAACCTGCCGGCCATCGTTTATGTAATTGACCGAAACAATCTCCAGATTGTTGAGGGAGACTGCTTGCCAAGGAGTGTGGGTGCCGTTACTGGTGCTGGCAATCTCAATCTGGATTCTGTGCAAATCCAAGCCATTATTTGTCGGGCTGAGAATGTCCAGACCCGTGCCGGCATCGCTCAGGCGCAGGACAATCCGCGCGTCATCACTGACCGAGGTAGAACCGGAGACCGGGGCTATGGCCGTCAAAGTCGGCGGAGCGACATCCACGATATAGACCTCGCTTTTCGGCTCCATCTCATGGCCATCAGTGTCCTCGGCCTCGACGGTCAGCGTAAATGTGCCGTCCGTCAACGGAATAGCAAGACGAAAATCCATCCACTCCGGATGAGACTTCTTTGTCTCGCCCGATAAAGAGAATTCTTTATTAATAGCTTCATTATCCATCGTAGCAACATTCAAAGACACCGCATCAGAACTAAACGTAATCTTGCCGCTTTTCAAGCCGGACGCATCCTTAAAAGTTGCTATTAATTTAGAATTTTCACCAAAGAATTTAGAAGTGTTGTGAGTACTGCTAAGGTTATTGTTATAGTCAACATCAGTCTCCAAAATCAGCTGCGCTTCCGGCGCGCCAATTGGATTGGGCGTGGTATGGAAAGAAAATTCAAAATACGGCTTAATATTGTGGCTTTCCTTCGTGCGGAGATTATCCTGATACCCCGGCGTAAAGGCGCTCAAGGGAGCCGGGTCACGCCGAACATCATACAGCTGATCGTCTATCGTTTTCGTGCCAGAACCCCACTTGTCATAATACCACCGGTAACCATCTTGGAGGTCTGTGCCAGGGTGTCCGTAATAGTATTCCATATTATTGGGATAGATGTCCGAAGCATAGATGCGCACATTATAGGTGGCATCGTGATAATAATTGTTGGCCAGATTCAGGAAATAATCTACATTTTTGCGGTTGACATAGGTATAGTAGCGCACGCCAGTTACCGCAGGCACAAAATTATATTTCCGAGTTTCTTTCTTGATACTGTTGCTAGAGAAATCCGAATATTCCGCTTCCACTTCGGCCAGGACAGAATCCAGCTTCACGGCGCGGTCATCATAGATACGGAAAGTGATTGGCCTATTGTAAACCAAGTACTCTTCCACCGTGCGGGTAACAGCACCATTAATCGTAACGTCCTTATTTCTTTTTTGCGGCGTGGCCAGCTCAGCCAGCGTATCGCCGGGATAGGGTTTCATATAGATATCGACCATCGGCTCATAGACAAAGGGCGGCACTGTATCAGGATTGGTATAGAGATAGACGCGACCAATATTGCCCTTAATCGAAGCGCCAACACCGTTATTGTCTATGGGGTTGCCGCTAAAATAACCCGGGGCGCCAACTATGTACTCCGGGCTAAAATCACTGTCGATATCACCCAGATAAGAAATCGCCGCGCCAAAGAACTCATAGGCGCGCTTGCCCGTCCCAATCTGCTCTGGATAACTAGACAAAACTACTTGGTATTTGGCGGGGACAGTGTCGCCAAAACTCTCATTGATATTTTTCAGGTTAGTGCCATAAATATACACGCGCCCGGTATTGGCCGTCTGGCCATTGTCAAAGAACGGCGCGCCCACCGCAAAGTCATTATTGCCATAAGTGTCATTGTTGATGTTGCCGACATTGGACACGGCGTAGCCAAACTGATCCCCGCTGCACTGGCCATAAACAGTCAGGGATGGGCTTACCTCAAAATCACTAATATGCTTCGGCTGGGCTATATAGAGATACACGGCTCCGGTATCCGGGTTGAGCGACAAATCGCTCGGTGAGCCTTTGCTGCTCGGCGCGCCGACCAAGAAGTCCTGCCCGACCAGCGGGGCGCTGCCTGTACTCCACGCCTTGCCAGTGCTGAGATCGATGCCCAGATTGTCGTCCGCGCTGATGTCGCCCAGCGAGGCTAAGCTGAAGCCAAATTTGTCCCCCGCGCTCTCGCCATGCAGGGTTTTTGCCGTATCCTGCACTTTGTATTGTCCGGCATCACCCGTATAGATATGCACCGCACCCTTCGAGTCGTCTTGCCCTAGGGCGGTAATCAAAATCTCGCTCAGCGGGACATTGATAGTTGTCGCCACCATGCCGTTGTATTTTACTATCTGGTTGTAATCGCCGTTCAGGTTAAGCCCGGTCAAGACCGTATAGCCGAACAAATCATAATTTTGTTTGTGTGTATTGGGAATCATGCCGACTGGCCGTCGGTCAAAATACTGGGCATCCGCTGGCGGCGTACCCAGCAAATCATGTTCCACAATCTTGACCCCGGTGGCGGTCGCCTCCAGTTTGAGCGGGCCAACATACACTTCCCGGACACTGCTGTATTTATAAGAATTGCGGGCATAGACATCCTGCAGGTCAGGCTTGCCAAAAATCACATAGACCCGGCCAGTGTCGGTCGCCGCGCCGTCATCATAATACGGTGCGCCGATTACCAAATCGTCATAACCGTCGCCGTTAATATCACCGCCGCCATGTATACCCAGGCCGAAACCGTCGCCCAGCTGTGCCGCCTTGATGGACATCGCCCGGAAATTTAGATAATTGTCGTCCCAAACTATCGACTCGATGAAAGACGAGCGAATCCGGTCATTCTCATTACCGATATCCATGCGCGGGTCGGGATTACCGAAGAGGATAAAGACCTCGCCCCCATCTATCGAGGCATTCTGCGCGACAATCGCCACGTCGTCATAGCCGTCGCCGTTCATGTCGCCGGCCGGAGCCACCCGCCAGCCAAGCTTAGTCGAGGGAGACGTAACACCGGAAACGCCGGATAGCCGCAAAGAAAAGCTGGCCGCCGGCTTGGTCATCTTGGTCAAATCATTACTGCCCAAGAATAAATAAGCCTTGCCGGACATCCAGCCATAATCATTCGAGCCGTATTCGCCGACGATAAAGTCCGCGAAGCCGTCCTTATTCACATCTCCGGCATAAGCCACCGTCGAACCAAAATAAGAATTAGTGTTTTGGCCGATGATTTCCGTTTCGGTAATCTCGGTATTTTGCTTAAACTGCGTGATGAAACCCAGCTCAAAAGAGGTGAAGAGCGGAGCGGAAACCCGGGTCAGCCGTCCGCCCTGAGTGGCATAGCGCATCCGTCCGTCGCCGACCTTGATACTCAATCTCACCAGCTCACCATTCTTCCACTGCGTACCCTTTTCCTCATTTAAGCGGAGCGTATAGACTACCCGCCTAGCTAGATTAACGCTCGGCGACGCCTCCAACACATACTTATCCGTATTCAGCACTTTCCCGGCCTCCACGATGACCTCGGGGGCCCGGTCATCCGAGAAGACACGGATAATATCCAGCCTATTGTGATTGATGCCGGAGACATCAGAAACCGTGAAAGAGATGTTCTGCGTGAGCGACATTTCATACGACCGATCCGCCGGGCTCAAGGTTTCCAGTAGCGGCGGGGTGGTGTCCATAATCTTATTACTGCGCAGTAAATAAATCTTATTCTGACTACCCTCCGCGCCGCTCATGGCAATCAAATCACTTTGATAGCCGAAAATATCACCCACATTGGCCAAAGACGCGCCCAGCTTGTTCACCTTTCTATTGACATAGCCGGAAGTCGCTTTCAAAGAAAAGTTGTCTGTCGATCCCCGATAAATGTAAACCTTGCCGGAGCCACTGCTCCCCTCAATCTTAAATAACGGCGCGCCGACAATTAAGTCGTCAGCGTCATCGTAGAAAACTTCGTTCTCTTTAGTCCCGCCCTCGTTCCATAACTCCTGATGGGCCGGCGAGCCATAATATTTCACTGAAGCCAGGCTGGTGCCAAAATTACTACTGGCCTGCTCGCCATACAGCACGTAGCTGCCGGACTGGGCAAAACCAAAAACATCATCATTAGCCAAACTTTTCTTATTGAAGTCGAAGACCACGACCATCCCGGTGCCAACGTCGTTGCCATTGATTTTGGCTCCCGGCGCGCCGACGGCCAAGTTCTGCAGAGTCTCCTCCGTCGAAGGATTACCGTCTGGCCCCAACGCCGAATTAAAATAGCCAGTCGCCAGCGAGGAACCAAATTTCGCTCCGGGCATGTTTTTGTTTGTTATAATAATTGGAGCAATATATGTATTGTCCTCTGTACTTTTCCCAAGGCTCGACAAATCATAGATATATACCTCATCTTTCTCCGCGTTACCCACAATCAATTGTTGATGAGATTTTTTTGCAATCAAATGGCCGGCGCTCATCACGCCAATAGCTGTATTATCTTTATTCTTAAATATTTGTGTTACATGCTCACCACTTATCCCCCCCTTAAGAAGCCTTCCCGTATACTTACCGTTAGCATCTCCGTTGGTAATCACCAGCCAATCGGGCGAGACAGCCTCCTGGGCTTTTAATACCATTAGATCTCCGCTACCTGTAAAAGTAACACCCCCATTCACCCCTTTATTAAAAACTGAAGCATCTACCTCGTTATTTTCATTCAATTGAATTTTTCTAGTGTTTCTTAAATCCTTGTCTTCCATAAGATAGCATAAGCCGTTTTGTCCAAGTATAAATAGTGTATTCTTTAAATCACCATTGATCATCATTTTAGCCGAGGCAATACTCATTTTCGTAGTACTACCATTACTATCAGTGAATGTAACACCATCGAAAGTAATAACCGTCCTATTTTCATCTTCATATTGGGTGGTGTCCTCATTATCATTAAAAGTCTGCCGCCCCGTTCCCCAATACAAATATACTCTTCCGTTTCCGGCATCGCCTTTGACAAATTCGGGAAACCCATCGCCATTGAGATCTAAGATTTTAGTATAAGACCCTGACACTACATCAGCATTAACATTTAAAGACGCGAATAATTCCTCATTGGTCATGACATTGAGAGTCAAGGTCGTCTGGCGATTGGCATCTGAGCCGGAGAAAATCGTCCCGTCGCCGCGATCGCTGAAGCGCAGGCGCAGAACATAATCACTGCCGTCCTGTAAGATTTTGCTAGTGTGGGTAAAATTCAGGCCGATGAACCGCGGATTCGCTTCATAAATGTAAAGGTCCTTCCCGGCATATGAATCTTTAATGTTTGTAATTTTGTGGTTAAAAGGATTATTACTAGCATAGTATCCCTTCAACGAATTCGAATAATTTTCAAGAAAATTCGTCGTTGCTACGTTATAATTACCCGCTGCCGCCCAGAATTTCTGTAGCTCAAACGAGGAACCTAGGACAGATTCATTCGCGGCATTCATCAGCTCCATACTGCTCTGCAAGAGCGAGCCGCCGGCAATAGTGCGGGTATTATCATTAGGCTCCACAAAATCAATGCTCAGGCTATTAAATTCCAGACCGGAACCGCCTTTATCAAAAACTACGATATTTAAAGTGTCCGCCTCATCCCAAGCCACCGTGTCCGGCCAGGGATTCAGCTGGCTGAACAAAACCTGCGGGCGGCTATTGTCCACACTGTAGGCGCTGGAAAAAATATCCACATTATGCACGCTGACTGAATTTTTCAAGCTGAGCATCGACGAAAAACCCGAAAACAAGGCATTGCCCGCATACCCCGGAGCGGAAATCAAGACGGAGTTGTGGCCATTTTGCGCGAAATCGCCAAGGGAGACAATCTCCCGGCCATAATGCGCGTTGGGCCGGCGGCCAGCCAGCACATACTGCCGCAGATTATCCTCGCCGATGATACTGTCCGGGGGCAAGGAGCCATTGCCCATAATGAAGTAAACCGCGCCGCTCTGGGACTCGCCGTCCAGAGGCGCGCCAATCATCACATCGTCGTAACCGTCATTGTCCAAGTCGCCGACCCCGGCCACTTTTAAGCCAAATTGGGTAGCCCCGGTATATAAAATCTCCCGCGGCTCATTGATGGCGACGATGCCCGGATATGAATTGGACGGCTCATTCCCGTCATAAGAAATTTTCTGTCCCGGGGTCAAGCCGCCGCGTCCCAAGAAAATCAAGGCTTTGCCGGGCGCGTCGTCATTGGTCATCCGGCCGACGATAATATCGCCGTAACGGTCGCCGTTGATATCGCCCGCCCCGGCCACGGAAATGCCAAAATACCCCCGGCTGCTGCTTTTGTCTTCCAAAATCACATAGGGAGACGCATAGGCATAGCTTTTCACTACACCACCATTGGTCGTAAAACCGCCACGAAACACGCGCACATTAGGATACGAGAAATTACCTACGCCGCCGCTATTGGGATAGGAAATCGCAAAATCTTGAAAGCCGTCCCTATCGAAGTCGCCGACTATCGCCACATCAGACAGAGTATCGGCATGAAGAGTATTTCCCTCAAAAACAAAACTTTGTAGACTTTTTGTCTTGCTTGTACGTAACAGCTGGGGATTAGTTTCTGCAGACAATGTTTTGCCCGAAATCACGTAAACATAATTTTTTTCATAGTTGCTCTCATTGCCAACCTTGGCCAGGATATCCGCATAGCCGTCATTATTGAGGTCGCCGACATCGAATACCGCGCCGAGCAAGGGGTCAGCCAAGGGATTGCCGCCAGTAGTATCGTATATGTCTATGTCATTCTCCAGAATTATAGAGGGGGTAACCATCTTCAGAATGTTTCGTTCGGTAATAATGGTACTGCTGGATTTATCGTAGTAAACATTCATCATGAGATCGCCGCCCTGGAGTTGCGCGCCGCCATAATAAATCAGCAGACGGCCTTTATTGATATTATCTGCATTATTACTATACGTCGGCCACCCCAGGATAATATCGGCATAACCATCGCCGTTGATGTCGCCCAGCTTGGCCTTGTAAGCAAACTCTTTGGAGACTATAGATGTAGAGTTTTGTGAAGGATTTTCGATAATAATATCCGGAGTAGGCAATTTTTTAGTATTATCCAAAATCTTATCCGGCCCGCCGAAATAAACATAGGCCCGTCCACTGGTGGCTTTGGTACCACTAGTATCATACAAATAATAAGGGTCGGTTACCACCAAATCCGGGAAACCATCGCCGTTAATATCGCCGCCGCCGGCGGCCGACCAGCCATAAAGCTGATTCTTATTACCTGAGTCAAATTTTTCATTGTTTGTATCATTTGGCGCGGCGTTTTCAGACACCAAATTGGTCAAGAAAGGCACGCCCTCCACTTGGAACCTGAACGTCTTCGAGGCAACCTTAGTAGAATCGACATACTTGCCTTCAATCTTAACGGTTACCACTGTTCCCACAGAAATCGTTGTTCCACTATTATAAAAAGAAAATCCATAAGCCAGACCATTATTGGTCTCTATCAAATCGAGATGGTTCCAGTAGGAACTAATTTTATTAGGTACTAATTTCAAATTACTATTGACTGTATATGTTATATTTTCTGTTGTTCCCGTTGCAATTACAACGCTAAAACCATCACCCAAGCTTACATAAGGAAATTTCCAGTTATTTCCATCACGCATAGCCATGACTTTAAAACGAATATTGAGATTCTCGTCACTGGGCAAGCTGACATTGCCGGGATATAGGTCATAAATATCCCCGGAGTTTAGGATAGCATTGTGGGCGCCGCTCTCGCCAGATATCGTGGCGGCAAAACCAGGCAATAATTTCTCACCAGTACCGCCAATTTCCATTAATTGATACATTGGATCTCTAGCCCGGCTATTTACGCTGAGTACCTTATCACCCCTCGTATATTTAGAGTTCTCATATTGAATATAATCAGTGTGTGAATCCGAGGACAGATAGTCCATAAATGTCGGATAGTATATTTTATTTTTTTGAGCCGGATCTGCATCCATATCCGCACTATCAAAACTACCCGGTCTTTGAGGCACCGTTCCGGAAAAAATCTGTTTTCTCAGGCTAAGCGCATTGTCATTTTTCGTGGAATCTTGTTTGGGGGAAGCGATATCATACTCTTGGGCCGTGGATTCCAGATATGTTCCGGCGGCCTGCAAAATACCTACCACCGCCAATATGCAAAATATTGCGCACACGGCGCATCTGTTGATTTTTCTTAGCATGAGTTCCCCCCAAATCAAGACTGTCTTTAAAAAACACCACGATACAGACTACTTATCGGCATAA
>BGZO01000020.1 GCA_003864475.1 Candidatus Termititenax persephonae | reverse complement strand
GCAATGACCACAGCCGCTGTAACTCTTGCAATACGGGACTTTGCCCGACTGGTATTACAACGCAGGACATAAAACTTGTGCGCCGTTTAGACGTGGACAAAGCCGCGCAAAATAGTAATGAAGATTGGCCAAAAGTTACGCAGCTATTCGGCCTAAAGATTTTCACTGGTTACGTGGGGGAGAAACATCGATTGGAGGTGGTGCGGCAATTTACATCTTGCCGATTTTTATACAAGCCCAAGAAAAACAATAAAGCAAAGTAACGTTTTCAGACAATTTAAGTAAAAAAATATTCATTAGGAGGACGATTTCATGAGTAATAAAAAAATTCTAATAGTAACCCTAGGACTATTGAGCGCGCTGGTCCTGTCTGGTTGCGGCAAACTTCCCAGCAAAGGTAGCGGCACCTCATCATACTCTCCGCCCGAAGCCCCGGTGGCCATAGAGTTTGACGCGACCAACGCCAACGCGGCAGATTTGAATGGGGTTCTGGCAGGCAATGAGGGCAATGGACAAGTACGCATCAAGCAAGGCGAACTTTTGGTGTCAGAAGATGTCCAAGTAGCAATCCCTAGCAACAAAACTCTGCTCGTCGGTAACGGCGCCACGCTAATCGTCAGCGCCAACACAGAGCTGGAAATATATGGCAATCTCGTGATAGAACCCGGAGCCGAACTGTACGACGACGACAGGGCAGGCGGCGAGCAGTGGCAGAAGAACGACACCGCCGCATTGATTTTCCAAGCAGGCGCAAAGGGTTACAGATGGCAGGGCGATAACCCGTACCTTTTTCTGGGCGGAGCCGGGGATTCCCCTCAGGTAATCCAATTGAACAGCGGCTCTCTGGCCATGAAGAAAGACACTTATGAACTGCGGGGCAATGCCGCTGTGGTGGGAGACTTTATCGTTGCTGATAATCTGAATTTGACCGTGGTCGAAAACGCCACCGCAACAGTAGAAAGCCCCGCCACCTTGACCATCCAGTCCAACGCGAATATAGCCTTGGAAGGCAACATTATCGTGAAGAGCGGAGCGACACTGAAAGATGTACACCAGGCCGGCGGCACAATCTGGAACAGTGGCAACGGGTCCGGCGCTTTGACTTTTGAGTACGGCGGCCAAGGTTACCTGAACAATGTCTTATATGTCAGCAAAGACAGCGAAAGTAGCGTCGTGCAAATCCAGAACGGCGGCTCCTTCACTCTGGGCAAAGATTATTATGACATCAGCGGATACATAAAAGTTACCAGCGGAACACATGCCATCGGCGAATTGCGCGGCACAAATGGCGCCAAGCTGGAACTAGGCAGTGGAGCATCTCTGACCACCACCGTCGGGAGTATTACCTCCTTTGAGAGCAACAAGACATATGTCTACTCAAACGGTGCTTGGAGCCAACAAGGCTAGTTGTAAACTAAAAACAGGACTTTCCGTTTTACAGGGGCGGTGTCCGCCCCTGTTTTTTTGTCTAAGTGATTCGCCCGTAATAGGCCCTGCCGTAATCCATTAAATGCTATAATCCCTCTGTGAATAAATTTCTCGACAAGATAAATAAACGCATCGCCGAGCGGAAAACTTTTGTCTGCGTGGGGCTGGACACGGATATCGCCAAAATACCAGCGCGTTTTCAGAAAAGCCCCGAACCGCTCCTGGAATTTAATAAATATATTATCGCGGCCACCCAGGACTATGCGGCTTGTTACAAACCCAACCTGGCTTTTTATGAAATGCATGGCCTGTCGGGCTGGCAGGCTCTCGCCGCCACGCTCAAATGCATTCCGCCGGAAATCCCCGTCATTCTCGATGCTAAGCGCGGCGATATCGGCAATACCTCGCAAGCTTACGCCCAAGCCGTCTTTGCCGAATTTGGCGCGGACGCGGTAACGCTCGCCCCCTACATGGGCGAGGATTCCATCACGCCATTCTTGGCGTACAAGGAAAACTACAGCTTCGTCCTCTGCCTGACTTCCAACCAAGGCTCACAGGATTTTCAAAAGCCCGATTTGTACAAGAAAGTCGCCGCCAAAATTCAGGACTGGCACGCCCGCTACGGCAATTGCGGTGCGGTAGTCGGCGCAACACATCCGCAGGAAATCAGCGGCATCCGTGAAATTATCCCGGAAGCATTCCTGCTGATACCGGGCATCGGCGTGCAGGGCGGGGACTTGGACAGCACAATCAGAGCCGCCCAAAACACCCAAAATTCGGGATTTATTATCAACTCTTCCCGGGGCATAATTTATGCGGAAAATCCCCGGATAGAAGCGGAAAAATTACGGGACGCGATAAACCAGTTAATTTAATTCATCCGCCTCGCGCAGGAGCGTCAATTCTTTTGGCTCGCCCGAGGTGAACGGTGCGTGGTGCTGTTCAATCAAATAAAGCGTCTCGCTGTCCGCGGAAACACTCTTAGCCAGCGCGGCGCTAATCTTGGGGTGGTGTTTGTAAAAATACAAAATTCGCCGCCAGTAGCCTGTCCGCTCCGAACCTCTATCCGCCAGATAATTGGCCAGCGGCGGGAGCAGTGTAAACAGCAAGACTTGCGCCACCCGATCGCGCACCAGCAACCGCGTCCGCGCCTTGCCAATATCGTGCAGGAGCGCGGCCTTATACAGCTTGTCGGGACGGACTTTACTGCGCTTGCCCAGCAAATCCCTGAGTGTATAAGCCACATCCAGCGAATGCCGCTGGTCAAAAGCCGCCATGGAATAAAACAAAATCTGCTCCTGTTTATTGAGCTGTTCACGGATAAACGCCACGTCCACATTCCGCAACCTATTCAGAAACAAGGCCCGAAACAACGCGCCGACTCTCGACCAAGACTTGCTTAAATTATTGACCAAGTCGTGTAGAAAATCATTCATACAGTTTTATCCTTTTCCTGACGCGCTGGCACGCCGCGGCCACTTGCGCAGGAGCCGTGCCACCGTAAACATTCCGCGCCGCCAGCGAACCTGCCAGCGAAATACTTTGGTAAATGTCCGCGCCGATTTTAGCAGAAAAACGGCGAAAATCCGCCAAAGTCAAATCGCTCAAAGCCTTGTCTTGTTTTAGGCAATGCGCCACAATCCGTCCCGTCAGCTCATGCGCTTGGCGGAACGGCACGCCGCGGCGCACCAGATAGTCCGCCAAATCCGTCGCCGTCGCAAAACCCCGCTCCGCGTCCGCCCGCATCTTGTCCGCGCGAAATTTGCTGGTTCGCCACAGCTCCGTCATAATCCGCAGACAATCCGTCAACGTCTGTACCGTGTCGAACAGCGGCTGTTTGTCCTCCTGCAAATCACGGTTGTAGGCCAGCGGCAAACCTTTAAGCACCGTGAGCATATTCTGCAGATTGCCGAGTACGCGCCCGGTCTTGCCGCGCACCAGCTCGGGAATGTCGGGATTTTTTTTCTGCGGCATGATGGACGAGCCGGTCGTATAAGCGTCGCTCAACTCGATATAACCGAATTGCGCAGTATTCCAGAGAATCAGCTCCTCCGACATGCGGCTCAGATGCACCATAATCAATGCCGCCGCCGCCTGAAACTCCACCAAAAAATCGCGGTCCGCCACGGCATCAATGGAATTTTGCGAAATCACCGCGAAGCCCAACTCCCGCGCGATAGCCTGCCTGTCGAGAGGATAAGCTGTCCCCGCCAAGGCCGCCGCGCCGAGCGGCAGCACGTCTACGCGCGAGAAAATATTGACCAGTCTTTGGCGGTCTCGGATAAACATCTCCACATAGGCGAGCAGATGATGCGCCAACAGCACTGGCTGGGCAATCTGCAAATGCGTATGCCCCGGCAAAATGACTTTTTTCTGCCGCTCCGCTGTCCGCAACAGAACCAGACAAAATTTTTGCAGCAAACCGTTGAGCAATTTGATTTTGTCTTTCAAATACAGGCGCAGGTCGGTCGCCACCTGGTCATTGCGGCTGCGTCCCGTGTGCAGTTTTCCGGCCACCGCCCCGATTTTCCGGGTCAAGGCCGCCTCGATATTCATGTGAATATCTTCCAGCTCCGGGTCAAACTTAAACCTGCCCTGCCCTATCTCCCGCTCGATGGCGCGCAGTCCCGCGGCAATTTTCTGGTATTCTGCCACGGTCAGAATCTTGGCGCGCCGCAGGCCGCCAGCATGAGCCAACGACCCCCGTATATCGTGCTGGTACAAGCGCCAATCATAAGAAATCGACTCCGTAAAATCCCGCGTCAGCCGCGCCGTCTCTGCCGCAAACCGACCTGACCATAGTTTAGACATGGACAAATAATACCATAGATTAAAATGAGCGACAAAAAACAAAGCCGAGATTTTAGAAATGTCCTAAATTGCCAGACCCTCGCCTTTTCTTTATAATCTTTTCTATGAGACCAATTACATTGCTGGACAGTACACTGCGCGACGGCGAGCAGGGCGAGGGCATTTCCTTTACCGTGCAGGACAAGCTGAAAATCACGCGCCTGCTGGACAGTCTCGGCATTCATTATATCGAGGGCGGCTGGCCGGGGAGCAACCCTAAAACCGACGAGTACTTCAAGCTGGCTAAAAAAGAAAAATTAAAGCACGCCAAGCTGGTGGCGTTCAGCTCCACCTGCCGGGCCGGGCGGGCGGCCAAAGACGACTCCCATCTGCAAAATCTTTTGGCGGCGGGGACTCCGGCTGTTACAGTTTTCGGCAAGACTTGGGATTTGCACGTGTCCGCCGCGCTAAAAATTTCCTTGGCCGACAATTTAAAAATCATCGACGACACTATCCGTTTCCTCAAACAGCATAAAAAAGAAGTGCTTTTTGATGCGGAACATTTTTTTGACGCATACCAAAGCAATCCCGAATACGCCTTGAGCGTTTTGCTGACCGCACAGGACGCGGGAGCTGACCGCCTCGTGCTGTGCGACACCAACGGCGGAACTTTGCCGGACAAAGTGCAAGCCATCGTCAGCCACGTGCGGGCAGGCATCAAAACACCGCTGGGCATCCATACGCACAATGACGCGGAGACTGCGGTTGCCAGCACACTGGCCGCCGTGGCCGCCGGGGCAACGCAGGTTCAAGGCACGCTCAACGGCTACGGCGAACGCTGCGGCAACGCCAATCTCTGCGCCATCATCCCCTCACTGCAGTTAAAAATGAACTACAAAATCCTGCCGCCCCAGAAGCTGGCGGGGCTGACCGCCTTGGCCCGCCGTGTCGCGGAGATTGCCAATCTGCCGCCGCCCAGTCAGGCCGCCTATGTCGGTCATTCCGCTTTTGCCCACAAGGCCGGCGTGCATGTCAGCGCGATTCAAAAAAACTCCGCCACTTATGAGCATGTCAATCCTGGCCTCGTGGGCAACAAACAGCGCGTTTTGATTTCGGAACTTTCGGGAGTCAGCAATTTGCTCTACAAAGCCAAGACCATGCGCATCGACCTCGCCAAGGACGACCCGCAGACCAGACAGCTCGTGCAGAAAATCAAAACTTTGGAGTCCGCCGGGTACCATTTTGAGGAAGGCGAGGCCTCGCTGGAGCTTTTACTGCAAAGAACGCTGGGCAAGCACAAGCCGCTGTTTGAACTGATTAGTTTTCACGTAACCAATGAAAAATTTGCGGAGAAAGAATTAAACGTCGAGGCGACCGTCAAAATCAAAGTCCGGGGCAAGGAAATCCACACCGTCGCCGACGGCAACGGCCCCGTGTCCGCCCTCGGACGCGCCCTGCGCAAGGCCTTGACCGCCGACTATCCGCGGATTAAAAACATCGCCCTGTCGGATTATAAGGTGCGCGTGCTGGATGGCCGCCACGGCACGGAAGCCAAAGTGCGTGTCATCATCGAGTCCCGCGATGACTGTCGCACCTGGGGAACGGTCGGCGTATCGACGGACGTGATTGAGGCTAGCTGGCTGGCCCTGGTCGACAGTATCGAATATGGGTTGTTAAAATAAGCGCGGAGTAAAAAATGTTATTAAGCAGCCATGAATATATGCCCCTGACCAGCGGCATCAGCGTCCACAATAATTTGGAAATCGGCGGCTGTGATTTGGCGCAGCTGGCTGAGCAGTACGGCACGCCGCTGTACATCATGGACGAGGAAACCTTGCGGGCAAATTGCCGCGCCTACCTGCGGTCTTTCACGGAAAATTATGCCGACACCATGGTGGCCTACGCCTCCAAAGCCCTGTCCGTGGCGGGCATTCTGCAAATCAGCGGCGAGGAAGGTTTGGGCGTGGACGTGGTGTCCGGCGGCGAGCTGCACATCGCGTTAAAGTCCGGTATCGCCCCGGCAAAAATAATTTTGCACGGCAACAACAAGTCTCCGCAGGAACTGGAAACCGCCCTGCAGGCGGAAGTCGGTTTGATTGTTGTCGACAACGCCGCCGAACTGCAAAAGCTGGAGGAGACCGCCGCGCGGTTGTCCAAGCAAGCGTCCATCCTGCTCAGGGTAACCCCCGGCATCGAAGCGCATACTCATGACTTTATTAAGACCGGCGGCTTTGATTCTAAATTTGGCGTGCATATCGATCAGGTCTGTACTTTCCTTAAAGAAGTCCAACGCTGCCGCAACATTGATTTTCGCGGGTTACACACGCATATCGGCTCGCAAATCCTCGATGTCAATCCTTTTAGCTTTGCCGTGGAGAAAATGACCGAATTGATTGAAAAAATCCAAAAGCACAATCAGCTGGAGGTAAAAATTTTAAATCTGGGCGGCGGTTTAGGCATCTCCCATCTGGAAAAAGAAACTCCGCCGCCCGTGGCGCATTATGCCAAAACTATCTGCTCCGAAATAAAATATCATTTTGCCAAACGCCGATTGCCGTTGCCCCAATTGATTGTCGAACCGGGGCGCTCCATCGTGGGACGCGCCGGGGTTACGCTCTATACTGTCGGCGCAGTCAAGGACAATAAAAATATCCGCCAATATTTGTTCGTAGACGGCGGCCTGTCGGACAATCCGCGCCCGATGCTCTACGGAGCTAAATACACCGCCGACTTGGTGGGCAAACTATCCGCCCGCAAAACCGAGCGCGTTACGGTAGCCGGCAAGTTTTGCGAGTCCGGCGATGTCTTGATTAAGGACATTTATCTGCCGCCCGCCGCCGCAGGCGACCTGCTGGTCGTCTACGCCACGGGAGCGTATAATTACAGCATGTCCTCCAATTACAATCAAAATCCGCGCCCAGCTATGGTTTTGGTCAATGGCGGCAAGAGCCGCGTCCTAGTGCGCCGCGAGACTTACGCTGACCTGCTCGCCCGGCAGGAGTTTTGATGCTGGCGGCCACGCTTTCCCATATCCGCCTGCTGGACATTGTAGACATTACGCTGGTCAGCGTGGCGATTTATTACGCGCTGGTCTGGTTTCGCGGGTCGCGCGCCGGACGGCTGCTCAAAGGCTTCGCGGTCATCATCGTAATTTTTGTCGCCGCCAAGGTCGCCAATCTTTACACTATCCAATGGCTCATCGAACAATTGGCTCCGATGCTGGCGACGCTGCTCATCGTCGTCTTCCAGCCGGAACTGCGGCGCGGTTTGGAAAAACTAGGCGGCAATTTTTTACTGCCGCTACTGGAGAAGACCGCCGACCTCAATATCATTAGCCAGCTGGTCAAAGCGGTGGAATTCCTGTCCAAACGCAAAACTGGCGCACTGCTGGCCATCGAACGCACCGCACGCTTAAACGAGTTCGTGGAGACAGGCATTCACATGAACGCCGACATTAACGCGGATTTATTAATCAGCCTGTTCAATAAAAAAACTCTAGTCCACGACGGCGCCTTAATTATCCAGAATAAAAAAATCAGCGCCATCGGCTGTTTACTGCCTTTGACTGACAATAAAAATCTTGGCTCGCTCGGCACCCGCCACCGCGCCGCCATCGGCCTGTCCGAAGCGTCTGACGCGCTGGTCATCGTGGTCTCGGAAGAGAGCGGCCAGATTTCCATCGCCGAAAACGGCCAATTGACACGCACTTTGAGCCTGCAAGCCGTACAGACTTACCTGCTCAAGATTTACCAAAAAGAGTTGACCGTCTGGCAACGCAATCTCAAAAAATTATTTGTCCCGCGGCAGCCGAAAGCCAAATAAGCATGGAAACCATTGCCAAACTGCAGGCCAAAAAAAACAAAGAAAAAATCACGATGCTGACCGCCTACGCGGCCTCGCTGGCGGCGGTTTTTAATAAGACCGCTGTCGATATGCTACTGGTCGGCGACTCGCTCGGCACGGTCTTTCAAGGTCAAAAAGACACTTTGGCCGTTACGCTCGACGAGATGATTTACCACGCCACCGTCGTCCGCCGCGGCGCACCGGACAAATTTATCGTGGTCGATTTGCCGTTCATGTCCTATCAGGTCAATCCCGAAAAAAGCCTCAGCAATGCCGGGAAGATTATGAAGCGCACGGGGGCCAACGCCGTCAAGCTGGAGGGTGCTTCCGAATTGGTCTTGGAGTCCGTCCGCCGCCTGACCGCCATTGGTATCCCGGTCGTGGGGCATCTGGGGTTCACGCCGCAGAGCGTCAACGGACTGTCGGGCTATCGTGTGCAGGGCAAAGACCGCGCCGCCGCCCGAAAAATCCAAGCCGAGGCCAAGGCGCTGGAAAAAGCCGGGGCCTTTATGCTCGTCCTAGAAATGCTACCCGCCCGGTTGGCCAAGGAGATAACGCGCGCACTGAAAATCCCGACCATCGGCATCGGCGCGGGCGCGGACTGCGACGGACAGGTTTTGGTCTGCGACGACATGCTCGGCCTGTACCCGCGCGCGCCGCGCTTTGTCAAACGTTACGCCCAGCTCGACACGGTCATCAGCCAAGCCGCCGATACTTACATCACTGAAGTAAAAGCCCAAAAATTCCCCGGCGCGGAACATTCTTTTTGATTTTTCCGCAAAGTACTGTATAATAACAGTCAGGGGGTATTAAAATGACACGCAAAATTTTAATTATTGACGACGAAAAAAGTATACTTTTTCTCTCCAAGGCGATTTTGGTCAGCGCAGGTTACACGGTTTTTACCGAGTCTGACAGTACCAGAGCCTACGCCACTGTTTTGCTGACCAAGCCGGATTTAATCTTGATGGACATTGTCATGCCCGAAATCAACGGCATCGAATTGGCACGGAAAATCCGGGAAAATCCTGAATTGAAAAGCACCCATATTTTTGCGCTGACTGGGATGCCGATGCTGACCGAGAATAACCGCGTGTATTTCGAGAAAATTATCCTGAAACCGTTTCACATGGACAGCCTGCTCGCCGAGTTAAAGGCGTTTTTCGCGGAACAAACCGTGGCGGTATAAAGTTAAGACACGCTGGATAAATAAGTTTTTTTAATTGTGGTCATAAAAAAGCCCCGGTTGATAACCGGGGCTTTTGTTCAGGCCTAGATACCGTGCGCTTAGTAATCCATACCGCCCATGCCCGGCATACCGCCGCCTGGAGGCAAGGCGGGAGCATCTTTCTTCTCCGGCTTATCCGCAATCAGACAGCCCGTGGTCAGGAGCATACTGGCGATAGACGAAGCATTTTGCAATGCCGAACGGGTTACCTTGAGCGGGTCGATGATACCTGCCTTAAACATATCGACATACTCCAAGGTCTGCGCATCAAAACCCACATGCGTAGAGTCCTTAACTTTCAGCGTCTCCGCCAAAACAACGCTCTCGTTCATAATCTTGTCCGCCACAACCGAGCCTTCAAAACCAGCGTTAGCGGCAATCTGCTTGAGCGGAGCGGCCAAGGCGGCCTTGACAATCTGCGCCCCGATTTTCTCATCGCCGTCCAAGGATTTTTCCAGCTTTTCCAGCGCGGCAATCGAACGCACCAGAGCCACGCCGCCGCCGCAGACCACGCCCTCTTCCACAGCCGCGCGGGTCGCCGACAGAGCGTCCTCGATGCGGTGCTTCTTTTCCTTCAACTCAGTCTCGGTGGCCGCCCCGGCATAGATTACCGCCACGCCGCCAGAGAGTTTCGCCAGACGTTCCTGCAACTTTTCCTTGTCATAAGAACTGTCCGTGCCTTCAATCTCCTGCTTAATCTGGGCGATGCGGTCTTTAATTACCTGCTTCTTGCCCGCGCCCTCGACAATAGTCGTGTCATCCTTGGTAATCTTGATGGTCTTCGCCGAACCAAGGTCAGCCAGCTCTACTTTTTCCAGAGTGAGACCTTTCTCCTCGGTTACGTATTCGCCGCCAGTCAAAACCGCGATGTCCTCCAGCATAGCCTTGCGGCGGTCGCCAAAACCCGGGGCCTTAACCGCGGTAACGTTGAGCGTGCCGCGCAGTCTATTGAGTACGATGGTCGTCAGAGCCTCGCCCTCGATATCCTCGGCGATAATTAGCAAAGGACGGCCAGACTGCATGGTCTTCTCCAGCAAGGGCAGAATATCTTTAATACTGGAAATCTTCTTATCCGTAATCAGCACCAGCGGGTTTTCGAGATTGGCGGACATCGTGTCGCGCTCCGTAACCATATAGGGAGATAAATAACCCTTATCAAACTGCATACCCTCGACGACTTCCAGCGTGGTCTCAATACCTTTGGACTCTTCGACGGTAATCACGCCTTCTTTGCCGACTTTTTCCATGGCTTCGGCGATAATGCCGCCAATCGACGAATCACTGTTGGCCGAAATAGTCGCCACCTGTGTAATCTCGTCTTTGCTGTCCACTTTTTTGCTGTCTTTTTTCAGGCTCTCCACGACATTTTCCACGGCCTTGCCAATACCTCTTTTGACGAGCATGGCATTCGCGCCGGACACCACGTTTTTCAGCCCATTCTTGAAAATCGCCTGACCTAAGATGGTCGCGGTCGTCGTGCCGTCGCCAGCCACATCATTGGCTTTGGAAGCCACTTCCACAATCAACTGCGCTCCCATATTTTCAAAAGGGTCTTCCAACTCAATCTCTTTGGCGATGGTTACGCCGTCATTGGTAATCGTCGGCGAGCCAAATTTTTTCTCCAAACCGACATTATGCCCGCGCGGTCCGATGGTAATCTTGACCGCATTGGCCACCTTGTCCACGCCAGCTTCGAGCTTGCGCCATACCTCATCTCCGTACACTAACTGTTTTGCCATTTTTCCCTCTCCTTTTCTAAAAATTTTAGAAACTTACATTATAACCTCAATAACAATAACCCTTACGCAACTATCGCCAGAACGTCGTTCTCGGCGATAATAATGTATTCCTTTTCGTCAATCTTAATCTCGGTGCCGCTGTATTTAGAATAATACACCGTGTCGCCGACCTTAATCTCCAAAGGGAGTTTCGTGCCGTTATCCAGCACCTTGCCGTTGCCCACCGCAATAACCTTGCCGGTCTGCGGTTTCTCCTTGGCATTGTCGGGCAGGATAATACCTGACTTTGTAGTCTTCTCCTCCTCGGGTTTTTCGATGACAATCTTGTCATGCAATGGTTTTAACTTTACTGCCATTTTTTCCTCCTTGTTGAAATTTTTAGTGAGGCAGATTGTAGCAACACTGTTTTGCTCTGTCAAGAAACCCACCACTAACGTATTGCATCATTGAAAAATCTAACCGAAAGTTAATTTGACAATTCCGCCTCTATTGACTAATATCCCCATACTTTTTCCCAATATGGAAAAGAAATAAAAGCATGAAGGAGCAAAAAAATGGCCACAAAAGTAGCGATTAACGGATTTGGGCGCATCGGGCGTATGGTATTCAACGCCATGGTCGAGCAAAATCTTCTCGGAAAGGAAATCGATTTGGTCGCGGTGGCGGACGTTTCGACTGACGCAAATTATTTTGCCTATCAAATCAAGTACGATTCCGTGCATGGCAAATTTAAGGGCGAAGTCAAAGGCGAAGGCGATGTCCTGACCGTCAATGGCCATAAAGTAAAATGTGTCGCAGCCGCCAAAGAGCCGGGGCAGCTGCCCTGGCAAGACCTCGGCATTGAGTATGTGATTGAGTCCACGGGTCTTTTCACGGACTCTGAAAAAGCCAAAGGCCATCTGGAAGCCGGCGCGAAAAAAGTCATCATCTCCGCCCCGGGCAAAGGCGAAGTCAAGACCATCGTCATGGGCGTGAACAATGAAGAGTATGACGCGGCCAAACACCATATCGTGTCCAACGCCTCCTGCACGACCAATTGCCTCGCACCGCTGGTGCATGTGCTGTTAAAGGAAGGCATCGGCATTGAGACGGGTTTAATGACGACGATTCACTCCTACACCGCCACACAAAAAACCGTGGACGGGCCGTCCAAGAAAGACTGGCGCGGTGGCCGCGCGGCGGCAGCCAATATCATCCCCTCGACTACCGGCGCGGCCAAAGCGGTGGGCGAAGTCCTGCCAGCCACCAAGGGCAAGCTGACGGGCATGTCTTTCCGCGTGCCGACTCCCGATGTGTCCGTGGTTGACCTGACTTTCCGTGCCGAGAAAGACACTTCTATCGAGGAAATCGACGGTCTGCTCAAAAAAGCCGCTGACAGTTATTTAAAAGGCGTGCTGGGTATAGCCAACGAAGAACTGGTCTCGACGGATTTCATTCATGATAACCGCTCGTCGATTTATGATTCGCTGGCCACCTTGCAGAACAATCTTAAAGGTGAAAAACGTTTCTTCAAGGTAGTGTCTTGGTACGACAACGAGTGGGGCTACTCCAACCGCGTGGTGGATTTGCTGAAATACATGATTGCCAAGAAATAACGCATATTGGACAGCTTAGCTACAGGAATTACGCTCGCAGTCAAAAATAACCCCCGGCTTTGGCACCGGGGGTTTTATTTTGCAACGATTTTATTATTCTAACGATATACTCCCGTAAATTGCAATAAATTGGGAGGCCCCAGCATGTTCAGGAAAATTATCAATGCCCCGGAGACAGAAACCAAAGAACAGCTTAGCAAGGATAGACTACTTAGGCTCCGCAATCTTGACGGCCACATCATCGCCTGTACATTACAGGACGGCCCGGCTGGCAGTAAAATTATTCTGTCCCTGAGCCAAACACCGCTGTACTATCTCCAGCCCGCCCCGGTAGCCGCCAAGGAACAGACTTATCAATGGTTTACGGCTAATCACACCGGACAGAGACAAGAAGAACTCCGGGGCATCCTGCCCCTGCATGATGCCCAGCTAAGCAGAATATTTCTGGTGGAGACAGACCCTAGAGTATTCGACTCTGCCGACGACAGTATAGTCAGCACAAGCGAATTGGTAGCGCTGTTAAAACCGCCAAGCCCAAGGAAACATTTGCTCGGTTGGCTTCTCAGAAAAAATCGACCAAACTAAGATTATTATATGCTAAACACAAAACTCCTGGCCAACCGTGAAAACAACATTATATTTTTAACCCATTTTATGGCGCCTGCGGGCAAGAGAGGCAATGTTATTTATAATACCGCATTGTATCAGCTGGGCAGACTTGGCCAAATAATACAGATAGAAGACGCGGGCATTTGGAACTATAACCACAACTACAATTACGCAGGCCGCAAGAACGCTTATAATGAAGTTGGTTTTACGTCGGCCCTGCGGCGACCCATTGAAAAACCTAATGAGCTTTTCATTTTTAAAAAATTGTATTCCCCAGACGGGCAATTGGATATTGGCGATATTCAAGACGACATAATGGATAAAAATTTATTCTTCGGCGGCTACAGCTTATACTGTTGCGTCCGCAATACTATATTCTCCGTGGCGCCGATAGCCGCTATCAAAAAACAATCCCAAGTTTTTACACTGCTCAAAGATTATCTGTGGGCCGAAGTTATTATCAATAACAACATACATAGCCATGTACTGAAAATACCTCACGGCTATCTGCGATTTTATAATCAATACTTGGAAATACCCGCCTGGCCGATTCTAAAAAAATCGCTTAAGGAGCGTTATGTGTTTCCACCGACACCCGCAGAACGCGAAAGATTGGACAAAGTTTATGATTATTACGGCATTAATTTGTTTTTCCACTATGCGGGTACAGGCTACCCGATTTACGCCAGACACCGGAATAAATTAAGGATTGATTTGGTACTACGGTAAAGGGCGGCGGAGTTATCCTACCGTATAGACAAAACGGCAAAATCTGCGCGGGATGGCAACCTAAACTCATGCTATAATTCACTCCATGCAAAACCTGCTGTCCAATCTTTTCAAAGCCCTGTCTAAAGACGAGCGGTGCATGGCAAAAAACGAAGACGGCGAACCGCTGTTCGATAGCAAAGAAGTCGTACTGGCAGGACAGACGAGGTATAACTTATAGTATGGCTAAAGAAATTAAAGTTTACATTGAAAATTCTGTAATCGGCGGATATTTTGACAAAGAATTTGCGGAGCCGACCCAGAAGCTTTTTGAGTTGTTCCGCAAAAATGTTTACAAGCCGATTATATCCAGCCACGTTATTGCGGAATTAAATAACGGCGCACCGGAACACGTAAAGGAAAATCTAAAAACCCTGCATTACGCGGAAGTTCAAGTTAATGATGAGATGCGGGTTTTGACCGAAAAATATATGGCGGAAAATATTGTCAGTAATAACTACTATGATGATGCCTTACATATTGCCATAGCCACGGTTTTAGGTGTGGATGTTTTGGTCAGTTGGAATTTCAAGCACATTGTTAATCTGAATAAAATCCGGCTTTTTAATGCGGTAAACCTAAAAGAGAGATATAATGTATTAGAAATACGCACACCGCAGGAGGTGCTTGAAAATGACAATTAAAGAAAAAGAATTTGACTGCATCAAATTCAAGGAAGAGTTATATCTGAACACTTGGAAAAAAAGCGGCGCGACTACCTTGCGCGAATACGTGGATTATGTGAACCGCGAGGCCGTCAAATCTCCCTTGCACAGAGAGTTTGTCAACAGCGCGAACTAAAAAGGCCTGACGCTTTGTTGCCACTTGCCCAAACTCTGTCGGCGCACGACGGCAAGAATAATTTCAATCTGCTCGCCGCCCAAAACTACACAAATCTCAACAGCAGGCTCTGCACAAAACCTATGGCCAGCAAAGCCAAAACCGGAGATAAATCCAAGCCGCCAAAATGAAAAATCCCCTGAAAAGGCCGCAAGAGCGGGTCAGTCAGCTCGTAAATTTTACGCACTAGCGGGTGATACGGATTGGGCTGAAACCAGCTCATGATACAGCGGACAATAATCGCCAGTTCCAAGACCTGCGCCACGGTCATTATAAAATTACGGATAATCAACTGCGTCGTGCTTAAAATCTCGCCCATATTACCTGCCTCCCGCCAATTCGTCGGCGCGTTCCTTGGCGCGGCGGACAGTGTTGCCGATAATCTGCCCCGCGGCGGATTGCTCCAAGACCTCGCGCCCCGCCTGCGTCGTGCCGTTGGGCGAAGTAACCTGCGCGATGAGGTCGGCCAGCGGGCGGCCACTCTCCTGCGCCAGCCTGGCGCTGCCCGCAAATGTTTGGTAGACGAGCGCCCGCGCCTTGTCCGCCGCCAGCCCCAAGCCCTCCCCCGCCTGCACAAAATAATCCATCAGCCGGAAGACAAAAGCCGGACCGGAACCAGACAAGCCCGTAATCGCATTGAGGTCTCTCTCCTCCACTTCAATCGCTGCGCCGATGCTCCGCAACAGGCGCAGAGTAAATTCCTTGTCCGGCGCGGCGGCGCGGGGATTGAAACAGACCGCCGAGGCCGCTTGACCAATCAGAGCCGGGGTATTGGGCATGACGCGCGCGACGCGCAAATTTTGCCGAACGTCGATTTGCGCCATTGGCACGCCCGCAACTATCGTGATAATCAGCTGGTCTGGCTTATTGACCGCCTGTATTTCATCCAGCACGGAGCCGCAGGATTGCGGCTTCACGGCCAGCAGAATATTCTCTGCCGCGCGCAGAGCCTGTACGTTATTGGCAGTCGTCTGCACCCCATATTTTTCCGCCAAATACTTCAGCCTGTCCGCCGAGACATCCGAGACCATAATCTCCGGCGCGGCCAGTAAACCAGCCTTTAAGGCACCCTGCAAAATCGCCTCCGCCATATTTCCGCCGCCGATAAAAGCTAATTTCATAAAATTACCCCGCTTAATTGTCTTGCCGACTAAAGTTTATTTTGCTTGTTTTTCGCCAGCTTGGCAACAGTTCTCGGCCTGCTCACGCTTGGCCAGAATACCCGCCGTTCCTCAACGCACCGGCACAATATATGACCTTACCGTCGCGCCTTGCAAGACAGCTTCGCCCGGATTATTCAAGTCAATCTTGCCAGCAAAGGCCATCAATTTTATCTCAAAATCATCGCCGCGTTTCAGGTCAGCCGGAATTTTGACCGTATAGTTTACCATCTCGCCGTTGTAGCCCTCCAACGAGTAGCCGCCCAGCAGGTGTTCGTTCACGAAAACAAACAGCACATCATTACCGGACTTATTGACTTGAAAACTGACCGCCAACTGGTCGCCCGGCGCGGCACGGTAAGCCGAAAGTCTCGGCTGAATAATGCTCGGCGGATGCGTTCCCCAAAGGATTTCCTGCTCCGTCAAAATCTGGTCTTCCGCCAAGATTTTCAAGCCGTCCTTTTCCTCATACAGGAAAGTCATGACCGACTGTTTATGCAAACGGCCGTTCATAAAAGGCAGGGACTTAAACAACGGTAATTGCACGCCGGGCTTGAAAATACGGCTGCCTTGCGTGGTAATATCCGCAAAAATTTTGTAGTTTTCCACGCGGATATTCGCGTAAGTTATTTTGTCGACGAGCATTGTCATAATCAACAGTTCCTCAATATAACGCTCACGGTCAACCGTATAAAAAGAAAATCTATCCGAAATGACCGACTCCAGCAAGTCCCGGTTCATATCGTTCACGCCGCGCTGGTACTTTGCCAGCAGCTCGCCGATATTCTGCTTCAGGACGGCCTCGTCAGTATACGAGCGGCAGCCGCCCAAGAAAAAAACCAGAAAACTCAGCAAGGTTATTTTTAAAAAACGCATTTTGCAATTATACTACAATCAAGAGACTTAAAAAGAATTTTTTTTACGAACATTTTACGCGCCTTAAAACCGCCGAAAATCCCAGCCTAGCCGCAACAAATTTCCACATTCTATTATTACATTTTTGTATGATTATTCAATATATACTAACATTTTAGTAATATTAACCTACACCCTGCCGTTTTTTTTTGGCGTAAGCACGCTGTTTTTTTATTTGGCATATTTCCTGCAAGCATCGGCATATCAATTTGTTAAGGAGGTAATATTTTATGCGAATTTGGCAAGGAATTTTCAAGAAAAGGAGCAGGCGGCTGGGCTGGTTGGCCTTGGCAGTACTGAGCGCGTCGGGACTGGCCGACCCGGTAAGCGCAGGCGAAAACTTGGTGGACATCGCCAAGTCTATCGACTTGCTGTGGATGTTGCTGGGCGGTTTTTTAGTTTTTTGGATGCAGGCCGGTTTTGCTATGGTCGAGGCCGGGTTTACACGGGCAAAAAATGCGGTCAATATCATCGCCAAAAATTTAATGGACTTCTCGGTAGGTTGTCCTTTTTATTTTGCCATCGGTTACGGGATAATGTTTGGCGCGAGCAAGGCGGGACTTTTTGGCGGAAGCCACTTTCTCTTAAGCGGCGTAACGGACATGTGGGACCTCGGGTTTTTCTTTTTCCAAGCAATGTTCGCCGCGACCGCCGCGACTATCGTCTCCGGCGCGATGGCGGAGAGAACAAATTTCAAGGCCTATTTATTTTACACAGTTTTCATCAGCGCCCTCATCTATCCGGTGGTCGGACATTGGATTTGGGGCGGCGGCTGGCTGGCCGAGAAAGGCTTTCTAGATTTTGCCGGCTCGACGGTGGTACATTCTGTCGGCGGCTGGGCGGCCTTGGTGGGTGCGGCCTTCCTTGGCCCGCGTCTCGGCAAATACACGCCGGACGGGCGTTCCAAAGCCATACCGGGACATAATATCCCGCTGGCGGCTCTGGGCGTGTTCATTCTGTGGTTCGGCTGGTTTGGTTTCAACGGCGGCTCCACCGTCGCGGCAACTAATTGGAATATCTCCATTGTGCTGGTTACGACTACTTTGGCGGCGGCCGCCGGCACTTGCGGCGCCTTATTTTTCTCTTGGGTCAGATTCGGCAAGCCGGACGTTTCAATGGCTTTGAATGGTTCTCTGGCGGGGTTGGTGTCGATTACCGCTCCCTGCTATGACGTTAGCGCGGTCAGCTCCCTCATCATCGGTCTGCTGGGCGGCATCTTGGTCGTGGCGGCGGTGGAGTTTATCGATAAGGTTCTGCATATCGACGACCCGGTTGGCGCTTCCTCGGTGCATTTGGTCTGCGGCATCTGGGGTACACTGGCTCTGGGACTCTTTGCCGAGCCGCAATACGGCAACGGCGTGGCTGGTTTGTTGTTTGGCGGCGGGCTAAGCCAATTGCTCGTCCAACTGGAAGGCATTATCGCGGTGGCGGTCTGGACAATTATTACTTCCTCGCTGGTGTTCCTCGCGGCCAAATACTTGATTGGCCTGCGCGTCAGCCGTGAAGTGGAATTGAAAGGTCTAGATGTCCCGGAACACGGTCAAGAAGCTTACGCGGGTTTCGAAATTTTCAGCAACGAATAATCACATAAGGAGGAAAGACAAAATGAAATTAATCACAGCAATCATTCAACCAGAAAAACTGCCGGACGTGAAGCAGGCTCTGTTCGACGCTGATGTGCATAAAATGACCGTCAGCAACGTCATCGGCGCGGGTCAGCAAAAAGGCTACACCGAAAATTACCGCGGCGTAGTATCGGAAGTCAATCTGCTGAAGAAAGTCCGCATCGAAATCGCCGTCAATGACAACTTCGCCGACAAGACAGTCGAGGCGATTATCAAGGGTGCGCGGACTGGCAAAATCGGCGACGGCAAAATTTTTATTACCGATTTGAAAGAGTGCATCAGAATCAGAACCAAAGAGACTGGCAAGGATGCGATAGGGTAACGATGGATATTTCGTAAAATCCTATCTGGAAAAACCAACCCCGCTGTAAAAGGCGGGGTTGGTCCATGGGGAGCGTTTTTAGTGGTATACTACACGCCATGCGAAAAATCTTAGTTACCAGCGCCCTGCCCTACGCCAACGGCAGTATTCATCTCGGGCATCTCGTCGAGTATATTCAGACAGATATTTGGGTGCGTTTCCAGAAATTGTCCGGCCACGAGTGCCTCTTCGTCTGCGCCGACGACACGCACGGCACGCCCATCATGCTCTCCGCCAAGCGCGGCGGGATTACGCCGGAAGAATTGATTGCCCGGATGCAGAGGGAGCATACTGAGGACTTCCAAGCCTTCAACATCAGTTTTGACAATTATTACTCGACCCACTCGCCGGAAAATAAAGAGCTGTCCGAAATGTTTTATGCCCAAGCGCAAGCCAAAGGCTTGATTGAGGAAAAAGAAATTTCGCAGGCTTATTGTGAAAAATGCCAGCTGTTCCTGCCCGACCGTTTTATCAAAGGCACTTGCCCCAGATGCGGGGCCGAAGAGCAGTACGGAGATTCCTGCGAAGTATGCTCGGCAACTTATGCGCCCACGGAGCTAAAAGATGCGCATTGCACAGAATGCGGAGCCAAGCCAGTGCAGAAAAACAGCCAACACTATTTCTTCAAACTCAGCGCGTTGGACAAGGAATTGCTGGCCTGGGTCAAGGCGGGGCATATTCAGCCGGAAATTTACAACAAACTCATGGAATGGTTCCAGCAGGGACTGCGCGATTGGGATATTTCCCGCGACGCGCCGTATTTTGGTTTCCCTATCCCCGGCGCGGACAATAAGTTTTTTTACGTCTGGCTGGACGCGCCCATCGGTTACATCGCCTCGACCCAAAATTACTGTGCCAAAATCAACCGGGATTTTGCGGACATCTGGCGCCGCCCTGGCTGGGAAATACATCATTTTATCGGCAAAGATATTTTGTATTTTCACACTCTCTTCTGGCCGGCACTGCTGATGGCCGCCGGACTGCAGACCCCGCGGCAAATCCACATTCACGGTTTTCTGACCATCAACGGCGAAAAAATGTCCAAGAGCCGCGGCACATTTATCTCGGCGCGCCAATACCTCGAGGCCGGTTTGAATCCTGAATATTTGCGTTATTATTTTGCTTCCAAGCTGGGCGGCAGTCTCAACGACATCGACCTCAATATCGGCGACTTTGCGGCGCGGGTCAATTCCGACCTCGTGAACAAACTGGTCAATATCGGCAGCCGTCTGGGCAGCCTAGTCCATAAACAATTGGACGGAACTTTGGCTAAACCAGACGCGGCTGGGCAAAAAATCTTGGACGAAATCCGCGCCGCGCAGGAGAACATCACGCGGGATTATGAGGAACTGGAACTGCACAAAGCCATGCGCGAGATTATGCGTCTGGCCGATACCGCCAATAAATACATTAACGACAGTACGCCGTGGAACACTGTCAAAACCGACCCGGCTCAAGCCGCGCAAATCTGCACCAGCGGGCTGAACTGTCTCAAAATATTGACCGCCTATATCAAGCCCGTCCTGCCGATTATCGCCGCTGGCGTGGAAAAGTTTTTAAATTGCGGCGAGTTAACTTTCCAGAACGCCGGAGATTTGCTGCTCGACCACAAGATTAACGCTTATGAGCATCTCGCACAGCGAATTGACGAGGCTGATGTAAACAAGAAACTTTTGGGGTAAAATTAAAATATATATTCGCCGAGCGTAATGTTCGGGTAGGAGCGATTTTATGGTAAAAGAATTAAACAGCACGGAATTTTCTCAAGAAGTTTTGGAAAACCCCGCGCCGACCTTGGTGGATTTCTGGGCCCCGTGGTGCGGACCTTGCCGGATGATGGCTCCGGTGCTGGAAGAGATTGCCCTTCAATTGACCGGGCAACTGGCCGTCGCCAAAGTAAACACCGACGAGAATGAAGACTTGGCAGTCAAATACAATATTACCAGCATCCCCTGCCTCATCCTTTTCAAGGGCGGACAGGAAGCCGACCGTTTTATCGGCGCACAACCGCGCGACGCTCTGCTGGCAAAAATCAAGGCACAGCTTTAACCGCCCCACGGCAGGCCAGCAAAAAAGATTCTTGCAACAAATCAAAATTGCTTACGATATCTTTATGTAACCGGAGATAGTTTTTCCCTTTCCCCCCTTTAAAACTATTTCCGGCAAACCAAAGCGGGTCGCCATTCTCCCCCCATTATGGCGGCCTGCTCCTTTATTTAGAGATGTTTTAAAAGATAAGTAACCGCCTCCTCGACCGACTTGAGAGCGGCCAAGGCAGCTTGGTTGCGGCGGATAATGTCGTCAGTCTCTTTGAGCGTATAGCCCAGCGCGTTGAGCGCGGCGCGGATTTCTGACAAGAAACCCTGTTCCAATTGACTGACCGCCCAGGACTCTGCCTTAGCATTTTTATCCATAATCAATTCAGGGAAAAGCTTGCCAATCTTGTCTTTTAACTCCACCACTACTTTTTCCGCAGTTTTTTTGCCAATACTCAAGCCAGCTGTGTCGCCGCGGTAAATAATATTTACTATCTCCGCCGCCGGATGCGCCGCTAGAATAGTCAGCGCCATTTTTGGTCCAATGCCGGAAACACTCAACAAAGCCAAGAAAATTTTCCGCTCCTGCCAGCTGGGAAAACCGTACAGCACATTGGCATCTTCACGGACATGCTGATAGATAAAAAAAGTCTGCTCCCGCCGCTCCGGCGGTATCGCCCGCAGGTCGCGCTCGCTCAAGTACACTTGATAACCCACGCCGCCCACGACCAGCACAACACTCTGTTCGTCCCGTGCCGCAATTTGTCCCTGCAAATAAGCAATCATTCTACCAATCTCCTTACCAAGAACTGTTCAGGCTAATTCTTCTTTTTTATCTTCACCCTGTCCAGTATCGAACTTTGCGCGTGGCAAATCGCCGTGGCCAGAGCGTCCGCCGCATCGTCCGGCTTGACAATCTCTTTTAAACCCAGCAGCCGCTTGACCATAGTCTGCACTTGTTTTTTGTCCGCGCGGCCATAACCGCAGACGCTCAATTTTACCTGCTCCGGCCCGTATTCCGCTAGCTTAATACCGGACTGGATTAGCGTCAAAAGAATCACGCCTCTGGCCTGCGAGACAGACATGCCCGTTGTTATATTTTTGGTAAAAAACAACTTTTCTACAGCCGCGACATCGGGTTTGTATTCCGCCAAAATTTTCGTCGTCTGCTCATAAATCCGCAACAATCTTTCGCTTTGCGGCATCTGCGGCGTATTTTTGATGCAGCCCACGGCACGCAGAGACAATTTATTGCCCTGCTGGCAGACTACGCCCCAGCCCACCAAGGCCGTACCCGGGTCAATACCGAGAATGAGACGGCTGTTTGGCATTACAGCATCTCCCGTAAACTTTTTTCATCAAGCATTGGCACGCCAAGTTTTTTGGCCTTGTCCGCTTTACTGCCCGGACCGTCGCCCAGCAAAACATAACTAGTCTTCTTACTGACACTGGAGGACACGCTGCCGCCGTGCGCTTTAATCAACTCTTCGGCCGCGCCGCGGGATAAGGTCGGCAAAGTCCCGGTCAGGACAAAAGTTTTCCCGGCCAGTGTACTGGAAATCCGCTTACGCTGGTCGCTCAAAACCACCCCGGCCTCCTGCAAACGCTCAATAATCTTACGCAATTCCGGGCGTGCCAAGGCTTGACTTAAGGACGCGGCGATGACCTCGCCCACCCCGTCAGTATTGGCGATAGTCTCCTCGTCCGCCGCCAATAAGCCGTCCAAGGAATGGAATTTGTCGGCCAAAGCTTCCGCGACGACCCGCCCCACATGCCGGATGCCCAGCCCGAACAAAATCCGCGCCAGACCGACTTGCTTGCTCTGCTCGATGGCCGCCAGCAAATTCGCGACGGACTTCTCGCCCATGCGCTCAAGCGGGATTAAATCCTCGCGCCGCAAATAATACAAGTCCGCGGGATTATGCACCAAACCGGCTTTATTTAGCTGTTCAACAATTTGCTCGCCACAGCCCTCAATGTCCGCCGCGTCCTTGCTGACAAAGTGCTTCAAGGCGCCCTTAATCCGCGCCGGGCAATCCGCATTGGGGCAACGCCAAACCGCGTCGTCCTCGGCATCCTTGACGACCGACGTGCCGCAACTGGGACAGACTTGGGGGAAAATATACGGACGAGCGCGGCCAGGCTGAACAGCCTTGTCCGCCACCCCCACCACTTCCGGGATTACCTCTCCGGCACGCTGGATAATCACCTCGTCGCCCACCCGCACATCCTTGCGCCTAATCTCGTCCTCATTGTGCAAGGTCGCATTGGCGACAATCACGCCGTTTAACTCCACGGGGGTCAGCCGCGCCACAGGAGTCAAAGCCCCGGTCCGCCCCACCTGAATGTCAATCGCTTCCAGCTTGGTTACCGCCCGCTCCGGCGCATATTTGTAAGCGACCGCCCAGCGCGGCGCCTTGGCCGTAAAGCCTAATTTTTGCTGGGCGGCAAGGGAATTCACTTTGATTACTATGCCGTCCGTATCGTAATCCAATTCCTTGCGCCGCGTCTCCCACTCCTGAATATATTTCTCGACCGCCGCCAGACCTTGGCAAATCCGCCGATGGGGATTGAGCTTGAAACCCAATCTCTGAATCAACTGATAGCCTTCTTCCTGTGTCCGATGACTGGCCAGCACTCCGTAACAAAACATATCCAGCCGCCGCGTCGCCGTAATTTTGGAATCCAGCTGGCGCAGACTGCCCGCCGCGGCATTGCGCGGATTGGCAAAGCCTTCTAGTTTTTGAAACTCTGAGCGTTTTATATAAATTTCGCCGCGCACCGTGATGTCCACCGCCTCCGGCAGACGCAAGGGGATGGCGTGGACGGTCTTGAGATTTTCCGTAACATTTTCTCCTTTTTTGCCGTCGCCACGCGTCGCCCCAAGGACAAACAAACCCTTGGCATAAGTCAGCGAGATGGCCAGACCATCGATTTTTAACTCACAAATATACTCGACTTCCTCCGTGCCAAGCCCTTTGCGCACCCGCGCGTCAAACTCCGCCAAGTCCGCCAAGGAAAAAGCGTTGTCCAGCGAATAGAGCGGCTGTTGATGCGTAACCGCCGCGAATTTCTCCAAGGGAGTTCCGCCCACTCTTTGCGTCGGCGAATCGGGCGTAATCAACTGCGGGTGCGCGGTCTCCAGTTCCTTTAATTTTCGCAATAATTGGTCATATTCTTGGTCAGAAATTTCCGGCGCATCCGCAACATAATAAAGATACTCATGCCGCTGAATCTCGCGGCGCAAATGTTTAATATCTTGCTGAATAGTCATTAGTATAAATTATACATTTTTGGGTATTATTTGGCACATGAACCGCAAGCATACACATTATAAAGAATATGTTTTAACCAAAACGCCGACCCACCCGGACCAGACGCAACTTCTGCGTGATTATCTGCTACCCCCGCCAGCGCGGATTTTCAATAAATTTGCCAAGCCTTTTGGCTGGAAAATTGAAAAACAAATTCCGCCCCCGGTCGAGCGCATCTCCGAGGAAGAAATCATTTTTAATAGTTTTATGTTAAAAAATCGAGCCAGAAATATCTACAAAAGATTGACCAAAGACAATCACAGCGAAATCTATCAGGAAATATTTGAAATGCTCTACGGCGAAAATGAACTGGGCGAGTATGAATGTTACTTTTTAACAGAAAAAGCAGAAATATTATACGATGCGAAAACCATTATCGAACTTGAAGAAATCACGCTGAACGACATAGAGAAATTTGACATATATACCAACGGCTATTATCGGTTTAATTTCTTTTACAATGAGAAAATCGGCCAAACAGATTTTCGGGCAACAAGCATTAACCGGCCAAACGCCCTAGCCACTTAGTTACTGCCATGATATACCGCGCGGCGGGCCAGAGAATAAGCTGTGCTAAAAACAGTGTCGCCAATAAGCGCCCAATCTGCAGGAAAAACACCATGCTCCAGACATCGTTGAGCGAACGCTTGCCCTGCACGGCTTGGTCGGTAATATGTGCGCCAGTCGGGTCGACCATGATGGCCAAAAGCACCGTCGCCACGCCGTTCACGATGCCGGACAATTGCACTGCCGTCGCACGCTGATCCGGCAAAAACGCGCCGGCCAGCAGTGAGGCCAAGACCCCCACGGCATAAATCGCCACCATCAAAACATTGAAATAAAGGAAAGCATGCGGCAGCGCTTTAAAACTAATCCCGCGAAAATAATTCAGCGCGGGCAGGCGCAGATTACGGACAATCCGCCAAATATTGCGCGGCTGGCAGGCCGTTTTAATCAATTTGGGTATCGACCCCTCGCGCTCAAAAACATAAATCGCCTGCACAAAAATATAAGCCATGCTCGGAGTCAAAATCGTCCCCAGCAAATTGCCGCCAAAAGCCGCCAGCACAATCAGGCGAAAGCTATGCAGCAAGTCCGGTTCCGCTCCGGTGCGAATCGCCTGGTCAACCATCGCGCCCAAGAGCGGCGCTTGAAACATATTTGACATCCGCGCCACGAGAAAAGATATATTGACAAAAGATATCGAGGTGGCGATTTGTTTGGTACGCGCGCCAGCCAAGCGCATGGAGAGCGCAAGACTCTCCATCGCATGAATCAAAAAAGTAAAAAAACAAACCAGCGCAACCGTGTGCATATATTGCTTACCCTATTCCCAATAGCTCACGCTGGCTTTTTCTGTTTCCCAGACGGTTACTTGGTAGACGGGCAGTGATTTTTTTAAGTCAGCATAAATCTGCTTGGCAATGTTCTCCGCCGTGGGCGAAACCGCCAGCACCTCGTTTAAATATTGATGGTCAAATTTAGCCAATTCGTCCTGGAGCGCTTTTTTCAAAACCTTAAAATCAATCAGCCAGCCGACTTCCGGGTCCTGCTCTGCCCCGCGCACCGTCAAAGCCACGCGCCAGTTATGGCCATGCAGGTTTTCGCAGGGACTGCGGCTTTGGCTAAGCTGATGCGCCCCGGAGAAGTAACTCTCGACCGTCAACTCGAACATACTGACCTCCTTGTATGACACTGGCGACAAACTCGCACTGCGCGTGGTTTTCCGCCAGCAAATTTTCCCGTTCCAAAATTTCCTTAGCCAGCGCCACCGTGCCGACCGCCGGGTCAACATATTCTAAGTCATTTCCCGCATAAGCGCGAATCGCTTTTTCAATCAAGGGGTAATGCGTACAGCCATAGATTAACGTGTCCACGCCCTGCCGCAAAAGCGGCGCGAGATATTCCTCTACCGCCGCCTGCAACTCTGGTGAAGCGGCGGCCCCGCGCTCAATCAGCGGCACAAATTTGGGGCAAGCCTGCTCGAAGACTTCCAGCGAGGGATTGAGACTGGTCAAAATCTTGCTGTAGACACGCAGTTTAACCGTCGCCTCTGTCGCCAGCACGCCGATTTTTTTATTTTTGGTTACCGCAAAGGCCGTATTCGCGCCGGGACCAATCACGCCAATCAACGGCACCGCGGTCTTGTTTTTACTATGCTCCAAGGCGATGGCCGAAGAAGTGTTGCAGGCCACAATAATCAGCTTGACCCCGCGTCCGCTCAAATAAGCGAGAATATCATCATTGATAGCGATAATTTCTGCGGGAGTCTTCGAACCGTAGGGCAGGCGCGCCAAATCTCCGTAATAAATCACGGACTCCTGCGGCAATTGCCTTTGCAGGACGCGCAAGACGGTCAAACCGCCGACCCCGCTGTCAAATAGGCCTATCGGACGGTTGTCCATGTCAGGCGATTTTGCTGTCCGGCTCGACCTGACGACGCGCGTATACTTCAAGGACTGTATCCTTATCCACGACAATCTCGCGCTGTTCCTTGTCCGCGGGCGCATTGTACATGATATCCAGCATGATGCTCTCCACCACCGAGCGCAGGGCGCGCGCACCCGTCTTGCGTTTCAAGGCAATCTCCACAATCTCTTGCAGAGCTTCCGGCGTGAAGCGCAAGTCTACATTGTCATAGCGCAAAAGTTTTTGGTACTGTTTGGCCAGCGCGTTCTGCGGCTTGGTCAAGATTTCCAGCATCGCGGTCTTGTCCAGTTCATTGAGCGCGGCCACGACCGGCAAGCGGCCAATCAATTCTGGAATTAGGCCAAATTTCAGCAAATCATCCGGCAAAACTTCCTCGTAAATCGTGTCTTTTTTCTGTTCTTTTTCTTTTTTCTGCGCGGCGGTCTCAAAACCGATAGTCCGCTTATTGACGCGCTGGGAGATAATGTCCTCGATACCCGCAAAGGAGCCGCTACAAATAAACAAAATATTCGTCGTATTCATCTGGATAAAATCGCCCTGGGGATGCTTGCGTCCGCCAGCGTTTTGCGGCACATTGGCCAGCGTACCCTCAATCATCTTGAGCAACGCCTGCTGCACGCCTTCGCCGGACACGTCGCGGGTAATCGAGGGATTTTCCGATTTGCGCGACAGCTTATCAATCTCGTCGATAAAGACAATGCCCATCTCCGCCTTGCGCAGATTGCCACCCGCCACCTGCAGTAAACGCGACAAGACATTTTCCACGTCCTCGCCCACGTACCCTGCCTCGGTCAAAGTCGTCGCGTCGGCAATCGCCAGCGGCACATCGAGAAAACGCGCCACGGTCTGGGCAATCAGCGTCTTGCCCGAGCCAGTCGGCCCGACCAGCAAAATATTGCTCTTAGTCAACTCCGTCTGGTCTTGATTAACCTTGTCCTGATTGGAAAGCAGGCGTTTGTAGTGATTGTAGACCGCCACGGAAATAATCTTC
The DNA here is from genome assembly GCA_003864475.1 of Candidatus Termititenax persephonae. GTDB lineage: Bacteria > Margulisbacteria > Termititenacia > Termititenacales > Termititenacaceae > Termititenax > Termititenax persephonae. Next base: position 2,620 of record BGZO01000020.1, on the reverse strand, counting down.
TTGGCTTTCTCTTGTCCGATAATATATTTATCCAGATTAGCGTGAATCTCGGTCGGGATTTTCAGGGAAGCCAGCGTAAAATCCGGCGGCAAATCCGCCTTGGGGCTGGGCGGGTTAAATTCGTCATCGATGATTTTTTTACACTTGTTGATACATTCGTCGCAAATCACCGCGCCCGAAAGCCCCGTAATCATGGAACGCACCTGGTCGCGGCGGCGGCCACAAAATGAACAAATCGAACCAGAACCCATCGCCATATTATTTCAGCTTGGTGGGGTTGATAACCTCGTCGACCAGACCATATTTTTGGGCTTCCTCCGGCGACATAAAAAAGTCGCGGTCCGTGTCTTTCTCAATCTGTTTTAAAGTCTGGCCCGTGTGTTTGACGAGGATATCGTTAATCGCTTTTTTCAAACGCATCACTTCATTGGCCTGAATCTGAATATCCGTGGCCTGCCCCTGCGCCCCGCCAATCGGCTGATGAATCATAATCCGCGCGTTGGGCAGAGCATAGCGTTTGCCAGTCGCGCCGGAGGCCAACAACAGCGCACCCATACTCGCCGCCTGTCCGATGCAAATCGTTGAAACTTTAGGGTCGATATACTGCATCGTGTCATAAATCGCCAGTCCAGCCGTAACCACGCCGCCCGGCGAATTGATATACATAGAAATATCTTTTTCTTTGTCCTCCGCCGCGAGGAAAATAAGCTGGCCGACAATCAGTCCGGCGGTTACGTCGTTAATCTCGTCGCTGACAAAAATAATCCGCTCTTTCAAGAGCCGCGAGTACAAATCAAAGGCGCGCTCTCCTTTGGCTGACTGCTCAATTACTGTTGGAACGTATGGCATGAAAACCCCCTAAAATTTACTGGCATATCTATACCCCAAAACCCGGCGCAATATACCTACCCGGTTATTTTAGCGTTATTTAGCAAAAAGTCCAGAGTCTTATCCTCAGTCAAATAACGCACAATATGTTCTTTGGTCGCAGGCGGCACGGACTTTTTGTATTTTGCCAACTCCTCCGGCGGCAACGGCTCTTTACGTCCGTCGTTCAAAATCCTCGTCAACTCATCATCCACTGCCGTGTCCGACGGCTGGATTCCTTCTTTTTCCGCGATTTTGTCCAGCAGTAAATCCAGCTTGGCGCGTTTCTCCGCTGTCGGACGATAATCCCGCCGCACATCTTCCAGACTTTTATTGACCATCGGCAAATATTTATCGAAGGTCAAGCCGCGCTGGCGCAAATCCATTTCCAGATTGCGCAAGAGCAACGTAACTTTGTCCTGCACCAAGGCTTCCGGCACCGCAAAATCATTTTCTTTCAATAACTCCTCGACAATGGTCTCGCGGATTTTGTTGTCCGACAATTGCTTTTTCTGGGCGGCTAGACCATTCTTAATCTCCGCGCGCATCTCCGCGACCGTCTGTTTGGCACTGACTTTCTTAATAAATTCGTCGTTTAATTCCGGCAAGACTCTCTCTTTGATTTCCAGTAGCAGGACTTCCGCCTCGATTTCCTGCCCGGCCACGGCCTTAATAAAATAATCAGCATTGACCTTGAGTTTAAATTTCTTGGTCTCATTCAACTGCATACCAATCACGGCCTGTTCAAAATCCGGCGAAAGAAAATTGGCGCCGAGCCGCGTGCCAGTACGCTCCTTGGTCAAATCCGCCACGGGCTGGCCGTCCAGCGTAAAGGCCTTGATGGCATAGCCGACCAAATCATCCTTTTGGGCGGGACGCTCCACCGCCTTGTATTCGGCATGGTACTCGCGCATTTGCGCCAATTCCTTGTCAATCTCCGCGGCCTGCACTTCCCCAGACAATTTCTGCCCCTTGAGACCCTTGTATTTGCCCAGCTTCACTTCCGGCTTGACATCAACAGTCAAGGTAAAGACAAAAGGCTTGTCTGCCGCCAAAGCCTTAATGTCAACATTTTTGGGGTAATCCACGGGCTGGAGTTTTTCCGCCTCGACAGCCTGCCTGTAGCAGTCATTCATCACGATGGTTGAGGCACGTTCCAGTAAAATCCCCGTACCGTAATGCTTCTCAAAAATATGGCGCGGGGCTTTGCCCTGCCGGAAACCTGGAATCTTGGCATCCTTGGCCAACTCCCTAAAGGCCGGCTCGGTCGCTTTAAGCAAATCAGCGTACTCCGTCTCAATCTCCAAACTTACCGTAAAATTATCGCGTTTATTTTTTAATACTTTCATGGCGGCTCCTTGATTTAAAAAAGGGGCAATAGTTTAACCCAAAGCGGGATTTTCGGCAAACCAAACGGCAGGAGAAAATTGCCCCAGAAAGCCTCACAAAAAATTGATACATGAAAACAGTATTTTCTATCGATACATGGGCAAGTGTTTTGGAACGAGCCTAAAAATATTTTTACGTCAATGTATAAATTCACGGAAAGTGGGTATATATATTTTACGAAATCTAAAAAATGGAGGATTGTATGAGCGATTTTCATATAGAAACGGCAAACAATCGTCTCTTTGCTCCTTATGATTCCAACAAGGATGGCAAGCTAAATCGAACTGACGTAATCGGCTTACTTAGCTTTAGCCGCTGGACACCTGCAAAATGACCGGAGATTTGGTCTCCACACAGGCTTGAA